>DDPM01000128.1:0-9851 GCA_002342165.1 Hylemonella sp. UBA2468
CGCATTTGGAACACCTTTGATGCACACAGGTTGATTCACTGGGCAGGCACCTTGAGCCTTGAAGCCCAACATGCGCTCAAAATGGAACTGCTCAAGGCCTACCATGGCCGCGCTGAAAAAGTCAGTGACCCGGCGGTTTTGGTGCAAGCCGCCAGCGCAGCTGGCTTGGACGCTGTTAAGGCACAAGAGGTTTTGCAGAGCGACCAATACGCCTTGGAGGTTCGATCCAGCCAGCAGGAGTGGCAACGCGCAGGCATACGCTCTGTACCCGCAGTGGTGGTCAACCGAAAGTACCTGATTTCAGGCGGGCAGCCCGCCGAGGCTTTTGAAGAGGCTTTGCGCAATATGGCGCAAGAACTGGACAGTTAAGTCCGAGCATCATTGGCTTACGGGTGGACTTCTGTTGTCCAAGGACCTACGGTAACGCCCACATGCTGGGTATGGTTTGCGCCGCCATGGATCACGCCACGTATAGGTGAAATATCTGCATAGTCTCGGCCAATTGCAAGCCGCACATAGTCCTCTGCAGGTGTACCCCAACCATCATGGTCATTGGTGGGGTCGAGGTCATACCAGCGCTCTGATGGCTCTCCCGGCAAGTCGGGTACGTACACAGAAACCCATGCATGCGACGCGTCACTTCCCAGCAACTTTTCCTGCCCTGGTGGTGGATGGGTTACCAAATACCCGCTCACGTAACGTGAAGGTAAGCCCATCGTGCGCAAACACGCCAACATGATGTGCGCAAAATCCTGGCATACCCCTTTGCGCATGGCTAAGGCTTCACGAGCAGGGGTGTTGATTTCAGTGCTTTGGGAGGCATATTCGAAGTCCTGATGAATGCGGTGCATAAGGTCGCGCACGCACTTTATTAACGGAGCGTCTATGGGAAAACTCGGGCGAGCGTACTGTGCAAAGTCCTCATGGCGTTCCACGAATGGCGAAGGAAACACAAACTCAACAGCCTCATCAAAGGGTTGGTTTGCGTTGTACTTGAATTGCTTTTGCACTACGTTCCAACTGACCAGGCCCGCATCCGCTGGCACTGAATTTGGCGCTTGAGTTTCTAGCTGACTTATGGCAATCACATCAAGCGCTGTATGTGGTGATTGGAATGAGAAATATGTGCGGATATTGCCAAAAACATCTCGCTCTTGATTTGATTGGAGGGGTGGCGGCTCAATAATCAATTTCTGTTGGCTTAACGTCTGGCACGGCGCTGTCTGGGGCTGCAAGCACAACATGTGTTGGGCCGTTTCAACGGCGGGNNGGTGGGTCACCTGGAGCTTCATAGAAGAGGATTCA
Source organism: Hylemonella sp. UBA2468 (assembly GCA_002342165.1). Classification (GTDB taxonomy): domain Bacteria; phylum Pseudomonadota; class Gammaproteobacteria; order Burkholderiales; family Burkholderiaceae_C; genus Hylemonella. Next base: position 1,306 of record DDPM01000128.1, read on the forward strand.
GCCTTTAGGTGCTCAGACTTTTGCCAACATCTTGGGTATGTGTGAAAAATCTCAAACTGATTTCGTCCGACACTGTCCATGAGGCTTGGGTTAATTCATCGAGTAATCGGCCAAAGGTCGCTAAGGTATTGAGCTCATTGCACAGCACATCCAGTTCCCAATGTTTGGGGTCAGGTAAAAGTGCCAGCATTTTTTTCATTTGCTTGGAGTTGGCTTTGGGTAATTTGCTCAAACTCTTTCTTAGCGCTCGTGTGACCCATGCCAGAGAGCGGGGGTTGTCGTCACTCATGACCAACAACTCCAGGAGGGCGCACACACTTCGGCTTTGCTGGTAGTTAGCATGAAAAGTGATGGTGCTGTCAAATAAAGACAAAATGGCGGCAAACCCTCCTGCCTCATGCAGGCCATCGGACTGCTCCATGATTTTTGTAGCACTGGATAAAAAGTCCAAACGCTCCACAAAACGGCCAATGGTCATCAAGCGCCAACCTTCGTCGCGCGTCATGCGGTCAATTTGAGCGCCGGTCATAGCTGCCAGTGTTGCGCTGGTCGTGTCCAAGGTCCTGAGTACCTGAACAAACGAAAAATCTCCTTGATTCTGCAGTGAGGCGCACGACTCTCGAAACTCTTGCTCTGCCCGAACGGTCAAGCGCCATTGCTCTAAAGACAAACGGTCACGTACCGCCGAGGCATTGGTTTTCACCGCTTGAAGATCAAAACCAAGGCTGTAACTATGGTGATGGTCGTTAAGGCTGGCAATGAGGGCGCGCTCAAAAACACGGCGCGACTGCAAAGGTGAGGGCGTGCCGGTTGGAATCAGATGGTTATGCTCCGCCATAAGCTGGAGTGCCTTCATGAGGGATACGGAGCCCTGGTGCTCACCGTTAAGCGCTTCTAGAGTCAGTCGGACCAAACGTAACGTGTTTTCAGACCGCTCCGTGTAGCGGCCTAACCAGTAGAGGTTTTCGGCTGCTCGACTTGTGACCAAGCGCCTACGTTCCATCACCATAGCCGGAGTGAGCTGGGGTTGCAACAAGCTGGTGCGGTCTACCTCTCCTTCGGTTCTCACCCAGACATCGGCACTGCTTCCGCCACGCTGCATCGTGGCCATCCCATCGTCTGCACTGACCAATCGGGCTAACCCACCGGGTAAAACTCTCCAGGAGTTGCGACCATCGGCCATAGCAAATACCCGCAGCATCACAGAACGTAGTTCCATACGAGGACGCTGTGGATCAGAGTTCCAAATGGGCATTTGCGACAATCGTTTATTGGCTTGCAAGGTGTAGAGGTCACCTTCACGCATAATTTTTCCAGCCCATTCGTCCTGAGCGCTTCTTGATAGCTCAGACCCCCGCACTGGATCGAAGGTGGGCAAGTTGGGTGATTTGGGGTAGGTGGGATGAATCACGCATTCTGTTAGCCGTGGCAATATTTGTGCAACAGCGGCTTGTTCTCCACACCACCAAGTTGGAGCTGCGGGGAGTTGGAGTTCCTGGTCTAACAGGTGCTGCGACAGTGCAGGTAGAAAACCCAGCAATGCGTTGGATTCCAAAAAGCCAGAGCCCGGAGCATTGACCACCAGCACATTACCGGCACGAATGGCCTGCAACAGACCCGGAACACCCAAAGAGGAGTCGGGCCTAAGCTCAAGCGGGTCCAGCCACACATCGTCAACCCTCTTGATTAGGCTGTCGATGGGTTCCAGTTTTTCTAGGGTGCGCAAATATAGACGGCAGTTGCGCACCACCAAATCATTGCCTTGGACCAAGGTCAGACCCAGATAACGCGCCAAGTATGCGTGTTCAAAATAGGTTTCGTTATATGGTCCGGGAGTTAACAAGGCAATGTGTGCATCTGTACCCGCAGGGCTCATTTGGCGTATTCCCTCGATCAACGCACGGTATGTGGATGCCAAATGCTGCACCTGCATCGTTTCAAAGGCTTGCGGAAATTGGCGCGAAATAGACAGCCGGTTTTCCATCAGGTAACCCAGTCCCGATGGGGCTTGCGTTCGCTGTGCCATGACCCACCACATGCCATCGGGTCCTCGCGCCAGGTCAAATGCGGCGATGTTCAAGTGGTTGCCACCCACCGGGTTCACGCCATGCAAAGCCCGTATATAACCTGGGTGGCCATGTACCAAAGCCGCTGGAAGCAAGCCCTTGCGCAGTAGCTCCTGCGGTCCATACACATCCGTCATGATCGCGTTGAGCAACTGCACTCGCTGAAGGACACCGTTTTCAATTTGTTTCCAACTCGCAGGAGAAATAACAAGTGGAAATAAATCCAGCGCCCACGGCCGTTGCAGGTCTTGGCTGTCGGCGTAGACGTTGTAGGTCGTACCGTTGTCGCGTATTTGGCGAGCCAGTTGATCGGTGCGCAGATTCAGCTCTGACCAATCGTTGATGCCAGCATTTGTAAAAAAGTCGTGCCAGCCAGGTGCCAATTGGTCGGGTTGAGCTAAAAAGTCTGGTGCTTCATCTCCCAAGGCCTTAGGAAGATGGTGGGGAAGTACTCCGCCCCTGAGCTCGTCAAAATGTCCTGCCTGTGCAGTTGCCGCCCAACAAGCCACATCTTGTGACCCAGAGTTGGGTTCCAAGGTCATTTGCTGGGGCTGTACAGGACCACTCATGTGGCTTGAATCAACAAAATTGCGTTCCACTCACGTATTGTCTCAGCGCCGCAGATCTAGGGTGAAGGGAAACTCTTTACTAGCCGAAAGCTGCGCATTCGCAGGTGGTACCAATATCGGGCCTGAACTATGTCCCATTGGCTCAAAGCGGGACATCCTCCGGCTTTCAGCCTCGTAGGCATTGATCGGCAAGGTGTCGTAGTTACGGCCTCCAGGGTGCACCACATGGTAGCGGCAACCTCCAACTGATTTTTTAAACCAAGTGTCCACCAAATCTAGAGTGAGTGGGGCATGAACTCCAATATTAGGATGCAAACTCGATGGTGGGTTCCAGGCTTTATATCGAATGCCGGCCACGAACTCACCTGTTGTCCCGGTCGATTGCAATGGCACGGGGCGGCCGTTGCAGGTCAGAGCGTAGCGGCTCTCATTAAAGCCCGATACGTGCACCTCAAGACGTTCTAAGGACGAATCCACATAACGTACCGTACCTCCGCTGCTACCTTCTTCACCCATCACATGCCAAGGCTCCAAACCGTTACGCAGGCTTAACTCAACGCCCATGTGGTTCACTTGGCCCACGAGTGGAAAGCGGAATTCAAAGTGTGGAGCAAACCATGTATCCTGAAAGTCAAATCCGGCTTGCCGCATTTCGGTCATCACATCTGAAAAATCTATGCGCACAAAGGTAGACAATAAAAAACGGTCGTGCAATTCGGTACCCCATCGTGTCACGGGTGCAAGGTATGGAGAATTCCAGAACCTGGCCACTAAAGCGCGCAACAGCAGTTGTTGCGCCACGCTCATGCGGGCGTGAGGGGGCATTTCAAAAGCGCGCAGTTCTAATAAGCCAAGCCGACCGGTTGAACTGTCAGGTGAATAAAGTTTGTCGATACAAAATTCGCTGCGGTGAGTATTGCCCGTGACATCCACCAAAATATTTCTTAAGCTTCTGTCAAGTAACCAGGGGGGCAAGTAACCACTATTTGGCCCCCATTGCTGCCTTTGCTGGTGAATTTGTTTCAAAGCAATTTCAAGCTCGTACAACTGGTCGTTGCGGGCTTCGTCCACGCGTGGAGCCTGGCTGGTGGGCCCAATAAACAGACCCGAGAACAAGTAACTCAGAGAAGGGTGGTTGTGCCAATACAGCAGCAAGCTGGCCAGAAGGTCGGGGCGTCTTAAAAAAGGGCTGTCTGAGGGGGTGGCTCCGCCCAGCACCACATGGTTGCCGCCACCGGTACCTGTATGTTTGCCATCTGCCATGAATTTCTCAGCAGAAAGTCGAGATTCAAATGCCGCTTGGTACAAAAACTCGGTGTGTTGAACCACCTCGTGCCAGTTGTGTGCAGGATGGATATTGACTTCAATAACACCCGGGTCAGGTGTGACTTGCAAGACCTTGAGCCTTGGGTCGCGAGGCGGCGGGTAACCTTCAAGAACCACTTTCATGTTCAGGTCTTGAGCGGTTGCCTCCACTGCGGCGAGTAGATCCAAATAATCTTCGAGTTTTGCCAAGGGCGGCATGAACACATATAGCAAGCCACTTTGCCCTCCATGTTCGGCTTCAGCCTTGGGTCCATTGGCGCGCATTGGGTCGCGAGTTTCGACGCACAAGGCAGTTCGGGTAACCCAATAAGCCGATTCATGTCGCGCTGGCAGGGCCGATGTGGCCAAGCCCTCGCCCTTACTTTTGGCCTTGCCTTGGGCTAAATCCAAAGCGCTTGGGGCTCCGTTTGTTGTTATTGGGTACTGCGCTTTGATTTGTGCCGCACTGGGCAAAGGTGATCGGGGTGCAAAAGGGTCTTGTTCGATCAAGTGGGGGTAGTCGTTGTCAGTCACCCAAGGCAAGGAGTCCAAAGGCAATCTATAGCCCATTGGGGAGTCTCCTGGCACCAAGTACATGCGTTCATCTCTAAAAAACCAAGGGCCGGTGCTCCACTTTGGGCCCTCTAGTTCGGGTGCGGCCTTGGCCTGAAGGGGTAAAACGTAGCCAATCACACTTTCGAGCTTTTGCCCAAATACGCGGCGCAAGCGGATGCGCTCCATTTCATCGTCCAAGCGGGATTCATGCGGGTCGACGTTAACCGGCAACCTGCGTTCACGCCACAAGTAGTACCAAACATCTTCAAACCCCGGGGTGATGTATTGCAGGCTCAGGTTTAAACGTTCAGCCAAACGCGTGACAAACCTTTGGGCATCTGCGGAGCTGTAGTGCATGGGATGGCGTTCATCAGCAAACAAATCAGGCCGTTCCCAAATGGGCTGGCCGTCAGCGCGCCAATAAATTGATAAAGCCCAACGCGGTAGCTGCTCGCCTGGATACCACTTGCCTTGACCAAAGTGCAGAAAACCACCCTGACCATATTCATCTCTTAATTTGTGAACCAATTCCGTGGCAAAGCCGCGCTTGGTGGGGCCTAAAGCGTCTGTGTTCCATTCTGGTGCATCGCGGTCACTTACCGCAACAAATGTGGGTTCTCCCCCCATCGTCAGCCTGACATCGCCCTCAGTAAGGTGGCGGTCCACCGCGACACCGGTTTGGAGGATGTGTTGCCACTGTTCGTCGGAGTAGGGCCGGGTCACGCGTGGTGATTCATGAATTCGGGTTACCGCCATGTGGTGATCGAACTCCACTTCGCATTCATCTACGACCCCTTCGATGGGAGCTGCGCTTGTGGGGTCGGGAGTACACGCCAGAGGGATATGGCCTTCACCTGCCAATAAGCCTGAAGTGGGATCCAAACCAATCCAACCTGCCCCAGGCAAATAGACCTCGCACCAAGCATGCAGGTCCGTGAAGTCGTGGTTGGTCCCACTGGGGCCATCTAAGGCTTTTACGTCCGGGGTGAGCTGAATGAGGTAACCCGACACAAAACGAGCAGCTAGTCCGCTGTGACGCAGGAGCTGTACCAACAACCAAGCTGAGTCTCGGCAAGAGCCACTGCAAAGAGTCAGGGTTTCCTCAGGGCTTTGGACTCCAGGCTCCATGCGAATCAGGTAGCGAATGTCTTGGTGGAGCTTTTGGTTCAGGAACACCAAAAAGTCGATAGTGCGCTTGGAAGTGCGGTCAATTCCTTGAAGGTAGCTTTGAAGATTGGGTGTTTTGGTTTTGGATACCGGCTCGGTGACCAGGTAGGGTGCCAAATCAACTCGGGTGACCTCGTTGTAATTAAAAGGAAAATTTTCGGCCTCTTTTTCTAGAAAAAAGTCAAAAGGGTTGTAAACCGCCATTTCGACTACCAGGTCTACCGTGACCTTAAACGCTTTGGTGGGCTCTGGGAACACCAGACGCGCTTGGTAGTTGGCAAAGGGGTCTTGCTGCCAGTTAATGAAATGTTGGTTGGGTTCAACCTTCATTGAATAGGCCACCACTTTGCTGCGGCAATGAGGTGCAGGACGCAATCGAACGACTTGAGGTCCTAGGCTGACCAGCCGGTCATAACTGTATTGGGTTACGTGCTGCAAAGCGGCGTGTATGGTCATGGGCTGTGCTTTCTTTCCAATCCGACAAATCAAGGCCTTGTCAACTCTAGCAAGACACGAGCCAATGCTCATGAAGCCCCAGAAAAAAGACTAAAAATATGTTTCATATGGTGATGTGTATCAAATTTGGCATTTAAATTGCTCTCATATCGCCATCATTAATGGAGCCATCCATATGGGATTTGATGAGATGTATGTGGTCAATTCGCAGGTTGCCTCTGGGCAGTCTGCGGTTGCGCGGTCGCACTATCAGGCTTATGCCGAATGGTTGGCAAGGCAAGTGGACGCGACCATGCAAGCTCGTCGAGCCGAGGCCGAGGTGATTTTTCGAAGGGTGGGAATTACCTTTGCCGTTTATGGCGAAAAAGATGAAGACGGCTCTGGAACTGAGCGCTTGATTCCTTTTGATGTCATTCCGCGCATCATTTCATCTAACGAATGGGCCGGTTTGCAAAGAGGTCTTACTCAGCGCGTAGCTGCACTGAACCATTTTGTGCATGACGTTTACCACGGTCAAGAAATTTTAAAGAAGGGTCTGATCCCTTCTGAGCAAGTACTTCAAAACGTGCAGTTTCGTCCCGAAATGATGGGGGTCAATGTGCCTGGCAACATCTATTCTCATATCAGCGGTATTGATATTGTGCGGGCGGCAAACAGTCAAGGCGGCGGTGAATATTACGTCCTTGAAGACAACCTTCGGGTACCCAGTGGTGTGAGCTACATGATTGAAGACCGCAAAATGATGATGCGGTTGTTCCCTGATTTATTCAGTACCTACTCTGTGGCTCCAGTGGCGCATTACCCAGACTTGCTGCTCGAAACCTTGCGCGATGCCAGCCCGGGCGGCCGGTCTCAGCCCAATGTTGTGGTGCTCACGCCGGGCATGTACAACAGCGCCTATTTTGAGCATGCGTTCTTAGCGCAACAAATGGGCGTGGAGTTGGTCGAGGGTAAAGACCTTTTTGTGAAAGACCGTTACGTCTACATGCGAACCACTCGTGGCCCCAAGCAGGTAGACGTGATTTACCGCCGTGTGGACGATGACTTTTTAGACCCAGCGGCTTTCCGGGTCGATTCCACCTTGGGTTGTGCCGGTTTGATGGACGCCTACAAAGCTGGGCATGTCACGGTATGCAACGCCATCGGCACGGGGGTGGCGGACGACAAATCCATTTACCCCTATGTACCGGCCATGATTGAGTTTTATTTGGGTGAAAAGCCCATTTTGAACAATGTGCCTACCTACATGTGTCGCAAACCTGAAGACTTGGCCTACACCTTGGCCCATTTAGGCGAGCTGGTAGTCAAGCAAGTTCATGGGGCAGGAGGCTACGGTATGTTGGTAGGTCCTGCGTCTACCAAGGCTGAAATTGAAACCTTTAGAAGCCAGTTGCTGGCACATCCTGAGCTTTACATTGCCCAACCCACTTTGAGTCTATCCACTTGCCCTACCTACGTGGAGTCGGGCATTGCACCACGACATATTGACCTTCGTCCGTTTGTCTTGTCGGGCAAAACAGTTCAAATGGTTCCAGGTGGCCTAACCCGTGTAGCTCTGAAAGAAGGTTCATTAGTGGTCAACAGCAGCCAGGGCGGCGGCACTAAAGATACATGGGTGCTTGAAGCATAAGGAATTGGGGATGCTAAGTCGTACCGCAGATCACTTGTACTGGATGTCCCGTTACTTTGAGCGCGCGGAAAACACGGCCCGCATGCTTGACGTCAATTACCAAACTTCGTTACTTCCCCAATCGGCTGCAGTTGCCAAATGGGGCTGGCAAGGGCTTTTATCTATCAGCGAGTTGCTTCCTTCATACCAAGCTTTGTATGGTGAAGTCACAGCCAATGGTGTTATGGAATTTATGGTGAGTGACCCTGACAACCCGTCATCCATCATTTCTTGTTTGCGAGCGGTTCGGGAAAATGCACGTGCGGTTCGAGGTACCTTGACCACGGAGTTGTGGGAAACCCAAAACCAGACATGGCTGGAGGCTCAGCGGTGGGTAAACAGCAAAGCGTTTTTGAGTGACCCAGGGCAGTTTTTTGAATGGGTCAAATTTCGCTCACATTTGTCCCGAGGTGTCACCGTGGGTACCATGCTGATGGATGAAGCGCTTTATTTCATGCGAATGGGTACTTTTCTAGAGCGCGCCGACAACACAGCCCGTTTGGTGGACGTGAAGTACCACGCCGTTGAAAGCGACTTTTTTGGTGCGGCCAACGAAAAAGACCAAGCCTACGACTTCTATCACTGGAGTGCAATTCTGCGCAGTGTGAGTGCCTTTGAGGTCTATCGCAAGGTGTACCGTGATGTTATTCGCCCCGAACGTGTGGCCGAGTTGTTGATTCTTCGGCCAGACATGCCGCGGTCATTGCACGCCAGCATGGTGGAGGTGTTGAGTAATCTTAAATTGGTGAGTGAGCGCCA
>DDPM01000128.1:9935-35231 GCA_002342165.1 Hylemonella sp. UBA2468
TTAGAGCAAATCAACCAAATTGGTGCACGCATCAGTGCAGAATTTTTAGGTTATGAGCCAACTTTAAAATAAGCATTTGCCCAAATTGGTGCATGAGAATTCGCTTGCACCATTCGTAAGCTGGCACGGAGATTGCTGCTTCATGTAGGTATTTAACCCAAAGGTGCCTACATGACTTCATATTTTGACCCCTACGAAGCCGACCGTCCTTTGCTGCTCAAGTGCAGCTGTGGCCGAGACCATACCGTCTCTGAACATCAGGCCGAAGCTACCGCTGAGGTTGCCGCTGCAGAGTTGCGGCAACGCAGCCAAGGGCTGGACTTTGAGGCTTACAGCAACCAGTTTGTTGAGGCCACCTTAATCAAGGCCATCTTTCCACAAGACGCCGTTAGAAGGCGTTTTTTGAAAGCAGTGGGCAAGGGCACCGCCATGGCCGCTATATCCAGCGTGTTGCCCATTGCCAGCCTTCAAGCCATGGCGCAAGATAAAAATGCCTTAGAGAAAAAAGACCTCAAGATTGGTTTTATCCCTATCACTTGTGCCACACCACTCATCATGGCGCATCCTTTAGGCTTTTATCGCCAGCAGGGCTTGAATGTAGAGGTCACTAAAACCGCTGGTTGGGCGCTCATTCGCGACAAGATGATCAATAAAGAGTACGACGCGACGCACTTTTTAAGCCCCATGCCATTGGCCATTTCTATGGGTCTGGGCTCCAATGCCACCCCCATGAATGTGGCCACCATTCAAAACGTCAATGGACAAGCCATTACCTTAGCGCTCAAGCACAAAGAAAACCGCGACCCCAAAAACTGGAAAGGCTTTAAATTTGCCATTCCGTTCGAGTTCAGCATGCACAACTTTTTGTTGCGTTACTACTTGGCTGAAGCTGGGATCAACCCCGATACCGATGTGCAAATTCGTGTGGTACCTCCTGCAGAAATGGTGGCCAACTTACGCGCAGGGAATATTGATGGCTTTTTAGGCCCAGATCCATTTAATCAACGCGCCGTATTTGAGGAGGTCGGTTTTATCCATTTGCTGACCAAGGATTTATGGAATGGCCATCCCTGTTGTGCTTTTGGTACCAGCACCGAATTCATTCAAAAGAATCCGAATACGTTTGCAGCACTTTATAGGTCGGTGCTGACTGCCGCCGCCATGGCGCGCAAGCCAGAAAACCGCGAACTCATTGCCAAGGTCATTGCGCCTGCTCAGTACTTGAACCAGCCCGAACTGGTGATCACTCAAGTTCTAACGGGCAAGTTTGCCGATGGACTTGGGGGCATTCGAAATGTGCCCGACCGTGCAGACTTTGACCCTATGCCGTGGCAGAGCATGGCCGTATGGATGCTTACCCAAATGCAACGCTGGGGCTACATCAAGGGCGATGTGGACTACAAGCAAATTGCGGAAAAGGTGTTTTTGCTGACCGATGCCAAAAAACACATGAAGTCTCTAGATCAAAAAGTGCCCGATGGCGCCTATCCCAAGTTCAAGATCATGGCCAAAGAGTTCGACCCCGCCAAGGCTGCCGAATACGCCAAGAGTTTTGCCATCCGAAAGGTGGCCTGACATGAACTCTGTGCGATCGCTCAACCTCAGAGCAGGTTTGCTGTCGGTGTTGATTTTCTTATTGGTGTTGGCGATCTGGTATGTGGCTACAGCCTCTTCGGCTACGGTAAGTACCACAGCCGGAATGTCGCCCGAACAAATCGAATACGCCAAGATGATGGGCAAAGACGTGGGCACTTCATCCAAGGGCTCTGGGTTTCCAACCTTAGCCCAAATGGGCAGCACGGTATGGGGCCACGTATCCGACCCGTTTTACGACAAGGGACCTAACGATAAAGGCATTGCCATTCAGTTGGCCCATTCTTTGGCACGTGTGGCTTTGGGTTTTGGGCTGGCTTGTTTGGTGGCCATTCCAATGGGATTTGTGATTGGCATGTCGCCTTTGTTGCGCCGTGCTTTAGACCCGTTTATTCAGGTGCTCAAGCCCATCAGCCCCTTGGCTTGGATGCCATTGGCGCTCTACACCATCAAAGACTCTTCCATTTCGGGAGTCTTTGTCATCTTTATTTGCTCGGTCTGGCCGATGTTGGTTAACACCGCATTTGGTGTGGCATCGGTCAAGCGGGACTGGCTTAATGTGGCCGCCACCCTTGAGGTGAGCCCTTTGCGCAAAGCCTTTTTGGTGATCCTGCCAGCCGCTGCGCCCACCATTCTGACGGGCATGCGCATCAGCATGGGCATTGCTTGGTTGGTGATTGTGGCGGCTGAAATGCTGGTGGGTGGGACGGGGGTGGGTTACTTTGTTTGGAACGAGTGGAACAACTTGTCCCTGACCAATGTGATCTTTGCCATTTTGTTAATTGGTGTGGTGGGTATGTGTCTGGACCTCATGTTTGCGCAACTGCAAAAAGGGGTGACCTATGTGGAGTGATGTTCTGGAGCGTTCTGTGGCCGCATTGTCTACCGTTCAACATGGTCAAGGCTTTTTGCGCATTGAGCAACTCTGCAAGGCCTACAACCCCTTAAAACCTGTGTTCTCTGGGGTGTCATTCACCTTAGATAAAGGGGAGTTTGTCTGCATCATTGGACATTCAGGCTGTGGCAAAACCACCATCTTGAATGTGTTGGCAGGTTTAGATCAAGCCACCAGCGGCCATGTGTTTATGGATGGACGCGAAGTGGCCGGGCCAAGCCTAGAGCGGGGTGTGGTGTTTCAGGGTCATGCTCTGATGCCTTGGCTTACCGTGCGTCAAAACATTGCCTTTGCCGTGCGCTCCCGTTGGCCAGATGTCAGCTCTCAAGAGCTTAAGGATCAGGTAGAAAAGTTCGTGGCCATGGTGAGTTTGTCGCATGCCCTTGACAAAAAGCCTAGCCAACTATCCGGTGGCATGAAGCAACGGGTGGGCATAGCACGTGCTTTTGCCATTCAACCCAAGATGCTGTTGCTAGACGAGCCTTTTGGCGCACTCGACGCTTTAACGCGTGGCACCATTCAAGACGAGCTCATGGGCATCGTGCGGCAAACGCAGCAAACCGTGTTCATGATCACCCACGATGTAGACGAAGCCATTTTGTTGGCTGACCGCATTTTGCTTATGAGTAACGGTAGTGAGTCAGCAGGCGTCTATACACCCGGAGGTATTGCCGAAGTGGTAGTTAACCCCTTACCGCGCAGCCGCACGCGATCTGGCTTGCACCATTTGCCGGGCTATTACGACTTGCGCAATCACATTGTGGACTTTTTGGTTACCCGTGCCTTGGCGCACTAAGCATTTTCAATTTCAATTTCAATTTTTTAATGGAGAAGTTATGAACCGCAACGACGTCACTGAAAAAATCATCTCAACCAAAGTATCCAAAGGGCTCAAATGGGAGGACATCGCTCAAAAGGTCGGGCTTAGCAAAGAGTGGGTGACCGCCGGTTGCCTTGGTCAAATGACCTTTGATGCTGCTCAAGCCAAAGTGCTTGGAGAGGTATTTGACTTAAACGCCGAAGAAATCAAGTGGTTGCAAGTGGTACCTTACAAAGGCTCCTTGCCCAGCCAAGTCCCTACCGACCCACTCATTTACCGCTGGTACGAAATTGTCAGTGTGTATGGCACTACCATCAAGGAGCTGATTCATGAAGAGTTTGGCGACGGCATCATGAGCGCCATTGACTTCAGTATGGATATTGTTCGCCAGCCCGACCCAAAGGGAGATCGGGTCAACGTGGTGCTCTCTGGCAAGTTTTTACCTTACAAGCAGTACTGATTGAACATGAATCCCACAGCATCGGAGAGCCGACCACCATTCCCCCCATTTACTGCGGACACCGCAGCACAAAAAGTTCGCATGGCGGAAGATGCATGGAACACACGTGATCCTGTGCGTGTGGTGGGGGTTTACACCCACGACACACGTTGGCGCAACAGGTCAGAGTTTCCGGTTGGGCGGGAAGAAGTCAAAGTTTTTTTGACTCGCAAGTGGGCGCGTGAGTTGGACTATCGCCTGATCAAAGAACTCTGGGCCTTTACTGACAATCGCATAGCCGTGCGATTTGCTTACGAGTGGCATGATGATTCAGGCAACTGGTTTAGAAGTTATGGCAATGAAAACTGGGAGTTCAATGAACAGGGCCTCATGATGCGGCGTTTTGCCAGCATCAACGATTTGCCGATTGCTCAAGCCGACCGCAAGTTTCATTGGCCATTAGGTCGCAGACCTGATGATCATCCTAGCCTCAGCCAATTGGGACTTTGAAAAAAACCAATGACTAACCACAAAGCTTATAGGGCTAATTTCGATTAGATTTCACTGGTAATTACCAATATGGGTTGTTTGTAGTCATCCATAAAATTTGCTTTTAGATTTGAACGCAAAACAACCTAACTTCATGCAGATTAATGCCAACCGTGATACCCAAGTCATTATTTCTGGTGCAGGACCCGTTGGCCTTTTAACTGCTTTGATATTGGCCCAGAACCAAATCAGTTGTTTGGTTTTGGAAGCACATTCCACCCTGACCCACGATCTGCGAGCGGGCACCTTTCACCCACCTACTCTGGAAATGTTGGATCGCGTGGGGGTTACTCAGGCGATGTTGGACATTGGCATTCGGGTGCCCAAGTGGCAGTCTTGCGACTTGGATTTTGGCTTGGTCGCGGAGTGGGATTTGGGTTTGCTGGCTCAAGACACCACTTACCCGTTCAGGTTACATCTTGAGCAGCATCGTCTTACCCCTCTGCTCTTAGAGCGCTTAAGCCCATATCCGCATGTTGAGGTTTTGTTTGATCATGCCCTGACATCCTTTGTGCAAAACGAAGAGGGTGTGACCGTAGAGGCTCAAAGTCCTAATGGAGCACAAAAATTCAATTGCCAATGGCTTGTCGGTGCTGATGGCGGACGCAGCCAAGTTCGTAAATCTGCAGATATTGAATTTTCGGGCTACACATGGCCTGAGCGCTATAGCGTGATCAGTACCACCTATGACTTTGCTGAATTGAACTATCGTGAAAACGCCTACATCAGCGACCCTGAGCAATGGGTGGCTGTTTTCAAGATGCCGGATGTGACTGAAAGCGGACTTTGGCGAATGACTTTACCTGTTTCGACAGAGGTTACAGACGACACGGCGCTGGCCGGACCTTACGCACAACATGCAATCCACCGTGTCACGGGTGCTGCTGCAGAAGTGGTGTACCCCATCGTTCACCAGAGCATTTACAACGTGCATCAACGGGTGGCCGCTCATCTCAGAAAAGGCCGTGTACTGTTGGCGGGTGATGCAGCCCATGTGAACAATCCCTTGGGCGGTTTTGGCTTGAACAGCGGCATACATGACGCCTTTAACTTGGCAGACAAATTGTCTGAAGTGCTCCACGGACAGGCAGATGACTCTTTGATGGACCTGTACCATAGGCAAAGACACACGGTGAATGTGGAGTACGTTCAAGAACTGTCTGTAAAAAATAAAAAGAACCTAGAAGAAAAGGACCCCGAGCTTCGTTCGCAACGTAGGCGAGAACTGCAAGAAATCTGTGCTGACCCTGATCGAGCTAGGGCTTACCTGTTGAACTCTTCCATGATCAACAGTATCAAGCGCGCCGAAGCCATTCAATGAAACCCAATCAATTGACTCACCCCTTGACTTGATGGAGATACATAGATGCGCTTTTTAAGCTTATTGGCATTGGCGGCCCTGTTTCAGTTTTTTGGGTTTCACCACGTGGTACTGGCTCAAGATTGGCCTGTGCGGCCAATCAAATTGATAGTGCCCTTTGCAGCGGGGGGAAACACCGATTCCATCGCGCGGCTTGTGTCAGAACGGCTCACGAGCTCATTAGGCCAGCCGGTGGTGGTTGAAAACAAACTCGGTGCAGGCGGTGGTATTGCTGCTGAATTTGTCGCTAAAGCCACGCCCGATGGATACACCTTATTGATGGCTGCGATGCCTATCATGGCTATTTTGCCGGTAATCAACAAAACCAATTACGACCCCATTCGCGATTTTCAACCTGTCAGCAACATAGGAAGCAACCCCTTTGTAATGGGCGTTCACAAATCTATATCTGCCAACAACGTTCAAGAGTTCGTAAGCTTTGTCAAAAAAAATCCTGGAAAGTTCAACTTTGCGTCTGGCGGTTCTGGCAGTGTGTCGCACCTAACGCCCGCTTTATTTCTCAAGCGAGCAGACCTTGACATGACCCACATTGCCTACAAGGGTGGGGCACCCGCAGTAGCCGATTTGCTTAGCGGAAACGTTCAGATGTACTTTGGCAACCTGTCCGAATTACAGCCTCATGTGAGCGGCGGCCTGATCAAAATCATTGGAGTCTCTAGTGATCGAAGGGCATCTCAGTTGCCTCTGGTACCCACCATTGCGGAGTCTGGATATCCTGGTTTTAAAACCGTTACGTGGAATGGATTGATGGCTCCTGCAAATACGCCTCAAGGGGTTGTTCAAAAACTATCAGATGCAGTCAAGGAAATGATGTCGTCCGAAGCCACCCGTCAACGTCTCTTGTCTTTGGGCGTTGACCCCATTGGCAACACCCCTAAAGAATTTGCGGATACGGTAAAGCTTGACATCACGATTTGGTCTGAAGCAGCCAAAGCTGCTAACCTGAAAATGGAGTAAAACTTCATGACAACCTCTCCCCAACTTATTTATGTCGTCTAAACCCCAGACCACAACCAGCTTGGATGCTCTGGCAACTCGAGCCAAGATTGCCATCATTGTTCCGGCTACCAATACAGTGGTGCAACCTGAAATGGAATCCATGCGCCCACAAGGGGTGACCAATCATGTGAGCAGGATGTACTTGCCACCAAGACCTTATGACGACATGGAGTCTTACCGCAAGGCATTGGACACCGAGGAAGGCAATTTAGAAGAAGCGCTGCATTTGGTGCTTCCAAGCCAGCCGCAAGCTGTGGCACATGGACACTCCATCCATTCTTTTAGGGGCGATCGAGCCCGTGCATTAAAAGAAGAACGTCGGCTTGAAGATATGTCGGGTATCCCCTTTGTAACGCCTTCCATGGCTGTCCTTGAAGGACTTAAGGCTATTGGAGATCCTAAAAATATCGCGGTACTCACACCCTATTGGCCTCCAGCGGATGCCTTGATTGAAGAGTTTTTCACCTCGTGTGGGTATCAGGTTATGGCCAAGAAGGGTCTGCAAGCTCAAGGTCCAATTGCTGTTGCTCAATTTACAGAACAGCAGATCATGCAAGGTTTTGAAGCGCTGAAGGTCCCAGGTGTTGAAGCGTTCATCCATGTGGGCACCAATTTGCCGGTGAGTGCGATCACACCCAAAATTGAATCTGCTTTTGGCATTCCGCTCATTGGCGTTAATGTGGCCACCTATTGGCTAGCGTTGCGTCGACTTGGACTCAAGGATCCTCTTCCCGGTTTTGGTTTGTTGGCTGAAAATTATTAATCACAGTCCATGCAACTGCCCGACCGAATGACCGATTTGCTTTCCATGGTTCGTTCGGGCTCCATTACGGTCAAGCAAGCTCAAGATGCTCAAAGGTCAAAAGCCTTGGAGTTGAATCAATCGTTCCATGCAGCCGTCTGTTTTCATGACTCTGGTGATGAAACTTATCAAGGGGCATTCAGTGGCGTAGCACTGGCACATAAAGATATTTTTGATATGTCGGGTAGGGCGCCAGGTTGCGGCGTCAATAGCGGAGTGGATGCACCTCAAACAGTACCTGCCGAAGTTTTAAATTTGTTGCGACAACAAGGTGCCATGCATATGGCCTCTTTGGTGATGGCGCCATGCGCGGCCGGTGCCACAGCACAAAACCCCCACTTTGCGGCATGTGTTAACCCTCTTGATTCTCTAGCCGCAGTGGGCGGATCATCCAGTGGTTCAGCTGTTGCTGTGGCTTCTGGTATGAGCTACGCCTCTTTAGGCTCAGATACATCAGGGTCAGTGCGCATACCCGCAGCGAGTTGTGGCATTTTGGGGCTTAAGACCACTTTAGGCTTGGTAAGTACCCAAGGCTGCATGCCCCTTGCGCCATCTTTGGACACCATTGGTGTATTGGCCAGATACGCTGAGGATGCGCAATGCGTGCTTCAAGCGGTTTTAACGGAGGGCGCTCGTTCGCAACTTGTTGAGGTGAACCCTCAACAACTTCGTCTGAAAGCTTGGTTGCCTCCAGATTTAGACCCTGAAGTGGCGTGTGTCATGTTGCAGGCGTTGGATGAATTTGGCGTTGAGTTTCACATAAACCATTTACATGGTTTTAATGATCTGAGCGAATGGGCCAACCAAGTGCTCTGCAAAGAGGTAAGCCAAACTTTTTCAAAAGCGCTGCAAAACGCTATTGCTGAGCCTGGTGTTCGATCTTTGGCTAAGTTTGGTACTTCCGTGTCGGAGCAGGCATATCAAGATGCGATGCATCAACGACAAAAGCGGTGTGCTGCATTTCTTCTGCAAAATTTAGCTGATGCCGATTTGCTTATTTTTCCGGCATTGCAAGTACCGTTGCCGGATTGGCGAGAGGTGGAAATTGGCGCAAGCTCATTTTGCAAACCTAAGTTCTTGGGCATGTTTTATTACATGGGCTTTGTGAATTATTTGGGCTTGCCTTGTCTTTCTCTACCCGCTGGGCGAGACCGTGGGGGGAGACCTGTGGCTGTTCAGGTTTTAGGCAGGCCACTGATGGACATGGCGTTATTGGAGTGGGCCAAGAGTTTGGAGTCTGTTTGGGGTAAGTGGAGTCAGCGTTTTTCTATTCATTAAGGAGTTGATCATGTACATGTATAAAAAATGGGTAACTGGTTTTGTGGGAATGCTTGCATGCATTGCCGCCTTTTCTGTTCATGCTGTAGGCCCAGCGCCTGCGCCCATGAAGCAAAAGGAAGTGCTGACGGTGGGTTTTGTCAAAGTGGGTCATTTGTCACCGCTGTTGATGGTTGAGGAAGAATTAAAAAAACTCAATATTGAAGTCAAGCGCGCCGAGTTTGTTCGCTATGCAGATGCTCGTACGGCTTTGCTTTCCAATTCCGTAGATGTGTCGGCCGTAGGGCCTGGAGACTTGGCCATTGTGGCGGCCCAAGGCAGTAAAAACCTGATTGGTTTGTCTGGAGTGGGCAGCTCACCTAAGTACTTGGTGGTACGTAAGGGCGTCAAGATTGACGATTGGGCTGACATCAACGGCAAAAAAATTGCCATTGCACCGGGCTCCGCCGTTTGGTTTCAGTGGGCCATGTCTTTGATTGAAAAGAACGTGCCTTACACCTCGTTTTCTCCTGTCAACGTTCAAGGTGGTGGAACAGCTTTTGTTCAGGCGATGAAGCGTGGTGACATTGACGCCATGGTCTTGTGGGAGCCCTTTGAGTCTCAAGCTGTTGCCGAAGGCGATGCTTATTTCGCAACCAAGTTGGACTACAGCCAATCCAAAGCAGTTGGAGCAGAGCTGGGCATGTTGGCGGCCTCAGGTGAGGCCATGAACACCAAAAAAGAACTGGTGCGTCGCTTTTTATGGGCGTATTTCAAGGCTGAAGAGCAATTGATTAAAAACAACGAGGAATTTGCTAAAACCTATTCTGCTTACACCGGTTTGCCACTGAACGTGACCAGAGAGTCTGCCAAGATCATCAAATTGGGTGGCGTGCTTAACAAAGACCAAGTCAGTCGTTTAGCGGAAGCTGCTTTCAAGCAAGGCATCGTCCAAAAAGATGTGACCAAAGAAGCCGCAGCACTCTATGACGACGCTCTTGCTAAAGAAGTTCGTTAAGTTTTTGTTGGACACGGCAGTTAATGGGTCTTAGTTTGATTCGAAGCACCACCCCCAAGTTTTTGCTTGGGTTGGTGGTGCCATGTCTCGTGCTGGTGTTTTGGCAATGGGTAGGTTCATTGGCCAGCATGGCGGGCATTTTGCCAACGCCCTTGCAGGTGCTGAGCGGCTGGCATGACTGGATATTTGGTCAACCTGGATTGGGGCTGAATCCCTATTTAGGTACTTGGTTGTCCAATGTTCAGTATTCATCTTTCAGGGTGATTCAAGGGTTTGTGCTTGCAGCTTTTTTAGGCGTCCCTTTAGGGCTCTTTATCGGCTGGAGTCGCACTATTTCATCCGTTATGGACCCCATGATTCAGTGCTTAAGGCCCATTCCTATAACAGCTTGGCTGCCATTTTCTATTGCCATTTTTGGCATCAGAGACATGGGTTCTATCTTTCTTATTTTTTTAGGCGGCTTCTATGCGATTGTGGTCAACACCACGCAAGGGGCCAGAGATGTGGAGCGCAATTTGGTAAGGGCTGCCATGATGATGGGGGCGAGTCGCAGCAGTCTTCTTTATCGCGTGGTTTGGCCCTCTGCCATGCCTTCTATGTTCACGGGTTTAAGGATTGGCCTTGGCATTTCTTGGACGGCCGTTATCGTCTCTGAAATGGTTGCTGTTAAATCTGGTTTGGGCTATGTGTTGTGGGACGCTTATTACGTTGGGCGCATGGACATTGTTTTGGCCGATATGGTGTCTATCGGCATGATGGGTTACATCAGTGACCGCATCATTGTGTTTGTTGAAAAGCGAACCTTGGTTTGGCGGGTTTTGCAAAGTCACTAAACATTAAATCCAACCATATGTCTCATATCCACATTCACGAACTTTCCAAAACCTATCCCGGAAAACCGCCGGTTCAAGCTCTGGATTCCATTGACTTGGATGTGGCACCAGGGGAGTTTGTGGCACTTCTTGGCCCGTCAGGTTGCGGCAAATCCACATTACTGAACCTTATTGCGGGTTTTGAGGCCCCCACTTCAGGGCGTTTGCTCTTTGGGGATCAAGTTGTAACCCAACCTGGTCCGGACCGTGGCGTGGTGTTTCAAGAGGCTGCACTTTTTCCGTGGCTCACCGTATGGGACAACGTGATTTTTGGCCCCCAAGTTCAGGGCAAACGCTCAGCAGAATATGAGGCTCGCGCTCAAGAAATGATCGATCTGGTAGGTCTTTCAGACTTTAAAAATCATTTGCCGGTTCAACTCTCTGGAGGCATGAGGCAACGTGTGGGTATTGCTCGCATCCTCACCCTGGGTTCCAAGGTGTTGTTGATGGATGAGCCATTTGGTGCGTTGGATGCGCAAACACGACTCACCATGCAAGAGTTGCTGCTATCTGTGTGGCAGCGACTCAAGCCCACCATTATTTTTGTAACGCACGATATTGACGAGGCCATTTTTTTGGCCAGCTCCATTTATGTGATGTCAGCTCGACCTGGTCGCATGCAAAAACACATCCCTGTTCCACTTGCTAGACCGCGCACGATTGCCGATACCGCCTCTGAAACCTTCAGCACGATGAAGCTGGAGATTCTTAACCTCATTCGACACACCCACGACTGACTATGGCCAACCCACGTATTCCCTATCGATTTTCAAACGATGGCCCCAAGCTCAAACCCGCACCAGAGGGCGGCATCATGGTGCATTTGGTGGTCAATGTGGAACATTGGCAGTTTGATGCCAGCATGCCTCGCACCATCATCACGCCACCTCATGGCAAAGAAACGGTACCGGATGTTCCCAACTTCAGTTGGGCAGATTACGGCATGCGTGCAGGACTTCCGCGCATTATTGAGGCGATTCAGAGCCGCGGCCTTCCTGCTTCGACCAGTTTTAATGCGGGGGTGATTCAAGCCTACCCCCAAGCAGCCCAGGCCATGCATGAAGTTGGCTGGGAATTTATTGGGCATGGGGTGCACCAAAAATCACTGAACCATGCAGAGGGCGAGCAAGACTTGATTGCCACCAGCCTCAACATGATTGAGACATTTACAGGAACAAGACCTAAAGGTTGGTTAAGTCCAGGATTGCGTGAATCGCACGACACCCCTGATTTCTTAAAACAGCTGGGTATTGAGTATGTTTTTGATTGGGTGGTGGATGACGTACCTCATTGGATGAGCACGCAACACGGCCCGTTATTAGCCTTGCCTTACAACTTAGAGGTGAATGACTCCATCATTTACGCTGTAGAAAAGCATGCCTCTGAGGAAATGTATTTGCGTTTGGTCAATACCTTACGTTTGTTTGAGCGCGAAGCCCAACACCACCCAAGAGTTCTTGCCATTGGTTTGCACCCCCATCTCATTGGTGTACCGCATCGTTTCGGAAGCTTTGAACGCATGCTCGATCTCTTAATGAAAACGCCTAATGTGTGCTTTAAAACCGGTCAAGGCATTGCACATTGGTATACAGAACAGGTACCTGCTCCATGAACTTACAACTTGAACACAAAAGAGTATTGATTACCGGCGGCTCCAAAGGCATTGGCTTATCCATAGCCTTGGCATTTGCCGAAGAGGGCGCGCATCCCGTTTTGGTGTCAAGACACAAGTCCAATCTTGACCATGCTGTGGGTGAAATCAAGCAACGCACGTCTATCGTTCCTGAGGTCATTGAGCAGGATTTGGGCGCAGCAGGTGCTGCTGAAAAACTGTATGCCCAAGTGGGTTCAATTGATGTGTTGGTGAACAACGCGGGTGCAATCCCGGGTGGAAGTCTGCATGACATTGATGAGGCCAAGTGGCGCGCTGCTTGGGAGCTCAAGTTGTTCAGTTACATCAACCTTACACGCGTGTATTTGGCTGAAATGGAACAGCGCGGTTCCGGGGTTATTGCAAACATCATAGGCATGGCCGGCGTTGCCCCCCGATACGAATACATTTGTGGCTACGCTGCCAACGCGGCTTTGATTGCATTTACACAAGGTATCGGTGGCGCCAGCGTCAGAAAAGGCGTTAGGGTATTTGGTATCAATCCCTCTCCTACCAGAAGCGACCGCATGCAGCAGATGCTCCAAAACCAAGCTCAAGCCAAGTGGGGGGATTCCAACCGCTGGCAGGAGTTGACGACTGCCTTCCCTTTTGCCCGACTTGCTGAACCGACCGAACTGTCTAAGTTGACTGTTTTTTGTGCCTCCCCCTTGTGTGGTTACTTAAGTGGAAGTGTGATTAACGTCGATGGTGGCCAAATGTTCACAACTCCTAAGGCATAAGAACGTTCAATCGCAATTTCTTGGCTCTTTTAATGTAAAGCCTGAAGAGTCAAGGGAAAGGTACTTGTCTTGACCCTGACGGCCAAATGTCTGACTTCGTAAGCGGGTACTTCGCAAGCCCCCAACAACGAGGCGGCCAGTGTCACGGCTTGGCGGTTGATAGGCTCGATAAAGCGGCTGGCGGTGCCGTTCAAACTGATGCAATCGCCCATGGCGTAGATGTTGGGTTGGCTAGTGGCCATCGTGGCGGGATTGATTTCAATACCCTGATACCACTTAAGCCTTGCGCTTTGCGCCAGCCGAGTGGGCGTGGCAAGCCCTGTGGCGGCGATCAGGTGGTCAGCCGCAAAGCGTTGGCCACAATCCGTGGTCAACCGTAGGCGTTGTTTGATGCGCTCCACCTGTTTCACATTCAAGCCGCCCTCAAACCGAATGGGTAAATCTTTCCAAGCTTGCAGCAAGGGGTTGCCTGCCAATTCAATGGGCCAACGACTGAGCGGCGTGCTTGAGGCATCTATGAGGGTGATCCGATGCCCTCCAAGGGCTAGGTCATTGGCTAGCTCGCAGCCAACCAGGCCCGCCCCGACGATCAGTACTTCTTGCGGACCCGAGCGAGGCGAATGCAGCAGTGAACTTCGAAATTTAAGGTAAGCATCCAGGTGGTTGATGCGCCAGCAAATATCCATCGGCAATGATGGTGGGACTTGAGCTTGAGCCCCATGGGCCAGCACCAGTTGGCGGTAGCGTAAAGTGCCTTTGGTGGTCCGCAGCTGCTGACTTGTAGTGCAAATGTGCACTGCATGCGTGTCTGCCAGCAGCTTCACTTGAAGTCGTTCAGCAGCGGCAGCGCCGGTTTCACGGATCAGGGCAGATCCATCCAGCCCGCGGGCAATGGCCACGGACAACATGGGTTTGTCGTATCTGTGGCCTGAACAGGCTGACACCAGGGTGATGGGCAAGTGGGCATTCGCCTGACGCAGCGTTTGCGCCAGTTGCCAGCCTGCATGCCCTGCACCCACGATCACCACACCGGGGTCTGAGTTGCGCACACGAACGATAGGAGTGCCCGTTGCATGCTGAGCCTGTAACCGTAATGTGCTGAGGTCAGGTGGTGTGAAAGGCTCAAAGTCGGCTTTTGTGACGCCACACAGCGGACAGGCCCAGTCCTGCGGAATGTCTGCAAATGCGGTGCCAGGCGCTAGCCCAGAATCCACATCACCTTCGGCTTCGTTGTAGACCCAACCACAGGCCAAGCAGATGTAAAGGGCTTGGCTTAAGAAGTTTGAACTTCCAATAACTTGCTTGACCGCAGCTGCTGGTCCTGTGTGGTTGGGCATCATGCTGGCATGACTTCTGCACTCAATCGTGCAATTTCTTTTCGTAAATGCTTGGTGGCAGGCGTCACAATAGCCACAAAGTGAGATTCGCGCACTCGGCGCTGAACCGCAGAACTCAGCAAGTAACCTCTTGCGCCCTGATGCATCAAGGCAGACTGTGCTGCTCTCAGACTCAGCTCTGAGCAATGCGCTCGGGCATCTAGAACATCAATGAGGTAAGACGTGTCGGTGCAATAAGGAGTTTGAGCGAGTTGGTGTATCCGGTCTTTAAGAGCGTCCAGCTCGGCCTGTAAATCTGCAGGGCGGTCTTCAAGAAACTGGTTCACATGTCCCAGTTGAGTCTCCACCTGCCAAATGGAATCTATGGCGCCTTGCGTAACGCCCAGCCCCATGCCGCATTGAAGCAAGATGAAGGCGGCTCGGATACGTGCAATGTAGGTCTTACAAGGCGCTGCAATCAGTTCTGCTGTGCCGACATGGTAGTTTTTGAGACGCAGCGCATAGGTGCCAGTGCCTTCCATGCCTGAGAAGCTGGGGCAATGGTGCAGTTCAACCCCAGGGGCATCGCAGCGCACCAAAAACATCACTTCGTGAGCAGGGGCATCGTCTGTGGAGTCAACGCCTGCGAGTGCGCCACAGTAGTGGTCTGCCCCTAAGTTGCTAACCCATGGCAGATTACCGTTGATGAGATAGCCATCGGTCACTGGGGTGGCTTTGAGCAGCAAGCCCTCAATTTGGGCATAGCTCTTCATGGGGTTGGACATGGCGGTGCCACCGAGGCGTAAGCCCTTGGCATGGTCTAGCAGCGCTTGTTGGGTCAGCTCAGGGTTGCCCGATTGCTGCATGTACAAGCCGCAAACGGCATGGCACCACATCATGAAACCTGTGGCGCCACACACGGCAGAGGCCTGAGCCATAGCGTCAATACACAAAGCAAAATCCGAATGGCCTACGGGTGCCTCTAGGTGCGCGGACATGGCTCCTGCAGCCGCAAGGCTTTGCAAAATGTCTTTGGGGTAAAGACCCCGGTCTATCGCCTCAGCTTGCTGGCGCAAAGGCCCGTCGACTAAGGCGTGAACCGCGGCCCGCAAAGTTTGAGCATCCTGAAGCTGGCCTGGCAACTCTTCTCTAACCAGGCCCAAAGGGAGATCAGAGGGGTTCATACGGTTACTCCGCTAGGCTGATAGTGAAGGGAATTGGGTTGCGCATGCTGTTGGCTACGGGTGAATAAAAATTGGCGTGTTGAACGATTTCATCAAGCACTTCACGGCTGGCATCACCTTCCACCACCACTTTCACGCGTATAGCTTGAAAGCCCATTTCAGGTGGTGTTTTTTCCAATGCCCCGCCTGCGCCCCAGGCTGCCGGATTGCCTATGTCACCCTCTAAAAACACTTCAAGCTTGGTGAGCTTCACTTGCTTCCATGTGGCCACTGCGGTGATGCCCACGGCCAAGCATCCGCCCAGACCTGACAACACAATTTCGCCCGGAGCTGGTGCGGTGTCTTCACCAAACAGGTGCAAGGGCTCATCCACCACCACCGGCTGGTGGTTGCCAACATAGCTTAAGGAGCGGTATTGCCCTTCCATGACGGTGTGAACCTTGTTGGTGCCGCGAGCTGCCGGATTGTTGCGACCTTTGTCTGCAAACGCCAGCAGACCCGTGCGGTCGATAGGGCGCAAGTAGGCTTTAACGGTTTGAACGGGTTCCATAACTTCAAAACTAGACATGAGACTCCTTGACTAATCAATAAGGTGGTGAGAAAGATATGAATGGGCTGCAGGTATTTAGGCCGCAAGGGGCATTTCGGCACCCAATGCGCACATGAAGGGCAGGCCGGACTCAATGGGCAAGTCGTCGTCTCTGGACCATTCGTTCCAAGACCCAAAGTACATGCGCACGTCTTCAAAGCCTGCTTGCTTTAGCGCTAAGAAGGTGTTGGAGGCGCGTGCCCCTTTGAAGCAGTAGAGGTAAATGGTGTCTTCTACAGAAATGCCTGCGCTTGCACATTCGGCGCGTACCTCATCAGGAGTTTTGAACATGGGGCCTTGTGCCGAGGGCTTCATAAATCGGTACCACTCGATCCAAGTGGCGCCAGGCAGTCGGCCTTTGCGTGGTGCAAAGTCTTTGCCGTAGGGGCTGGAGCTTTCGCCAATCCACTCGTCCACATCGCGCACATCCAATAAAACCACTTCGGTGTACAGCGCTTCGATGATGTCTTCTTTGGTCAACATGACATCGGCTTTGGTCAAATTGACAGGAAACTTGGCGGGCTTAGGGCTTACAGGTCCCTCAAATACCGGCATACCAGCAGCCTTCCATGCAGAGAAACCGCCATTGAGCACTTTGATTTTGGGGTAACCCATCCAAGTCAATAGGTAATAGCCCCGGCAGGATTGGCCGTAACCGCTGTTAAGGGCGTCTTCATAAAACACGGCAGTTTCCTTGCCAGATAACCCCGCTTGACCTAAATGCATGGCAAAGGTGGCAGTTAAGTCCTCAAGACCCTCTGGAGTGGACGTGGCCAAATAGGTAAAGATTTCGCGCAGGTTGATGGCGTCTTTAATGTGGCCTAGGGCGTAAGTGTCGGCGTCTCTCGTGTCGATGATGACCAATGGCTCGCTGGCCATCAAGTTCATGAGTTGTTCGGGAGAAATAAGAACATCGGAAGCAGTTGATTGCGAAGCGCTCATCGGGGGAACTCCAGTAATGCCAGGCACATGCCTAACAATACCAAAGCAAACCTCGTGCCAGTTATTTATGGCTGTGGAGAAGGGCTTCGAGCCCGGATGGGTACGCCAAATGGGGGCGCTTTAAGTGCAGCGTTTAGGTGTTTTGCAGAAACATCACGTAAGTACCCTCGTCCATCAGGGTGTCCAGTTCTTCGGGGTGCACCAACTTCATCTTAAAAAACCAGCCATCGCCTTGGGGATCAGTGTTGGCAATGGCAGGGTTGTCGCGGACTTGTTCATTTACCGCCACAATTTCGCCAGCGACGGGGGTAAACACATCGGCTGCGGCTTTAACCGACTCCACCACACCGGCCACTTCATGCTGCACGCACAGCTTGCCTATGGCAGGTAGATCTACAAACACAATGTCGCCCAGCGTTTCTTGGGCATGGGCGGTAATGCCAACCACGCCCAAATCGCCTTCCATGCGAATCCAAACGTGTTCGTCGCTGTATCTGATCATGTGATGCTCCTATCAAACTTGTATTTAGTTTTTATGGTCATGTTACATGCCTGCATCACATGCCCGAATAGTTAGGGCCTCCGCCGCCCTCAGGGGTAACCCACACAATGTTTTGCGTGGGGTCTTTGATGTCGCAGGTTTTGCAGTGAACGCAGTTTTGAGCGTTGATTTGCAGGCGGTCAGACTGATCTTCGTTTTTAACGTACTCGTACACACCAGCAGGGCAGTAGCGAGCCTCGGGTCCTGCATATCGCTCTAGGTTGATGTGCACGGGCACAGACGCATCTTTTAAGGTGAGGTGCGCAGGCTGGTTTTCTTCGTGGTTGGTGTTGCTGATAAACACGCTGCTCAGGCGGTCAAACGTCAGCATTCCATCGGGCTTAGGGTAGTTGATGGGAGGGCTTTGGTCCGCTGGCAACAGCTGGGTGTGGTCTGCTTGGGTTCGGTGCAACGTCCAGGGTATGCGCCCGCGCAGAGCCCACTGCTCCAGGCCGGTCATCAAAGTGCCAACTGTGCGCCCTTTTTTAAACCATTGCTTGAAGTTGCGGGCTTTATTTAGCTCGGTATGTAGCCAGCTGTCCTTAAAGGCTTGGGGGTAAGCGGTCAGAGAGTCGCGCTGGCGGTTTTGGGCCAGGGCTTCAAAGGCAGCCTCTGCGGCCAGCATGCCGGTTTTAATGGCGGCATGGCTGCCCTTGATGCGACTGGCATTTAAGTAGCCTGCATCGCACCCTATGAGTGCACCCCCTGGAAAAACCGTTTCCGGCAAAGACAACAAGCCACCTGCCGTAATGGCCCGCGCCCCATATGACAAGCGCTTGCCCACCACTTGACCTTGCGCGTTTTCAAAATACCAGCGAATGTTGGGGTGGGTTTTAAAGCGCTGAAATTCTTCAAAAGGGCTCAGGTGTGGGTTGCGGTAATCCAAACCCACCACAAAACCTACGGCCAGCTTGCAGTCTTCTTGGTGGTAGATAAATGAACCCCCATAAGTGTCTGATTGGAGCGGCCAACCCGAGCTGTGTAGCGCCAAACCAGCTTGGTGTCGTTCGGGCGGAATTTCCCAGAGCTCTTTGATGCCAATGGCGTAGCTTTGAGGGTCTTTGCCCGCGTCTAACTTAAAGTGATCTATGAGTTGCTTGCCCAAGTGCCCGCGCGCACCTTCGGCAAAAAGGGTGTACTTGCCACACAGCTCCATGCCCAGCTGGAAGTGGTCGGTAGGCTCTCCGTCTTTGCCCAAGCCCATATGGCCTGTGGCCACGCCACGCACACTGTCGGCTTCGTCATAAAGCACCTCTGCAGCAGTAAAGCCCGAAAAAATCTCTACGCCGGAGCTTTCAGCTTGTTGGGCCAGCCAGCGCACCACGTTGCCCAAACTCACAATGTAGTTGCCATGGTTGTCAAAGCAAGGGGGGAGCAAAGCATTGGGCACACGTGTGGCGCCGGTTTCGCTAAGCAACAAAAAAGTGTCTTGCGTCACGGGCTGATTGAGTGGTGCACCCAAGGCTCTCCAGTCAGGCATTAGTTCTGTCAGGGCTATGGGGTCCATGATGGCACCGGACAAAATGTGCGCGCCGGGCTCAGAGCCTTTTTCCAGCACCACGACAGAAACTTCTTGCTGGTTAAGGGCGGCCAGTTGTTTGATTCGTATGGCTGCGGCGAGCCCGGCTGGGCCAGCCCCCACAATGACCACGTCATAGTCCATGCTTTCTCGTGGGCCAAATGTGGCCAGTAGGTCCTGTGGTGTCATGGTGCGAAGAGGTCGGAACTAGATAAAGATTGGAATAGGTCAATTATGAAAGGTTTGCTTCATTAAAATCAGCCAAGCTCAAACAAGAGTTCTTTATGCGTCCTTTAGGAGACTCCCTTGAATAAGATTTACCCCAGCGCTGCCAAGGCACTTGAAGGCGTCATTAAAAGCAACCAACTGATCGCAGTGGGCGGTTTTGGTTTGTGCGGCATACCCGAGGCCCTGATTGATGCGGTGCGCGACTCGGGCGCTCAAAACCTCACCGCCATCTCAAATAACGCGGGTGTAGACGACTTTGGTTTGGGTAAGTTGCTGCAAACCCGCCAAATCAAAAAAATGATTTCCAGCTATGTGGGCGAAAACAAAGAGTTTGAACGCCAGTACTTGGCCGGCGAGCTGGCGCTTGAATTTACCCCCCAAGGCACCTTGGCCGAAAAATTGCGNNGGCGAAACCTATGTGATGGAGCGCGCCTTGTTGCCTGATGTGGCTTTGGTTAAAGCTCATGTGGCCGATAAAACCGGCAACCTCCGTTTTCGTTTGACTGCACGCAACTTCAACCCCG
The DNA here is from genome assembly GCA_002342165.1 of Hylemonella sp. UBA2468. GTDB lineage: Bacteria > Pseudomonadota > Gammaproteobacteria > Burkholderiales > Burkholderiaceae_C > Hylemonella. Next base: position 29,795 of record DDPM01000128.1, read on the forward strand.
TTGCGGCCATGGCCGGCAAAATTTGCGTGGTGGAAGTGGAAGAAATTGTGGAAGTGGGTGATTTGGCTCCTGACGACATTCACCTGCCCGGCATTTACGTGCACCGCATCGTGCTCAACACCAGCCCTGAGAAGCGTATTGAAAAGCGCACCATCACAGAAAAAGGAGGCATCTGACCATGTCTTGGAACCATGAACAAATGGCGGCCCGTGCCGCACAAGAGCTGGAAGACGGCTTTTACGTCAACTTGGGCATTGGCATTCCCACCTTGGTCGCTAATTTCGTACCCGCTGACAAAGAAGTGTGGCTGCAAAGCGAAAACGGCATGATGGGCATTGGCCCGTTTCCGGTGGATGAAGAGGTAGACGCAGACCTCATCAACGCAGGCAAGCAAACAGTGACCACCATCAAAGGCACCTCCATTTTTGGCAGTGAACAGTCTTTTGCCATGATCCGTGGCGGCAAAATCAATTTGTCAATTTTGGGTGCCATGCAGGTCAGCGGCAAAGGCGACTTGGCCAACTGGATGATCCCCGGAAAAATGGTCAAAGGCATGGGCGGCGCAATGGATTTGGTGGCTGGTGTGCGCCGTGTCATCGTGCTGATGGAGCACGTGGCCCGCAAAAAAGACGGCACCGAAGACCTCAAAATCATCCCTGAATGCACCTTGCCCCTGACGGGCGTGGCGGTGGTGGACCGGATCATCACCGACCTTGGCGTGATGGACGTGACCCCTGAAGGCCTAAAGCTGGTGGAGCTTGCTCCAGGCGTCAGCCGTGAGCAAATTCAGGCCAAGACGGGTGTGCCCTTAGTTTGATATTTTTCAATCCTGACTGATCCCAGCATGATGGGCTTAACTAAAATTTTGTAGCTGTCTAAATCAAACTCCGGGTCTTGCGGGTAGGTGCTTGATTGGAGGCTTGCACTGTTATTTTTAGAGCACTGAGTGCCCAGGTAGCACCAGTTGTGAACTCTGTGCCTTTGCACCCAACCATCTGACTCCTCAATCACATCCACAGGCCCTTGAAACGGCCAAACCTGCACTTGTGAGTCGGTAAGTGCGCCTAGCAACCTTTGGTCATGCGTGTGTCGATCTTCCTTGCCAATGCATGTGCCTAGGCAGGTCTTGATTTGCAAGCCAAAGCAGCCGCGTTTTGAAGTTTTTTCTAACCCTAAAGCGGATAAACACAGTAAGTGTTCTTGCGCTAATTCTTTGAGCTTGGTAGTTGCAGAGTGTTGAGAGGCAAACAATCCATAAAGCTCAGGTGTAGCGCCCAGCTTGACGGTTTTGCTGCTGACAATTACAGGCTTAAGCCCTTGGCCTGTGGTGCATAAACGAATAGAGCACAACGACCTGATTCTGCGCAGCCGCTGGTTGAACAAGGGGCTTTGGGCTTTTACCATGTGCGACTCCAGCAATAGGGCACCAATTTCACCCGCAGTTTCTATAAAGTCCACACGCAGTGTTTGGGCCAGCATGCGCTGTTCTTCAGGGTTGCGCAAATGGCTCATGACACGGTTTCGTATGTTGACGCTTTTGCCTATGTAAAGCGGCAGCACCCCCGATCCCCTAAACACATAAACGCCGCATGTGCGCGGCAAGGCGTCGAGATTGTCTGAGTCAATATTGTGGTTTATGGAGTTATCTATTCCAGCAAAGGTTGTTAGTCCGTTTCCATACCTTTTGCACGGTAAATGGCTTGAGCTTGCGGTTTCTTCATAAATTCCAGCATCAACTTGGCAGCTGAGATGTCCTTGGCTTGTGACATCAAGGCGGCAGAAAAAACGGTATACAACTGCATGGGTGCGGGCAGAGGTCCCACATAGTCGGCACCCGGCACAGCTTTGAGCTCGCTGATCATCTGAACGGCCATTGCAGCTTCGCCCTTGACCACCAGCTCAGCCACCAGCCCACCAGCAGGAACTTTGGCCTTTTGCTTGACTTCTGGGCTAATGCCCATTTTTTCAACCAAGCCTGCAAAATATTGACCACTGGCGCCAGTGCCTGTGTACGCTACTGAAGGGGCATCCAATAAGGCCTGTTTGAAGGCTGCAACGTTGCTGATGTCTGGGCGTGGCGCCCCCGCTTTAACCGCAACGCCAATGCCTGACTTGGCCATGTCAGTGCGGGTTCCCGCTTGCAATCGACCTTGTTGAGTCAAGCTGTCAACTAAGGGCCCAGTCAAAATGACAAGGTCTGCACTTTCACCACGTTTAAGCCGTTCCAAGATGATGTTGGATGTGTCGTAGCTGATGGTCACGCGTTGTCCGGTTTCGCGCTCATAAGCGGGAATCAACTCTTGCATGATGCTTGAGACACCGGTGGACGAAATAATGGATAGATCTGCCATGGCATAGGTGCCCAGCATTTGTACGAGTGCAAGAACACAAAGCCGCAAATAGAACATTTCTTCTCCTAATCGACGCTTGGAGCGGGCGATGGGAATCGAACCCACGTTATTTGCTTGGGAAGCAAGAGTCCTACCATTGAACGACGCCCGCGTTTGGTGAGGGGATAAAGTGTAAATCAGCTTTACCTTTGCAAATCTCTAAAGATTGAAGTCAAAGCATAATATGAAGTCATTGACTTATTAGGGGTTGATATGGCAACCATGACCATTCGAAATTTAGATGAGCCTCTCAAGGCAAGGCTTCGAATTCAGGCTGCTGTGCATGGCCGCTCTATGGAAGATGAGGCTAGGGACATCTTGCGCTCAGCGCTTTGTCNNGAGCCTAGCAGCGGCCAAACGTTAGTTGCGTCCATCCGCTCCAAAATAGAGCAGCTAGGTGGCTTTGACCTTGAGCCGCCAGTACGAGAGCCCATCCGCAATCCGCCGGATTTGACTGAATGATCGTTCTGGACACCAATGTGCTGTCTGAATGTTGGCTTAAATCGCCCAATATTCAAGTGTTGACCTGGTTGGCAGCGTAACCTCAAGCAAGTTTATTCACCACCACTGTGGTGGAAAGCGAAATTCTTTACGGCGTACAACTGCTTGCCGATGGGGCCCGTAAAGATGCCTTGTCTCTTGCCGTAAAGGCTGTTTTAATGACAACTTGACGGGGCGTGTACTGACCTACGACCGAGACGCAGCCCGTTCATATGCCGAGATTGCGTCCAACCGAAAAAAAATGGGCAAGCCCATCAGCCAGTTTGACGCCATGATTGCCGCTGTTGCACACTCGAGGGGCGCAACGCTTGCAACCCGAAATGTCAAAGACTTTGAGGGTTGTGCCATTCAGTTGGTGGATCCGTGGGCCAGCTGAGGATGGCAGACATTTACTTCTGTACATCCCCAATACACAAGTATTTGATTTCCACGTAGTCGTCCATGCCGTGGTGCGAGCCCTCGCGACCTAGGCCAGACTGTTTAACGCCTCCAAACGGCACATGCTCGGTGGCTAAAACGCCCACGTTCACTCCCACCATGCCAAATTCAAGGGCTTCGCTCACGCGGTACATGCGGCCAAGGTCTCGGGTGTAAAAGTAGCAGGCCAAGCCGTAAATGGTGTCGTTGGCCATGCCGATCACTTCTTGCTCGCTTTTAAACCGAAACACCGGCGCAAAAGGGCCAAAGGTTTCCTCTTGTGCGCACAACATGTCTGGTGTGGCTTCTGTGATGAGGGTGGGTTCAAAAAATTGGCCATGCAGGGCCTTGCCGCCGGTGAGCACTTTGCCGCCTTTGGCCACCGCGTCTTGTACGTGGCGCTGTACTTTTTGCAGGGCGGCGTCCTCAATCAGCGGGCCAACTTGCACGCCTGCTTCAAAGCCGTTACCCACCTTCAAGCCGCGCACTTTGGCAGCAAACTTTTCTACAAATCGATCGTAAATGCCGTCTTGAACATATAGGCGGTTGGCACATACGCAGGTTTGGCCCGCATTGCGGTATTTGCTGGCCATGGCACCGTCTACGGCCGAGTCGATGTCAGCATCGTCAAAGACAATAAACGGTGCGTTGCCGCCAAGCTCCAGCGACATTTTTTTAACCGTGGGCGCGCTCTGCGCCATCAAAATTCGACCCACCTCTGTAGAGCCGGTAAAGCTGATATGCCGCACCACTTCGCTCTCGCACAAGGTTTTGCCAATGGCAATGCTGCCCGCTTCATCGGCCGTGATGATGTTGAGCACACCTGCTGGAATGCCCGCTCGCATGGCCAGTTCGCCTGCAGCCAAGGCCGACAAAGGCGTAAGCTCAGCCGGTTTGATGATGACGGTGCAACCCGCAGCCAAAGCAGGAGCCACTTTGCGGGTGATCATGGCCAGCGGAAAGTTCCAGGGCGTGATGGCGGCGCACACGCCAATGGGTTGTTTGATGACCATCAAGCGGCGGTTGTTGTCCCACTGGGGCAGGGTTTCGCCATGCACGCGTTTGGCTTCTTCGGCGTACCACTCCACAAAGCTCGCACCGTACACAATTTCTCCGCGGCCTTCTATAAAAGGCTTGCCTTGCTCAGCAGTCAGGATGCGGCCCAGGTCGTCCTGGTGGGCAATGAGCAAATCAAACCATTTGCGCAAAATGATGCTGCGTTCTTTGCCGGTTTTGGCGCGCCAAGCAGGCCAAGCGGCGTTGGCAGCGGCAATAGCGGCCTCAGCTTCGACGGGGCCAAGGTTGGCCACATCGGCCAACTTGATGCCCAGCGCAGGGTCGTGCACATCAAACCGTTGGCTGCCTGGCACCCATTGTCCGTTGATGAGCGCATCGGTCTTGAGGAGGCTGGGTTCTTTAAGCAAACTTAGGGGCGATGAGGCCATGTCCATGAGGTCTCCTTATGGTTTTGAATGTCTATGGACGTCATTATGGCGGGGCCAACGACACATTCAGGAGATACAGAGGTGTTACAGGGGCGCTCCCTATAATCGTTTCACCATGAGCCAAGCCCCTATTTCAGTCGCAGACACGCGTCGCATTTTTCTCGATTTTTTTGCTTCAAAGGGCCACACGGTGGTGCCTTCCAGCCCCCTGGTGCCGGGCAACGACCCCACCTTGATGTTCACCAACTCGGGCATGGTGCAGTTTAAAGATGTGTTTTTGGGAACCGACAAGCGCTCGTATGTTCGGGCGGCCTCGGTACAGGCGTGTTTGCGAGCCGGCGGTAAGCACAACGACCTCGAAAACGTGGGCTATACCGCTCGTCACCACACCTTCTTTGAGATGCTGGGTAACTGGAGCTTTGGCGATTACTTCAAGCGCGATTCTTTAAAGTGGGCTTGGGAGCTGCTGACCGAGGTGTACAAGCTGCCCGCAGACCGTCTGCTGGCTACCGTGTACCTAGAAGACGACGAGGCCTACAACATTTGGACTCAGGACATCGGCTTGCCGCCTGAGCGCGTGATTCGCATTGGCGACAACAAGGGCGGGCGCTACAAGAGTGACAACTTTTGGATGATGGCCGACACCGGCCCTTGTGGACCTTGCTCCGAAATCTTTTACGACCA
>DDPM01000128.1:35330-36522 GCA_002342165.1 Hylemonella sp. UBA2468
GGCCTTGAGCGCTTGGCCGCCATCTTGCAGCATGTGCACAGCAACTATGAGATTGACCTGTTTGACGCCCTTATCAAGGCCGCAGCGAGAGAAGTTTGGGGGGTGGGGCAAAAATCTGCCGCAGATTTAAGCAGCCCCAGCCTGCGCGTGATTGCCGACCACCTGCGTGCCACCTCATTTTTGGTGGTGGATGGGGTCATACCCAGCAATGAGGGGCGCGGGTATGTGCAACGGCGCATCATCCGCCGCGCCATTCGCCATGGCTACAAACTGGGTCAAAAAGCGCCGTTTTTTCATAAGCTGGTGCCAGACCTTGTCCAGCTCATGGGCGCGGCTTACCCCAATTTGGCGCAAAACGCCCAACGTGTGGCCGACGTGCTTAAGGCTGAAGAAGAGCGCTTTTTTGAAACGCTTGAAACCGGCATGCAAATTTTAGATACCGCCCTGGCCGGTGGCGTGAAGGTTTTGCCCGGTGAGGTGGCCTTTAAGCTGCACGACACCTACGGTTTTCCGCTAGACCTGTGTGCCGACGTGTGCCGCGAACGCGGCCTGAGCGTGGACGCAGCGGGTTTTACCGCGGCCATGGAAAAACAAAAAAACCAAGCCCGTGCGGCGGGTAAGTTCAAGATGGACAAGGCGTTGGACTATTCTGGCGCGCGCAACGACTTTGTGGGCTATGACGACCTGACGGCCAACGCCAAAGTGCTGGCCTTGTACCACGAGGGCACCCCCGCACAAGAACTCAAGCCTGGCCAAGTGGGCGTGGTGGTGCTGGACACCACACCGTTTTACGCCGAGTCCGGTGGCCAAGTGGGCGACCAGGGGCTGATCAAGAGCGGCAGCGCCCAGTTTCATGTGCTGGATACCCAAAAAATCAAGGCTGATGTGTTTGGCCACCATGGCGAGCTGCAAAGTGGCAGCTTGAAAGTGGGCGACGCCATACAGGCCCATGTAGATAACGCATTGCGCGCCGCCACCGTGCGCAACCACAGTGCCACGCACCTCATGCACAAAGCCCTGCGCGAAGTGTTGGGCAGTCACGTCCAGCAAAAGGGCAGCTTGGTTAATGCCGAGCGCACCCGTTTTGACTTTGCACACAACGCGGCGGTAAGTGACGTTGAAATTCGCCAAATTGAAGCCATCGTCAATGCAGAAATATTGGCCAATGCCGCAGCCCATGCGCGCGTGATGG
>DDPM01000063.1:0-4499 GCA_002342165.1 Hylemonella sp. UBA2468
CAGCCATGCATGTATTGGGCGAGGCCTTCAAGCGTGATGCCAAGGTAGACATGCAGCACATTCCCTACAAAGGAGCGGCTCCTTTAAAACAAGAAATGTTGGCTGGGCGCTTGCAGATTGGGGGGGATCAACTATCAACCTCATTGGCAGAAATCCGCTCAGGCACGATCAAAGCGCTAGCCACCACGGCCAGCAAACGCATTGCCACCTTGCCTAATTTGCCCACCGTAAGAGAGTTGGGTTATCCCAGCTTAGAGCTGGAAGGCTGGAACGGGTTGTTTGCTCCTGCCAAAACCCCGCGCGACATCATTGACCGTCTGCAACGCGAAGTGGTGGCCGCAGTACGCCACCCTGATGTGGTCAAGCGTCTGACCGATATGGGCGCAGACCCCGTGGGCTCCACGCCTGAAGAACAGTTGGCAATTTTCAAAAACCAGATGGATCAGTTCCGCAGCGTCATCCGCGAGATGAAAATTGACCAATAGCTGATAGAAGCCACCATCCTTTAAACTGGGCGATATGAAACTAACTGATCAAGCAGCTAGATACAGCCACTTTATTATGCCCAGTTGGTTGGGGCTCTCTGGTACTGAGGTAAACCGTACTAAGCCTTTAGTGGTAGGGGTTTGTGTGCTGATTGTCGTGATGGCTTGGTCCGTTACAGCGCTTGAGGTTTGGTTCAACCGCCAAGAAGCCATTGCCTCTCAAACTAAAAACAACTCCAATCTGGCCAAAAGTTTTCAAGAGCAAATCAATCGTTTGTTGGCCACCGTAGATCAGGCCACCATTCGTTTGAGTGATGAAGTCATAAAGGGAGACATTTCAAAAAATGACTATGTTCGTTTTGCCAATGAAACCGGTTTGGTTCCGAATATTCTTACGCAATTGTCTTGGGTCAATGCTCAAGGTATTTTTGAAGCTGGCAACCTTGACACCGACCGCTCCAAAACGGGCCCCATCGATTTGTCTCAACGTGAACATATCAAGTCTCACCTAGATGCTCAAACCAAGCAGTCTGTTTTGGGTCAATTTTCCAAAGGTGGTCTTTTTATTGGCAAGCCCGTATTGGGCAAGGTGTCAAAAAAGTGGACTATCCAGCTCTCGCGCGTCATTGAACGACAAGGAAATAATCTAGGTGTTGTGGTGGCTTCACTGAACCCAAACTACATTGAGGAAATCTTTGCCAGTGTGGATTTGGGTTCAGAAGGGGCTGTGTCATTATTTGGAGATGACCGGGTCATCAGAGCTCGCGTCGTGGGTGGGCAGGCCACAGAAATAGGCGGCGTGGTGCCCAACAACAGCGGGTTGCAAGAAAGTCTGGTTCAAAAAGAAGGAAACTACGTTCGTGTCAGCGGCGTTGATAGCAAAGAACGCATCATTGCCTACCACCGCGTTGGTGACTTCCCTCTAGCCGTTTTTGTGTCTACCACCACACAAGAGGCTTTGGTCGAATGGCGCACCTCAGCTTTTGCTGCTGTCTTGTTGTGTTTGGCTTTCACCTTGGCGGTTTCGTTGGCTACCTTAATGTTGCTCGCTAGTCTGCGGCACATGGAGGATCAAAATAGTGCACTTAAGGCCAGTGAGCAAAGAGCTTTATCCGCCAATAAAGCCAAAAGTGAATTTTTGGCAGCTATTTCACATGAATTGCGCACCCCCTTGACCAGTATTCGCGGCTTTGCAGAACTCCTGGAAGCTCGCTTGGAAAAGCCCAATCAAAAAGAGCAAGCAGGTTTGATTCGCCGTGGCGCAGAGCATTTGAATTCTTTGTTGTCTGAAATCCTGGACTTTGCCAAGGCTGAGACTGGCGCTATGGCCATTACCTTAGAACCCAGCAATGTACGCACTTTGGTGAAGTCTTGTACTGACCTGTTTGGTGTGACGGCCGCAAGCAAAAATCTCGAGTTTAGGGTGCAGGTAAATCCGGATGTTCCCGAAAAGATTTTGTGTGATGGTTTGCGACTCAAGCAAATTTTGAACAATTTGCTCTCTAACGCCCTCAAGTTCACTCAAAACGGCTACGTTGCTTTAGAGGTGTCAGTGACCACTACACACATCAGCTTCAGCGTTGTGGACACTGGCCCTGGGATCCCGGAGCACAAGCACGAAATCGTCTTTGAAAAATTCCGTCAGGCCGATGAACGGGTGAGCTACGAGCACGGCGGCACCGGTTTGGGCTTGGCGTTGTCCAAGGCTTTGGCTGAGTTGATGTCGGGCGTTATTGAACTGGAGTCCAAAGTGGGCGAGGGATCTCGCTTTACTTTGGTGTTGCCCCTTCAGTCACAAGATTTGGTCTTGGATAGCTCTAGCGCTGCGCCATCAGCTTGATAAGCCGCTGGGCTTGTACCTCAGGCTGGTCAGTGGCCAGGTCTGTAGCCACCAAGGCTCTGACTACTGCAATAGACCCCACGCCTGTTTCAAGCACCTCAGCAAATTGCGGTGCACCTATGCCGCCAATGGCAACCAGGGGGTAGTGCCGCATGAGGCGCGCATAGGCATGTAAACGTCCCAAACCCTGTGGTGCTGTGGCCATGCGTTTGAGTGTGGTGGGAAACACCGCCCCCATAGCCAGGTAGCTGGGCCGCACGGCGTTAGCACGCAGCATTTCGGCGTAGCCGTGAGATGACAAACCCAAGCGGATACCTGAGGCTCGTAACTGCTCAAGTGGGGCGGTGTCCATGTCTTCTTGCCCCAAATGAACACCGTAGGCTCCGGCTTCTAGGGCGGTCTGCCAATGGTCGTTGATAAACAGCAGCGCGCCCGTGCCTTGAACCGCTTTGACTGCAGCTTGCACTTCACGCTGAATGGCTTGAGCATCTTCAGATTTAAAACGCAACTGCACGGTGGGAACGCCCGCCTGTGCCATTCGAGCCACCCAGACTGCATCCGGCAGCACTGCATACAGACCAAGCTTATGCGGGCAGGGCGCGAATGCGGGGCTATGAGAGTTTGCGGAGTCCAAGTGCATGCCAAAGTCCACCGGCTCATTCGGCCAAAGATTGGGGTCGCATTCATCCAGCCTTTGGAATTGAGCTTGCCAAGCGCGTGCCACGCATTCGGCATCGGGCTCAATAAAACCCATGTCAAGGCAAGCCACCTTGGCCGCACGGTATACAGGGTGGGCTTGCGCGAATGCCTTGGACTCCAAAGTGCCATGCAGCATGTTCGGCTGAGCATCCTTTACAGGCAGACCCATACGTTCACTGTGGGCTTGGACCATGGCTCGACTTAGGGCCTGCTCTTCAGAACTTAAAAGGCGGGAGTCCATGTTGAGTTGTAAGAATCTAGGGCTGGTGCCAAAAAGGCGTGCCCATGACCGGTGTGCTGGGCTGTGCAGAGTCTTGCTCCAGCATGGCACCTGCCAACCAGGCATCTCGCCCGGCCTGCGTGGCGCCCGCAAAAGCGCCTGCCATGACCACTGGGTCTTGCGCCAAAGCCACTGCGGTGTTGAGCAACACCCCGTCATAGCCCCACTCCATCACTTGGCAGGCATGCGAAGGTTTACCCAAACCTGCGTCCACAATCATGGGGACCTTAAGACGGTCGCGCAGCATGCGCAGGGCGTAGGGGTTGACGGGGCCTTTGCCCGTCCCAATGGGGGCGGCCCAAGGCATCACGGCTTGGCAACCCGCATCCACCAGTTTTTGGCACAGCACCAAGTCTTCAGTGCAGTAGGGCAAAACCTTAAAACCTTCTTGAATCAACAGGGTGGCAGCATGAACCAAATTGAGGGTGTCAGGTTGCAAGGTGTAGTCGTCGCCTATAAGTTCAAGTTTGATCCAAGGTGTTTCAAACACTTCTCGCGCCATTTGCGCGGTGGCCATGACCTCTTGAATGGTGTGACAACCCGCGGTGTTGGGCAGCACCGGAATATGGAATGCTTTGAGCAGCTGCCAAAAGCTTTGGCCATGCTCTTGGGTTTGGGCGCTTTGCCGACGCAAAGACGCCGTGAGCATGCAAGGTTGGGACACCTCAATGGCCGCTTTGAGCACTGCTGGCGAGGGGTAGCGTGAGGTACCGAGGAGCAGACGGCTGTGAAATGTTTCGCCGTAAAGAACTAGGGGGTCTGGAGCGCGAGGGGACATAAATGGGCGTAAAACCTGAGTCTAGCCGCCTGTAACAGGCTCAATGATTTCCACTTCATCTTCTGGTGCCAAAAGTCGGTTAGCGTATTCAGACTTGGGCACAAACTGAGTATTGACCGCCACCGCAAAAGGCGGCCGCGGGTTGAGCGCCGCCACAGCCTGCGCCACGGTGGCGTCTAGAGGCAAATGGTGCTGCTGGCGGTTGATGAAGACCTTAAGCGTCATGACCTGATGTGGTGATGTGCAAGCCCAGCTTGGCCCCTAAATCCGATTGACCTTGTTGCATGCATTCCAAAGCCACATCCAAAAGGGCTGGAGAAATCATGAACCCATGTCGGTAGAGGCCATTGATAGCGAGCACGTGGGGTTTTGAGCTTATTGATGGCGTGAGGTTCATGGCGGGCAGATTATCGGGCA
>DDPM01000063.1:4511-8414 GCA_002342165.1 Hylemonella sp. UBA2468
GGGCGGCACTGCGTGGCAATTTCCACAATTCGGCCTTCGGCAAAACCTGGGTGCACCGCATAGGCCGCGCTCAGCAGCTCTAATGTGGAGCGCACGCTGGGTGGCGAGCGATCGTTGCTTTCAATTTCAGTGGCGCCAATCACAAACAAGCCGTCCGGCTTGGGCGCAATATAAATGGGGTATCGCGGGTGAATCAAACGCGTTGGGCGGCTCAGCTGCACATCTGGGGCATGTATGCGCGCCACCTCCCCCCGCACCCCTCTGAGTTTTGCCCATTGATCCGCACCCATGCCACGGCAATCCACTATCCAGTCGAAAGCGGCTTGTCCGCCAGCGCCAGCGGCAAAGTCTTGAGGGTCGCGCGGACTGTTCCAGTGCAGTGCCACGCCCAGTTGTTCCATTTCGTACAGCAGGGATTGCAGCAACTGCCGGTTGTCTAACTGCCCCTCGCCGGGCAGGTACACGCCTTGGGTAAACCTTTGTTCTAAGCTGGGTTCTAAAGCCTGCACGCCCGCTGAGTCCAACATTTGCATTGCGGGGAGTTCGGGCAACTGCTGTTGGGTGGTCTGCAGCAAACGGGTAAAGCGCTGCGCCTCTGGCGCATCCTGGCGGTGCCACAAAATCATGGTGCCTTTTTGCTGAAAAAACACCGGACGGGACAACTGCGCCAGAAGCTTAGGCCAGCGCCCAAGGGCATAGTGCCCCATGCGCACCACAGAAGATTCAGTAATGGCCGACTCCGCCAAGGGGGCCAACATGGCAGCGGCCACCCGTGCGGGGGAGCCCTGAGCATCGGGGCTGCCAGCCTCGTAGACGGTCACGGAATGACCTTGGCGAGCCAATTGCCAAGCCATGAGGCGGCCCATAATGCCCGCCCCAAGCACCACGCAGCGCAATATGGAGGGAGTCCTCATGGACAGCCCTGATAATTTTGCTTATGAATAACCCATCCAATACTACCCATGCAACGCCCGTCCATTACCCCCGAGTCTTGAGTATTGCGGGTTCGGACAGCGGTGGGGGTGCAGGCATTCAGGCCGACCTGAAAACCTTTGGTGCGCTGGGCTGTTACGGCATGACCGCCATCACCGCTGTCACCGCCCAAAACACCTTGGGCGTGTGTGCCATACACGCCCTGCCTGCCGATATGTTGGCCGCCCAAATAGACGCGGTGCTGGGAGATATTGGAGCGGATGCGGTCAAGATTGGCATGTTGCATTCGCCCGATCTGGTGCGTGTGGTGGCGCAAGCCATTCAAAAATTCAAGCTTCAGCGGGTGGTCTTGGACCCAGTGATGGTGGCCACCAGTGGAGACCGTTTGATCGCTGAAGACACCATGGAGGTGCTGGTGAACGAGTTGTTTCCGCAGGTGAGCTTGGTCACCCCCAACCTCGATGAGGCTGAGTGGCTGTTGGGCCGTCCCATTGATGGCATAGACGCATTGCCCGCCGCAGCGCAAGCGTTGTGCGATCTTGGTGCGCAGGCAGCATTGCTCAAAGGCGGACATTTGCAAGGCGCTCAGGTGGTGGATGTGTTGCTGCAACCGGGTAAGCCCCTTTTGACTTTGCAAAGTCAGCGAATTGAGAGCCGCAATGTGCACGGCACGGGATGTACATTGTCTTCGGCCATTGCGGCTCATTTGGCTCTGGGCTTGTCTTTGCAGGAAGCTGTGCAGCTGGCGCGACAATACATTGTGTCGGCCATAGAAGCGGGAGCCAGGGTGACCACAGGCCAAGGACATGGTCCGCTCAATCATGGATATGCCCCCCAAGCCATGCACTTGTTGCGCTAAGCGCAGGGGCTTAGTCAAATACCGGCGATTCCACACCCAAAACCTTGTGCAGCTTGGGGCTGGTGGTGGTGTATTGCAAATGCACTTTTTTGTCGGGGTTGATGATGGGCATGGCGCCAAAAGCGGCCAAGGCGCACTCATGAAAGCCCGACAAAATGAGTTTTTTCTTTCCAGGGTAGGTGTTGATGTCGCCCACAGCAAAAATACCTTCCACATTGGTAGAAAACCTCTCGGTGTCCACCACCAACTGTTTGCGCTCAATATCCAAGCCCCAAACAGCAATGGGGCCCAGCTTAGGAGACAAGCCAAAAAATACCAGCAGCACATCGGCGGGCACCACTCGTGTCACGCCGTCACCACCTGTGACCTTGACGGTTTTGAGCTGGCCTTGGCGTTCTTCAAACCCGGTGATTTGACCCACGATGAACTGCATTTCGTACTGGTCGCACAACTCTTTCATTTTGGCCACGCTGGCTGGAGCTGCCTTAAAGCCATCGCGCCGGTGGATCAAGATGACGCTTTCAGCTTTGTTGGGGCCTTCGNNCTTCGGCCACAAAATTGAGCGTCCAGTCCAAAGCTGAGTCGCCACCGCCCACGATGATGAGGTTTTTACCGGCAAAGTCGGCCGGGTTTTTAACCCGATAGAACAATTGGGTGTTCTCAAAGGCTTCAATGCCGTCTACCTTGAGAGTACGGGGCTGAAATGAGCCCACACCGGCTGCAATAAAGATGGTTTTGCTTAAAAAGCGAGTGCCTTTGGAGGTTTCTATAAAAAACCGGCCATCTGACTGCTTTTCAACCAAAGACACCTCTTGCCCCAAGTGAAACGTGGCGCCAAACGGCTCAATTTGCTTCATCAAAGCGTCGGTGAGCTCTTTGCCGGTGCACACGGGGACTGCAGGAATGTCGTAAATGGGCTTGTCGGGGTAAAGCTCCATGGGCTGACCTCCGGGGTAGGCCAAGGAGTCAATGATGTGGGCCTTGATTTCCAGCAGACCCAGCTCAAACACCTGAAACAATCCGACAGGCCCGGCTCCCACAATCACCGCATCAGTTTCAATGGTCTGAATTTCGGTGCTGGAGTTGTGTAGGGAATCGTTCATTGTTTAGCGCACCAGCTCCTTGAGCTTGTCGGTTCGGTCTTTCCAGTCGTCAGCATCGGCCAAAGGAATTTTGCGTTTGGTGATGCTTTTCCAAGTGGGCAGCTTAGCCAACTCGAGGTTCAGGGCCGTCATGTGTTGCTGGTCAGCTGGCACGTCTTCTTCGGCATAAATCGCGTTGACGGGACACTCAGGAATGCAAACAGCGCAGTCGATGCATTCATCAGGGTCGATGGTCAAAAAATTGGGGCCTTCGCGAAAACAGTCCACAGGACATACGTCCACACAGTCGGTGTATTTGCAGCGGATGCAGGCTTCAGTGACAACGTGGGTCATAGCGGGTTGGTATGGAGCTTAAAAGAATCATCGATTTTATGGGGTTTTACTCAGGAGAACGGCGCCAGAGGTTTTATGGCTGGCGGTGTCCACCAANNATGGCCAATGGCTCTTGTAAAGCCAGTTCCACTTGACCAATAGCATTGGGTTCAAGCTGCGTGGCGACTTCTTGGGCCAGGTTGTGAATGTTCAGGCGGTAATGGATCTTTTTGACCTTGGCCTTGACCCAACGGTGTCCGTGCAGCAACCAGTACACTCGCCCCACTACCAAGGGCTCGTCGTCGAGCCAAGCCACGGTGGCAAGAAGTTCGCGGGTTTCGGTGAGCCGCCCCGCCTCGTGGGTGATGAGCCAGTCACCGCGAGATACATCTACCTCGCGGTCCAGCACCACACCTGCGCCTTGATTGGCTTGAGCTTTAAAAGGCAAGCGGACTGGGTTGAGCACTTGGGCCACGATGGCAGTTTGCTGGCCCGGAAAAACACGCACGCTGTCGCCGGGCTTCACCTGCCCAGAAGCCAATCGCCCCCAAAACACACGGCGGCCCTGATGCGTATCGGCTGAGGAAGAAAACTTTTCCACCCACTGCACCGGAAACGCAAACGGCAAGGTCACATCTGCAGGCGTTACGGGCAATTGCTCTAGCAGCTCCAACAGGCTTGGGCCGCTGTAGCCAC
>DDPM01000124.1:0-552 GCA_002342165.1 Hylemonella sp. UBA2468
CATGTGGGCAGTTTTTTACGCCCCAAATTTCTGCTCGAAGCACGGGAGCAAAAAGCCAAAGGTGAGATCACTGCTGAACAACTGCGTGCCGTCGAGGACAAGGCCATCACTGACATCGTGAAGTTTCAGGAGGATGTCGGCCTCAAAAGCATCACCGATGGCGAGTTCCGCCGCACTTACTTCCACATTGACTTTTTGGAGCAGCTGGGTGGCGTTACAGCCGATATCCCGATCACCGTGCTGCGCCCCGATGGCGTGAAAGAGCTGGCTCCCCCCGTGATGAAGGTGGTGGACAAGGTCAAGCACGTCAAAGACATTCAACGCGCCGACTTCGAATACCTCAAGAGCCAAATGACCCCTGGCGGCGGGCGGGTGACCAAAGTGACCATTCCTTCCCCCACCATGCTGCATTTCAGGGGTGGCCGCGCGGGCATCAGCAAAACCCATTACCCCGAGCTGGACCCCGATTTTTATGACGACGTGGCCAAGGCGTATGCCGAAGAACTGCAGTCTTTGGCTAATGCCGGTTGCTCCTATGTGCAGATGGACGAC
>DDPM01000124.1:586-2773 GCA_002342165.1 Hylemonella sp. UBA2468
GACCCCAACGAACTGCCCCACCGCTATGCCCAGTTCATCAACAAAGTGGTGGCTCTGAAGCCCGCAGGCATGACCTTGGCCATGCATCTGTGCCGTGGCAACTTCAAAAGTACGCACGCCGCATCCGGCAATTACGAGCCTGTCGCCGAGGCCTTGCTTTCAGAAATGAAGCTGGACGCCTACTTTTTGGAGTACGACGACGACCGCAGCGGCGACTTCCGCCCACTGCGCTTCATGCCCAAGGACAAAATCGTGGTGTTGGGCCTGGTGACCACCAAGTTCGGCAAGCTGGAATCCAAAGACGATCTCAAGCGCCGAATTGACGAAGCGTCCAAGTATGTGGATCTGGATCAAATGTGCCTGTCCCCCCAGTGCGGTTTTTCAAGCACCGTGCATGGCAATGACATTGCAGTGGAAGACCAGCGCACCAAACTTCGTTTGGTGATCGAGACCGCCCAAGAAGTTTGGGGGGACGCTTAAACCTTTTGGCGGGGCGAGGCGCCTTTGGCTGTCCGTTCCGCCACAAAGCTGAACGCAAAGTCCACCGCATTTTCAAGTGCACGCTCGCCATCTTGGCGCTCGTGCTGCGACATAAAAAACACCAAATCAATATCAAAACGCACATAGCGCGAAGGCAGTAAGTTCAATGCCACGCAAGCGGTGTCTGCCAACAAATCGGCATCAAACTCAGGGTATAAGTCCGCGCGACGCATGATTTCTGCGAACACTTGCTGTTCCCAGTAGTTGTGGACCTCATCAAAGGTAACGTTCATGGTCTTGANNAAAAGCATTCCATGAGTAAAACCGTTACCTTTGAAGTCCATGTGCAGTTTGGCGACTGTGATCCCGCTCAAATTGTGTTTTTTCCCAATTACCTGAAGTGGATGGACGCGTCGTCCCTGAATTTTTTCAGGCAATGTGGTGTGCCGTCTTGGCGAGATTTGATGAAGACCACCGGCATCATTGGCTCACCGGTGCTGGAAATCCAAACCCAGTTCAAAAACCCCGCCACCTATGGCGACACCCTGCACATTGCCACCTCGGTTCGTGAATGGCGCAACAAAGTGTTTATCCACCACCATGAGGTCAAGCGGGGTGACACGCTGATTTGCGAAGGCCTTGAAACTCGGGCGCTTTGCACCGTCCACCCCGAGGACCCCAACCGGCTGAAGGCCATTCCCATCCCCGAAGACATTCGGATAATGTGCTCTTGATTTTTCTTAATTTTCATTCCTCACTTTCACTCACTTCACTTTAAGGCCACTCACATGATCACCACCCCATCTGGACTGCAATACGAAGACACCGTTGCGGGAAGTGGCGCTCAAGCCTCCTCAGGCCAGCGTGTTTCGGTTCACTACACCGGTTGGCTTTACGAAAACGGGGCACAAGGCCAGAAATTTGATTCCAGCAAAGACCGCAACGACCCCTTTGAATTTCATTTGGGCGCGGGCATGGTCATCAAAGGCTGGGACGAGGGCGTTGCAGGCATGTGCATCGGCGGCACACGCACCCTCATCATTCCAGCGGCATTGGGCTACGGCGCTCGCGGTGCAGGCGGCGTGATCCCGCCCAATGCCACTTTGAAATTTGAGGTCGATCTTCTGGGTTTGGCTTGATTCAGGTTCCGGCACTGCTAAATTTACCCAAGTTCTATTGAAAATTCAGGAGTGGGCCCCATACCACTCCTGAATCGTCATTATTTCGTTCCATAACCGCATCGCTATGCCTGACAACACACCCTCCCAAGCCCCTTCCACCGAAGAATATGTGAAAACCGTAGAGCATTCAGCTGAAACTACCAGCACACCCGTGGACCCACTGGTTCAGGCCCAGACCGAACTCGCTGAGCTGAAAGCCAAAAGTGCGGAACTGGCCGACCAGTTCTTGCGTGCCAAAGCTGAGGCTGAAAATGCCCGCCGCCGTGCTGAGGATGAAATTTCCAAAAGCCGCAAATTTGCCATTGAAAGTTTTGCCGAAAGCCTGTTGCCTGTGACCGACAGCTTGGAAGCGGGCCTGGCCATTCAAGACGCCAAAATTGAGCAAATCCGTGAGGGGGCAGAAGCCACCTTGCGTCAGCTGCAAGCGGCTCTGGAGCGGCACAAGGTCATCAAAATTGAACCCGCCGCTGGCGCCAAATTTGACCCCCACCAGCACCAGGCCATCAGCATGGTGCCTGCCGAATCC
>DDPM01000045.1:0-27566 GCA_002342165.1 Hylemonella sp. UBA2468
GGCACGGGTCTTTCACGTGCAATGGCAGCCAGCACGCCTCCTTTGGCGGTGCCGTCCAGTTTGGTCACGATCAGCCCGGTCAGCTGCAGCGCGTCGTCAAAAGCGCGCACTTGCGCCAGTGCGTTTTGGCCCGTGTTGCCGTCAATCACCAGCAACACCTCGTGAGGCGCGCTAGGGTCGGCTTTTTGCACCACGCGTTTGATTTTTTTCAGTTCTTCCATCAGATGCAGCTGGGTGGGCAATCGGCCCGCTGTGTCCACCAATACCACGTCACGCCCGCGCGCTTTGCCTGCGCTCACGGCATCAAAACATACGGCAGCTGGGTCGCCACCTTCCTGGCTGATGATGTCAACCCGATTGCGGTTTGCCCACACGCCCAATTGCTCGCGCGCGGCAGCCCTAAAGGTGTCGGCCGCCGCCAGCAGCACGCTTGCGCCCTGATCTGACAAATGGTGGGTCAGCTTGCCTATGGAGGTGGTTTTGCCCGCGCCGTTGACCCCTGTCACCATGATCACCGTGGGGTGTTGGGCGCCAATCTGCAGAGGCTTTTGCAATGGCAAAAGCAGTTCAGTAAGCGCCTCAACCAGCAAAGCCTTAACAGCTGCGGGTTCATTGACTTGTTGCGCTTTGACTTTGAGTTTGAGTGCGGCCAGCAACTGTTGGGTGGCTTGCACGCCGGTGTCGGCCATCAGCAAGGCGTCTTCAAGTGCTTCGTAAAGGCTTGGGTCCAACTGTGTTCCGGTAAACACACTGCTAAGGCTGGCCCCCGTTTTGCGCAGTCCTTGGTTGAGTTTTTCAATCCAAGACTGGCGCGCGGTGAGTGGTTTTGCAGCTTGATTGGCGTCAAGGTTAGAGGTGTTTTCTGGGGATTTTTTCTTGAAAAAGCTGAACATGGCACACATTCATAGAATGGCTGCATTCTAGAGATGCACCTCTCTTATTCAAAAAGCAGGTTCAAATGATGTGGAATTTTTATCTGACGGTTCGTTCTGTCCTCAGTTCAGTTGCTTTAGTGCTCAGTGCCCTTTTGCTGGCGTGCTTGGGTAACCCAACAGCTTTAGCGCAAAGCTTTGGGGGGGTGCAGCAATACAAATTGGCCAACGGCCTGACTGTGATCGTCAAGCCCGACCACCGTGCCCCTACGGCCATTCATATGTTGTGGCATCGAGTGGGTGCCATGGATGAGGTGGATGGCACCAGCGGCGTGGCACATGTGTTGGAGCACATGATGTTCAAAGGTACCCGTAACTTAAAGCCCGGCGAATTTTCTAAACGGGTGGCGGCATTGGGTGGACGCGAAAATGCATTCACTGGACAAGATTACACAGGTTATTTTCAGATCATTCCGTCCAACCGTCTGGAAGACGTGATGAAGCTTGAGGCTGACCGTTTTGCGAACAACCGTTGGTCGGACGAAGAATTTAGAAAAGAGCTAGAGGTGGTGAAAGAAGAGCGCAGACTGCGTACCGAAGACAACCCCCGCGCCTTGCTTTACGAAGCTTTGAACGCCACCACCTTTATGGCATCTCCGTACCGTCGTCCTATTGTGGGTTGGATGAACGACCTTGACGCCATGACCCCTCAAGACGCGCGTGACTTTTACAAGCGCTGGTACACCCCGGCTAACGCGGCTTTGGTGGTAGTGGGCGACGTGAACCCACGGCGCGTCAAACAACTGGCCGAACGCTATTACGGCCCTTTTCCCGCGCGAAGTGTACCCGTCCGCAAGCCGCGCGAAGAACCTGTGCAAACGGGGCTGCGACGTTTGGAGGTCAAGGCCCCTGCAGAACAGGCCTACGTGGCCTTGGCCTTTAAGGTGCCAACCCTCACCAATTTGCTGCAGCCCACGGCCCAAGATCAAGATGCCTTAGCGCTCACTGTATTGGCCGCGGTGCTGGATGGTTACAGCGGTGCTCGGCTGGACCGCGCTTTGACTCAAGGGGCCGACCGTCTGGCCGATCAGGCGGGAGCTTCCAACGGTTTGACCGGCCGCGGCCCCCAGCTGTTTGTGTTGGACGGTGTGCCTGCCAAAGGCAAAAGCAGTTCCGAGCTCGAAGCTGCTTTACGCCAACAGGTACAAAAAGTGGCGCAAGAAGGTGTGGCGGAGGCAGAGCTCAACCGCGTCAAAACCCAGTGGGTGGCCAGAGAGGTCTACAAGCTCGACTCCATGATGGCGCAAGTCATGGAAATGGGTGCCTATTGGGCAGAAGGCTTGCCGGTCGATTCAGGTGCCTTGCTGATCAAGCGCTTACGCGAGGTAACCCCTGAACAGGTGCGCTCTGTGGCGCAACGCTATTTTGGTGACGACCAACTCACCGTGGCGCATTTGGTGCCGCAGCCGGTAGACCCCAGCCGGGTTCGCAAGCCGTCTTCTAGCGCGGGAAGGCATTGACATGAAAGCACTTCAAATATTCACTTTTATCTGCATGTGGTTGGTGGGTGGTCAGGCCCTTGCGGCCTTACCCATACAACATTGGGTGATGCCCAACGGCGCCCGCGTGTACTTGGTAGAAAGCCCTGCAGTGCCCATGCTGGATGTGCAGGTCGATCTGGATGCGGGTGGCCGCCGCGACCCGGCCGCACAGGCGGGCTTGGCCAGCATCATGGCCAGCCAGCTCAAACTGGGTGTTCGAGCTCAGGGCGGGCAACCCGCCCTTGACGAAAACGCACTCGGTGAGGCATGGGCCGATTTGGGTGCATCCTTTGGTGCAGGCGCAGGGAGTGACCGCATGAGCTTCACGCTCAGAACCCTTACTGAGCCTGACTTGCTCCAACGAGCGGTGGCTTTGGCTGCGCGGCTGATGGGCGAGCCCGCCTTTGACCCTCAGGTGTGGACACGCGAACGCGAGCGTATTTCGGCTGCCATTCGCGAGGCCAACACTAGACCTGCCACTCAAGCCAATCGGGCCTTTGAAAAGGCGGTTTATGCCGAACACCCCTATGGCTTTGACACCACAGAAGCCACATTGCAACGTATTGCCGTCGAAGACTTGCACAACTTTCATGCCCAAATGGTTCGTGCTTGTCGAGCCAGAGTCACGCTGGTGGGGGCCGTTAGCCGCGCTCAAGCCGAACAACTTGTGCAGGGTTTGTTGGCGCGTGTGCCGCAAGAAGGGTGTTCGCCCCTGCCAGAGATTGCGCAGGTTCAACCCCTTCAAGGGCCTTCGGTGCAGCGCATTGCTTTTGACTCAGCACAGGCCCATGTGTTGATAGGGCAACCTGGTTTTGTTCGCCAAGATCCTGATTACTTTGCACTCATCGTAGGCAACTATATTTTGGGTGGAGGTGGTTTTGTGTCACGCCTCACGCATGAGGTGCGCGAAAAGCGTGGACTGAGCTACAGCGTTTACAGCGGCTTTTCTCCGGGCTTGCATGCAGGGGCCTTCACCTTAGGCTTGCAAACCCGACCCGATCAGGCCGAACTGGCCATCAAGGTCTCGCAAGACGTGCTGCGACAGTTTGTGAAAGAAGGCCCCACCGAAGTCGAGTTGCAAGCAGCCAAGTCCAACTTGGTAGGGGGCTTTGCTTTGAGGCTGGATACCAATCGAAAACTGCTCGACAACGTGGCCAGCTTGGCATGGAACGACTTGCCCTTGAATTATTTAGACACTTGGACCCAACAGGTTCAACGCGTCACGCGCGCCGATATCCGCAAGGCTTTTCAACGGGTCTTGCAGCCTGAACGCATGGTCACGGTAGTAGTGGGTGGCAAACCTTAAGCCGCCTGGGGAAGTCCGCATCATCGGCGGGCAATGGAAGCGCACTCGCCTAAAAGTGGCTGACATGCCCGGCCTGCGCCCCAGCCCGGACCGCGTACGCGAAACCTTGTTCAATTGGTTGGGGCAAGACCTAACCGGCTGGGTGGCTGTGGATGCCTTTGCAGGCACGGGCGCTTTGGGCTTAGAGGCCGCTTCGCGCGGCGCTAAGCAGGTTCTTTTGATAGAGCAAAACGCCCAGTTGGTGACTCAGCTCAAAACGTCAATAGGGCAACTCAACGCCCAAACTGTGCAGGTCATCAAAGGCGATGGTGTGCATGTTCTGCAACAGTGTGCCCCGGGTACCGTGGATGTGGTGTTTTTAGATCCTCCGTTTGAGGCGAAATTGTTTGAACCCGCACTCAAAGCTGCAGCAAGCGCCATTGCCCCGCAGGGATTTGTTTATTTGGAGGCCCCAGAACTATGGAGTGACCAGCGCTTATGGCCCTTGGGTTTCAAGGGCCATAAGCACTTGAAAGCGGGGGCTGTTTACGCGCACTTGATTCAAAAAAACCTCTTCACTTCATCAGATTTCAATTAGAGACTGGGTTTCGATATGGGCTTCGGAGAGTTTCTTTCTTCCCAGCAACTCGGTGATTTCCAGCAATACCAACGCTCCCGCAACCTGAGCGCCTGCTTTGTTGACCAGACTGGCAGCAGCGGTTATGGTGCCTCCAGTGGCCAGAACATCATCCATCAATAATATTTTTGCCTTTTGGGGAATGATATTCTGCTGGACTTCCAAATAGTCTTGGCCATATTCAAGACCGTAAAACTCAGAGTAGGTCTCGGTTGGAAGTTTATTGGGCTTTCGGGCCATGATCAGCCCCTTGTTGGAAATCTGTGCAAGTGCAGAAGCAAAAATGAAACCCCGGGATTCAATACCCAAAATATAATCAAAAGGAGTTTGCAGGCTCAAACGGTGTAATTCACTCATGGCATGAGAAAAGGCATCTTTGTCAGCCAATAAGGGTGAAATGTCTTTAAACATAATACCCGGCTTTGGAAAGTCAGGTATGGTTGGTAAATAGTCAATCAGGTTCATCATATGAAAAGCCCAGTAGTGGTCATGGTCGCGCTTGAAGCAGAACTCAGCAGAAATCAGTTGCCTTCTGATATTCCATTGATTTATTCCGGGGTTGGAAAGGTAAATGCATCAATTGCCACATTTAAAGCCATCGAAAATTATCATCCCCGGCTCATTGTGAATTACGGAACAGCAGGAAAAATCAACCCTGATCTTTCGGGACTAATTTCTATTCATAAAGTCATTCAGCGGGATATTATGGCTGAACCCTTGGCACCAAGGGGGACGGTGCCTTTCTCGAAAAGGCCCAATCAATTTGTTTCAAAAGAGGATGGATTTGTGTGCGGAACGGGAGATAGTTTTGTGACACAGAGAGATTTATGGTTGACTGAGAATGGGGTTGATGTGGTGGACATGGAGTTATTCGCAATCGCTGCTGTTGCCACGGATTGGGGCATAGATTGGACGTCTCTGAAGTACATCTCGGATGCGGCTAATGAATCCTCCGGACACGAGTGGAAAGGCCAAGTCCACCAGGGGCAACTGCTTTTTTCGGAATGGTTCACCACATATCTTTAAATGGACGGCAAAGCTGGTTGGTGGGCGTTCAAGCGTTCAATGCCCGAAGCACATTCTCTGGAGTCGCAGGTGCCTTCAAACTCACCGATTGTTTGAAGTTGTGTTGTGACACAGCATCCTTCAAGGCTTCAATGACGCTCAATGCCAACATGAAGGGGGGCTCACCAACCGCCTTGGAGCCAAAGACATTGGCTTCGGGGTTAGGAGCGGGCCAAAAGTTCACCTTGAAGTACGGTGGTAAATCGCCGATCGAGGGTATTTTGTAGGTGCTCGGTCCTTGGGTGTTCAGGTGCCCGGCAACGTCCCAGACCAATTCCTCGGTGGTCAACCATCCCATACCCTGAATAAAGCCACCTTCAATTTGTCCAAGGTCTACGGCTGGGTTGATGCTGCGGCCAACGTCATGCAGGATGTCCACGCGCAGCACCCGGCTTTCACCTGTGAGCGTGTCGATGGCGACTTCCGTGCAAGCAGCCCCATAAGCAAAATAGTAAAACGGTCGACCTGTCAGGGTATTCCGGTCGTAATGGATTTTCGGAGTGGCGTAGTAACCATCACTCCAGAGCTGTATGCGCCTTGCATAAGCCATCTGGACCACTTCCCGAAAGCTTCGGGTGGTTGCTGATGATCGAATCTCGCCATGTTGAAAAACGACCTCCCTGATGTCGCATCCATCGAGTTCGCTCACCAGGGCGGCCAGACGCTCTCTTACTTTTCGAGCGGCAAACTGCGCAGCACGCCCATTGAGGTCGGTGCCTGCTGAGGCGGCGGTAGCCGAAGTATTGGGTATTTTGCTGGTGTCGGTGGCAGTCATGCGGACCAGATCGATGGGAACCCCCAACTCGTCAGCCACAATTTGTGCAACTTTGGTGTGCAAGCCCTGACCCATTTCAGTGCCACCGTGGTTGACAGCAATGCTTCCATCCAGATAGACCTGAACCCAAGCCCCAGCCTGATTGAACAAGGTGGCGGTGAAGGAAATACCAAACTTAAGGGGTGTTAATGCAATGCCACGCTTGACAACGGTACTGCTTGCATTCCAGGCGTGCAGAGCATGGCGACGTTTTGTGTACTGGCTGCTGAGCGCCAGCTGCTCCATGAGCGGTGCAAGGATATTGTCTTCCACATCCATGCCGTAATGAGTCCTGTTGCGTCCGGGTCCATATAGGTTGCGTTGACGAACCTCCAAGGGGTCGAGACTCAGGTGTCGGGCCACCTCCCCCATGACATGCTCAATGATGGCCATGCCTTGTGGTCCACCAAAACCGCGAAATGCGGTATGGCTTTGAGTATGGGTTTTGCAGCGATAGGAGGCAATGCTCACGTCTTCTAAAAAGTAAGCGTTATCGGCATGAAATAGGGCTCGGTCTGCAACCGGACCAGATAGATCGGCGCTGTAGCCACAGTTGACCAGCATGGTCAAGTCCAGGCCGCAGAGTCTGCCGGTGTTGTCAAAACCTACTGTGTAGCGGTATTCAAAAGGATGTCGCTTACCCGTGATTTTGAAGTCCTCGTCCCGATCCAAACGCATTTTTACCGGGAGCCGGAATTTATGTGCAGCCACTGCCGCCCACACTGCCAGATGACCGGCTTGGGACTCTTTGCCACCAAAGCCGCCGCCCATTCGCTTGCATTCCACCTTGACCGCGTTGAAGTCCAAGCCCAAAGCACCCGCAACCCAATGTTGGACTTCGCTGGGATGTTGGGTACTGGAAAAAATATGCCATTGACCTTGTTCTTGAGGAAGGGCATAAGCGATTTGTCCCTCCAGATAAAAATGCTCTTGCCCCCCCACCGACCATTCACCCGAGAGCCGGAATGGCGCTTGACCAAGGGCTTTAGACGCATCCCCGCGTTTCAAAAATACGGGTGGTAAGACAAAAAATTCGGAAGCAAGGGCCTCCCTGATGCCGGTAATGGCAGGTAAAGGATCCACATCCAACATGACTTTACGNNAACACGACTTTACGGGCGGCAGCCCGAGCTTGTGCGGGGCTTTTAGCCACGATCAAACCCACGACCTGACCTTGGTATTCCACGACTTGATCGGCAAATATCGGCTCGTCGTGAATGACACTGCCTTGCATGAATGAACCCGGGACATCACCAGCCAGCACAACCCCGGCCACGCCAGGGCAGGCCAAGGCCATTTGGGTATCGATACGGTTCAATCGTCCATGAGCCAGAGGGGACATGATGGGGGCAGCGAACAAGGTGCCCCTGACTTCAGGGATATCGTCCACATACAAGGCCTCACCCGTGACGTGGGCTCGGGCACTTTCATGTGGATAAGCCTGTCCTTGACTCGGCCAGTGGGTACTCATGCTCCAGCCTCAGGTTGATGTATGACGGTATCCGATTCGCTTAAAACACTGAAGTGTGCAAAGGTGCGAAGATCACTTAAATCCAAATGTTTCAGACCTTGGCTTTCCAACCAAAAGCGCTGCCAAAAGGCTTGCAGGACGGACCTTCGGTAGTCGGCACTGGCGCGCAAATCACTCAAGGGCTCAAATTCTTGCTGCATGGTCTGGCCAGCTTGTTGTGCCATCGACTTTGTCCAAGGTTGTCCCTGAAGCAATGCTTCGGTTTTGAGGGCTCGCTTGGGTGTATCGGCTACGCCGCCGACACCCACGCTGGCACCAACAATCAAGCCGTTATCCAGTTTTAATTGGATGGCAGCACATACAGCCGAGATGTCGTCGTCGTAGCGTTTGGACACCTTGTAAGCGCTGAGCCGTTCACCTTGTTGAGGCTTGGGAACTTTGATCCAGGCCAGCAATTCACCGGATTGAAGAATGTTTTTACGGTAGCCCGTATAAAAATTTTCCAGTGGCACCTCACGGTGAAGAACTTGCCCATGGCTGTGTCGCATCAACACCAGATTGGCCCCAAGGGCAATGAGCAAAGGCATGCTGTCGCCAATGGGAGAACCGTTGGCTACATTACCACCCAGGGTGCCTGAGTTTCGAACCTGCTGACCTGCAAATCGGTTGAAAAAGTTCTTCAACATGGGACGCTGCTTGACGAGCACTTCGAAAGCCTGAGCAAGGGGTACTGCTGCGCCGATCGCAATATGGTGGGGGTAGTCTTCCACTCGCCGCAAAGTGTCCACTCGGCTGAGGTCAATGGCCAGATCAAATCTCAGCTGTTGTTTGGTGATCCACAGGCCCACATCGGTTGCGCCAGCGATGAGTTGGGCCTTAGGATAAGCAGCACGCAGACTGAGTAAATCTGAGAGTGTGTTGGGCATGAGGTAGCCAGTTTCGGATGCGGATTCGTCAAAGCTGGGGGTTGGTTTCAATTGAGAAAGTGTTTGGGTGCGGTCAATCTTGGGAGCCCTTGCTGCTTGGGCTAATTCATTCATCATCAGCGCGGCATCGAGAATAGGACGATAGCCTGTGCAACGGCATAAGTTGCCACTTAATTGTTCTTGTGCGTGATCACGTGAGATGGAGTGTCCTTGGCACACGGTGTTTTCATAAAGGGCCACCATGCTCATGACAAAACCCGGAGTACAAAAGCCGCACTGGGAGCCGTGGCAACGGACCATGGCCTCCTGCGCAGGATGCAGATTGCCGGATTTGTTCAGATCTTCAACAGTCCATACAGCCAGGCCATTGACGGCATGGGCTGGTCGAATGCAGCTGTTGATTGCCAGAAGCTCAAGTCTTTCCTGACCGATCTGTCCAATGAGGACAGTGCATGCGCCGCAATCTCCGCTTGCGCAACCTTCTTTAGTTCCGGTCAATTCAAGGTCTTCACGCAGCACTTCCAAGAGCGTGCGCGCGGGCGGGACTTGCGACAACGACTTCCATTGACCGTTAAGTAATAGTCGAAGTGTATTCATGGATCCCCTCGGGTAGTCTTAGCCAACAAGGTACGCTCGATAAGACGGTCGTCACCCAGTACGATGAGTGCAAACAACAATTCATCCAAGTTTTGGGCTTGCGCTGTACGACGTGCCAAAAGTGGGCTGGCTTGTGGATTCAGCACAAGCACATCGGCATCGCAACCGGGCATCAAATTGCCCACCACACCCTCCAAGCCAAGGGCTTGTGCTGCTCCTGCAGTGTGTTGCCACCATAAGTGTTGAGGTTTGGTGGAGTAGGCCGCACGCTGGTGTGGAGGGGCATTTTGGGCGATGTAAAAAGCTGCCAGCATGGTGGCAAAAGGGCTCAGACTTGTACCACCGCCCACATCGCTGGCCAAGCCATATAAAAAACCATGTTGCTCAGCCGCTTGGTAATCAAAAAAACCGCTTCCCAAAAACAAATTGCTGGTGGGACAGATGGCGGCTGCAGTATGACGATGTCGTAGCAGTTCAAAATCTGGGGCATCAAGGTGCAGGCAATGCGCATAAAGGGATCGTTCACGCAGCAAACCAAAGTGGTCATACACGCTTAAATAGCTCCGTTCCTCGGGATAAAGGCGCTTGACCCAGGCAATTTCATCCATGTTTTCAGCAACATGCGATTGGATCCACACATCAGGGTATTGGGCTGCCAGCAATCCCGCACCTTTCAACTGTGCGGCACTACAGCTGGGAACAAAACGCGGGCTGATGGCGTAGCCCAGTCGGTCTACGCCATGCCATCGTTGTATCAGCAACTCGGAGTCCACAAGACTTTGTTCCGTATCGTTACATAGACCCCCTGGCGCATGCTGGTCCATCAAACACAAACCAGTGATCAGCCGCATGTGGCGGCCTTGCGCAGCCTCAAACAATGCATTGACCGAAGCTGTATGCGCCGTTGCGAAGGTCAGCGCGGTGGTGACTCCATGGCGCTCCAACTCATCCAGAAACAGGCTTGCAACTTCGGCGCTGTGAGTCGGGTCTGCAAACCGTTGCTCTTGTTTAAAGGTGTATTGGTTCAGCCAGGTGAGAAGACCGCTGGCAGGAGAGCCAATGACATCCAGCTGTGGGTAATGCACATGCAGGTCGATAAACCCGGGTGCCAAAATCCGACCCTTCAAGTTTTCGATATGCCCGTTGATCAGAGCGTCCGGATGGTCGAAATTCCACTTTTTGAGCGTGGTTTGGTAGGGGCCCGCAGCTAATATGACCTCTCGCCCGGGGTTCGGGTCTGAGGTGCCGATGATGAGCAGTCCATCATCCTCCAGGTTTGCCCTGACCATAGCCCCTTGGCCCGAGAACCACAACAATGAGGCTCGAATAGCTTTCATGTTGCTCGTGATCTCAGGTCATTTATTGATTTAGAGCTAACAGTAAGTGCCAGGCTCCCTCAAACATCCTCAAGGGCAAAGCCATATTTGCAACAACCCGATTTACTTGCTTCCTGGAATCTTGCCCTCGACACCTTTGACATAAAAATTGGTCGCTCCAAGGAACTTATCGTCAGCGGTTTCCCCATCTTTCAAGATCTCTTTTCCGGACTGGTCCTTGATCGGACCTTTCCAGATGTTGAAAGTGCCGGCCTTGAGTCCGCTCTTGATTTCATCGATCCTGGCCTTGGTTTCAGAGGGCACATCCTCAGCGATTGACACCAAATCAATGGCACCCTCTTTGACTCCCCACCAGACACCGCCGTCCCCTTTCCAGTTGCCTTCCAGCACATCTCGGGTGGTCTTCACATAATAGGGCGCCCAATTGATGATGGCAGACGCCAAGTGGGCTTTGGGTCCGTAGGCGGTCATATCCGAGTCCCAGCCAAAGGCACGTTTACCCTTGCTTTCTGCGGTCTTGAGCACTGCAGCAGAGTCGGTATTTTGGAACAGCACGTCAGCGCCGCTATTGATCAGGGAGGTGGCAGCTTCGGTTTCTTTGGGAGGATCGAACCAGGCATTCACCCAAACAACTTTGGTTTTGATATTAGGGTTGACGGTTTGCGCGCCCAATGTGAAGCTATTGATATTGCGGATCACCTCAGGTATGGGTATGGAGGCGACAACACCCAAAGTACCATTTTGGGTCATCTTGCCAGCAATGATTCCAGCCATGTAAGCGCCTTCATAAGTTCTGCTGTCGTAGGAGTTCATGTTTGCGGCCCGCTTGTAACCGGTGGCATGTTCAAACTTCGTGTCTTTGAATTCGGCGGCCACTTTAAGCATGGGCTCCATGTAGCCGAAGGTCGTGCCGAAAACCAGCTTATTGCCTTGGGAGGCCATGTCACGAATCACTCGTTCAGCATCAGCCGACTCGGGAACATTTTCCGTGAAGGTGGTGACGACTTTGTCGCCAAACTCTTTTTCAATGGCTTTACGGCCATTGTCGTGTGCAAATGTCCAGCCGCCGTCTCCTACGGGACCCACATAGGCAAAGGCAATTTTTAAAGGTTCGGCTTTAGGAGGTGTCGCGGCGGGAGTTTCAGTTTTCTTGCCACATCCCACGAGGAGAAGAGCAGCAAAAGCGACCACTGCCGCCAATGAATAACGTTTGCTTGAGCGGATCATGGTTTTCCTTTTTTAAGAGAATTAATGATAAAAAAATTCAGAATACTCATTTGAAGGCAATAAGCTTGTTTTGCATAAATCAAGCCGAAGGGCTGTAGGGTTTGCCCAATGATGCCGGTATATTCAGTTTAATCCAATCAGAATTTCGCGAGATCATGACCAGCACCACAATATTGGCCAAGTAGGGCAACATGGTCAGAAATTCGCTGGAAACGTCAACGCCAGCGCCCTGGAGATGAAATTGCAGCATCGTCACGAAACCAAACAAGTAGGCACCCAGCAATACCCGACCTGGACGCCAGGTGGCAAAAGTTGTCAGAGCCAAAGCAATCCAACCTTTGCCCGCCACCATGCCTTCAACCCAAAGGGGCGTGTAAATCACCGACAGGTAAGCACCGGCTAAGCCGCAAAGGGAACCACCAAACACAACCGCCCAAAGACGCAGGCGTCTTACGGGATAGCCCAAGGCATGAGCAGAATCAGGGTTTTCGCCAATACCACGCAAGATCAGACCTTGCCGGGTTTTATTGAGAAAGTAAATCATTGCCAAAGACAGTAACACTGCCGCATAGACCAGTGGGTGTTGCTTGAAGAGTGCATTGCCCAACCAGGGGATGTCGCTCAGAAATGGCACTTGAAAGTGAGTCCGCTCGGGCAGCGTGGATTGGACATAGGATGTGCCGACGAAGGCAGAAATTCCGGTGCCAAAGAGCGTCATGGCCAGACCCGTAGCGTATTGATTGCTGCCCAACCAAATCGTGAGCACGCCAAAAATTCCGGCCAGGCCAGCACCAACTAGCATACCGACCACAAAACCCAGCCCATCACTTCCGGTATGAACCACGCATGCGAAACCCGCCATGGCTGCACACAACATCATGCCTTCTGCGCCCAGGTTGACAACGCCGGCCTTTTCGTTGATGAGCAGCCCCAGTGCTGCAAAAGCAAGCACTGTCCCTGCATTAAGGGATGCGGCGACCAATAAAGCATAGGTGTCCCATATCATGATGGATTCCTCAGCCAGCGCAAGCGATAGTGAAGCAGCGTGTCACATGCCAGCAAATTGAAAAGCAATAGGCCCTGAAAGACACCAGTCAAGGATTTGGTCAATCCCATGCGGGATTGGGCCATTTCCCCGCCAATGTAAAACATGCTCATCAGTAGGGCCGAAAAGACCAAGCCTATGGGGTGCAACCGACCTACAAAAGCCACAATGATCGCTGCAAAACCATAGCCCGTGGGAAAGTTGTGCGTGAGTTGACCAATTGGACCGGCCACCTCAAGGGCGCCTGCCAAACCTGCTGCGCCTCCTGAAAACAAGAGGGAAGACCATAATGCCTTGCGTGACGAAAATCCTGCGTAGCGTGCAGCAGCAGGGGCCATTCCATTGACCTGATGTTCCAGCCCTGCACGGGTTTTGAATAAAAAAAACCAGACGGCGACTACGCCAACCATCGCCAGCAACACCCCAATATTGACCCTTACCCCGGGTATGAGCTTCGGAACTTGCGTGGGCTGTGCAAAAGTTGGGGTTTGCGGAAAGTTAAATCCTTGCGGGTCTTTCCATGGACCATTCACCAAGAACATCAGCATTTGCACGGCCACATATACCAACATCAGGCTTACCAAGATTTCGTTGGCATTAAAGCGGTCGCGCAAAACCGCGGTGATGGCAGACCAAAGCAAACCGCCCAATACGCCAGCTGCAAGAATGACGACCACGATCCAGGCTGAGGAGGTATGGCTTGCTGTTAAGGCAACCCCAGTGGCAAAAATGGCACCCAAAATGTATTGACCTTCCGCACCGATGTTCCACACATTGGCTCGAAACGCCACGGCAAGACCCAAAGCAATGATGAGCAAGGGCGTCGCCTTGACCAGTAACTCGCCCCATGCGCGCATGTTTTGAACCGGGAGCCAGAAGAACATTTGCAGGCCCCGAAGCGGATCCTTGCCCAGCGCTGCAAAAAGCGCCAATCCCATCAGGGCGGTCAAGGTCAATGCCAGCCAAGGTGAGCCATACTTCCAAAACCCAGATACCTCGGGGCGCGCATCAAGCCTGAGCATCTGACCCCTCCCTCCAAAGTCCACTCATCCATGCGCCAATTTGTAATAGGCTGGCTTGAGAGGTCAAAACCGCCGGAGAAAGTTGCCCCTGGGCCATCACCACAATACGGTCTGAAATTTCAAAAAGTTCTTCCAGCTCCTCACTCACGATGAGTACAGCACAACCCTTGTCACGCAGCGCCAAAATTTCTGAGCGTATCAATGCTGCTGCTCCGATGTCTACGCCCCATGTGGGTTGAGAAATGATCAGAACCTGAGGCTTGGCATCGATTTCGCGGCCCACCAGAAATTTTTGCAGATTGCCGCCTGACAGTGATCGAGCCCGAGCTTGGGGGCCGCTGGCTTTGACTCGAAATCTGGCCATGATTCTGGCGGCCTGAGCCTGAAGGGTTTGTGAATTGATCAGACCGCCTAGAAGTTTGGTGTAAGAGATGGCTTCTTGACGTGTCAGCAATAAATTCAAACACAGGTTGAGGTCCGGTACCGCGCCACGGCCGAGACGTTCCTCTGGTAAAAAGTGCAAGCCTAACTGGCGGCGTTGCATGGGTCCCAGGAGCGCCAAATCCTGTCCCGACAACGTCACGCTGCCAGCATGTGGTCGCAGATCCTCACCGGACAAAACTCGCATCAATTCTTTCTGACCGTTGCCCGAAACACCGGCTATGCCCAACACTTCGCCAGAACGCACTTGCAGTGACACGGCTTTCAGGTCTATTCCAAAGGGGTCTTCACGATGCACAGAAACGTTATCCAAGGCCAAAACTTTGTAGCCTTGGGTAGGTTGACGAGTCAACTGAGTTGGTGGCTCAGCACCCATCATGAGGCGCGACAAATCCCCATGACTGGTGATTCTGGGGTCGCAGTGACCAGTTACTCGGCCATCTCGCAGTACGGTGCAGCTATGGCAGAGAGAGCGAATTTCATTGAGTTTGTGGCTGATGTACAAAATGCTGCAACCTTCACATGCCAATCGCCTGAGCACCGCAAATAGTTTTTCTACCGCCCCAGGCGATAGCACCGAAGTCGGTTCATCCAGAATCAAAACCCTGGGCTCTGTGAGCAAAGCACGGATCAGCTCCACACGCTGCATCTCTCCCACACTGAGTGTGGACACCATACGTTTGGGTTCGATGTCCAGTCCATAAGTTTTGCCTTTATCAATAATGGATTGAGACACTTCTTCGAGTTTCAGCGCGGAGTCCAAACCCAGCCAAATGTTTTCAGACACGCTCAAGGTGTTGAAGAGACTGAAATGTTGAAAAACCATACTGATGCCCAGGCTTCGGGCCATTTGCGGACTTTGTAACTTCTCAGTTTGTCCATTGATGGAGATGTTGCCGGCATCAGGTTTGACCGCCCCGTAAATGATCTTCATGAGCGTGGACTTTCCCGCTCCGTTTTCACCCAGTACCGCATGAATTTCCCCGGGCATCAGGGTCAAAGAGATGCTGTCGTTGGCCAACACCTCTCCATACCGTTTGGTAATGCCCGTTAGCCTGATTCTTGGAGCGTTGGAAGCTGGAGTGAAACGTTCTGACATCATTTGAGGGCTGATGATGAAACAACTTTGATCGGCTTGTCCCAAATTTAGCAACGTCAGGTCAGTAAACCCTGCTGTTCAATAAAGCTGACCACATCGTCCAATCCTGTCAATGTCTTGAGGTTGGTCATGACAAAGGGTTTGAGGCCTTTGGCTTGCGTGCGCATACGACGGGTGTCGGCATCCATGACTTCCAAGCTGGCTCCCACAAAGGGGGCGAGATCGGTTTTGTTGATGACCAACAAGTCGCTTTTGGTAATGCCGGGCCCGCCTTTGCGTGGAATTTTTTCACCGGCGGCGACGTCGATCACATAAATGGTCAGGTCGCTGAGTTCGGGGCTGAAGGTGGCGGCCAGGTTGTCGCCACCGCTTTCTACAAACACAATATCGGCATTGGGAAACTCTTCCAACATGCGGTCTATGGCTTCTAAGTTGATGGAAGCATCCTCTCTAATGGCGGTGTGTGGGCAGCCTCCGGTCTCTACCCCCAAAATGCGCTCGGCCGGTAGGGCTCCGCTAACGGTGAGCAAACGCTGATCTTCTTTGGTGTAAATGTCGTTGGTGATGGCTACCAGGTCGTAGCGGGCGGACATGCGCTTGCACAGCATTTCAAGCAAAGTGGTTTTGCCAGAGCCCACCGGGCCACCTATGCCTACGCGTAAGGGGGGCAATGTCTTGGTTCGGTGGGCAATGTGGTGAAGTGCAGATGTGGACATGAAAAAAATGAAGTGGGTTTGAGTGACCTAAGACCTAAATAGCCTTGAGTATTGGGTTTCATGTTGGCTGGACAAAATGGCCAGCATGGGTGAGAAAGCTTGGCGGTCAGATTCAGGCTGAAAGCAAGCATTGTGTGCCACGCTTGGGAGCTCTTCAGACAGTCTGAGCAAAATGCGCTGTCCCGCACTTTGTCCTAAAGGCACAGCCTTGAGGGCTGCTTGCACCATGTTTTCTGACCATCCAAAAGCGTAAGAGAGCAGGCCGTCTTTTACAGTGGCTTGTGTGCCGCTTACAGCCAAGGCAAAGGCCAGAGGATAAGTGGGCTCCAGTCGGGCGCACAACTCAAGGTGCATTTGGGTCACGGTTGAAAAGAGGGCAAAGTTTGAGTGCGCTTGGTTGCGCAACCAATCCAACATCGAGTGTCCCATTTGAACGGTTTGCAACCGTATTTCATGGGTTTCTCTGGTTTGCAAACACCATTGGTTGAGTTTGTGAAGGCGTTCAGATTGGGGGGGGTCCTGAGCTAATAGTCGCCATGCTTGTATGGCTTGAGCTAACAAAGGTAAATCTGAGCGCGCCAAATTCAGATGGAGTTGGTCCAGCAACCAGTTGCAGGCCTCTTGCTCACAAGTCACCAAGCCTGACTCCACTGCAGCCTCTAAGCCCTCGGAGTAAGAAAACCCCCCTACCGGCAAGGCAGGCGAGGCCAACCACATCAATTTCAGAAGGCTGTCAGAAGTTAAGGTGGCGTCAGTGTTTGTGCTCATGCCCATGATCTGCATGTGAATGACCTGCATGATTGTGGCCTGCATGTCCGTAGGCGCCCTGTTCGGGTTCAAAGGGCGCTTGCTGCGACTTAACAATCAAGTGCATGGACT
Source organism: Hylemonella sp. UBA2468 (assembly GCA_002342165.1). Lineage (GTDB taxonomy): Bacteria > Pseudomonadota > Gammaproteobacteria > Burkholderiales > Burkholderiaceae_C > Hylemonella. Next base: position 16,975 of record DDPM01000045.1, read on the forward strand.
CCAGCATGTTTGCCAACACATGGTCTGGCTCAATTTTGAGGTGATCGGCTTGCAGTTCTATGGGCACGTGTCGGTTACCTAGGTGGTAAGCAGCTCGAATCAAATCAAAAGGGCTTCCGTGGGTGCTGCAGGCCGTGATCACCAGTACCGCTTGTGCCGCAGCCACCACGCGAATGAGTGAGCCATCTTCAGCCACCAGCACATCGCCACCGCGCACCACGGTTCCGCGGGGTAAAAAAACGGCCACTTGTCGGCCGGTGTTGTCTGTGGCCGAAAAACGGCTTTTTTGGCGCACATCCCAGTCCAGTTCAACCATAGCCGCGCGCTTGAGCAAAACCGAAGCCAAGCCATGCCCTTGGTCCAGTAATTTGGATACCTTCAACATGGGTGCTTAAAACAGAAAATAGCGTTGTGCCATAGGTAGGCTGACTGCGGGCTCGCAGGTCAACAACTGGCCATCAGCTCGTACCGCGTAGGTTTGGGCATCTACCTCCATGCGGGGCGCATAGTGGTTGTGCACCATATGTTGTTTGCCTACGCCTCGTATGCCCTTCACTGCGACCAAAGGCTTATGCAAACCAAAACGCTGACCAACACCCGCGGCTATACCTGCTTGCGAAACAAAGGTGAGCGAAGAGCGCGTCAGTGCACCCCCATAACTGCCAAACATGGGCCGGTAATGCACAGGCTGAGGGGTGGGAATGCTGGCATTGGGGTCGCCCATGGCTGCCATGGCAATAAAACCGCCTTTGAGAATCAGGGCAGGCTTGATACCAAAAAACGCAGGTTTGAACACCACCAAGTCTGCCCATTTACCCATTTCAACACTGCCCACCTCATGGCTGATGCCATGAGCAATGGCGGGGTTGATGGTGTATTTGGCAAGATAGCGCTTGACGCGAAAGTTGTCGTGGCGATGGGTGTCTCCGGGCAAGGGGCCGCGCTGCTCTTTCATTTTGTGGGCGGTTTGCCATGTTCGAATAATCACTTCACCCACCCGACCCATGGCTTGGCTGTCGGAACTGAACATGCTGATGGCACCCAGATCATGCAGGATGTCTTCGGCAGCAATGGTTTCTTTGCGAATGCGGCTTTCGGCAAAAGCCAAATCTTCAGCAATGGCAGGGTCTAAGTGGTGGCACACCATGAGCATGTCCACATGTTCGTCCAGCGTATTGATGGTGTAGGGGCGAGTGGGGTTGGTGGAAGACGGCAGTACATTGGCCTCACCAACCACCTTCAAAATGTCGGGCGCATGCCCGCCACCAGCACCTTCGGTATGAAACGTGTGGATGGTGCGCCCTTTGAACGCGGCTACAGTGTCCTCCACAAAGCCCGATTCATTGAGGGTATCGGTGTGGATGGCTACTTGGGTGTCGGTTTCTTCAGCCACGTTCAGGCAGTTGTCAATGGCTGCCGGGGTGGTGCCCCAGTCTTCGTGCAGCTTGAGTCCAATGGCTCCAGCTTCAATCTGCTCATGCAAGGCTGAAGGCAAGCTGGCGTTGCCCTTACCCAAAAAGCCTAGGTTCATGGGAAACGCATCGGCTGCCTGGAGCATGCGCTCCATATTCCAAGGGCCGGGTGTGCAGGTGGTGGCAAATGTGCCTGTGGCAGGGCCAGTGCCGCCACCAATCATGGTGGTGATGCCACTGCATAAGGCCTCTTCAATTTGCTGGGGGGCAATAAAGTGAATATGCGTGTCAATGCCTCCGGCTGTGACGATCATGCCTTCACAGCTGATGATTTCAGTACCAGGTCCAATGATGATGTCCACACCCGGTTGTGTATCGGGGTTGCCTGCTTTGCCAATAGCCGCAATGCGCCCGTCTTTGAGTCCAATGTCCGCTTTGACAATGCCCCAGTGGTCCAAAATAAGTGCATTGGTCAGAACGGTGTCCATGGCACCTTGAGTTCTGGTGCGTTGTGACTGAGCCATGCCGTCCCGTATGGTTTTGCCGCCGCCAAACTTGACTTCTTCGCCGTAGCTGCCCGCCCGTAGCGTGAAGTCTTGTTCTACCTCAATCACCAAGCCAGTGTCGGCCAGACGAACTCTATCGCCCACGGTTGGGCCAAACATTTCTGCGTAGGCTTGTTTGCCAATGGTGGCCATATCACTCTTCCTTGGTAGGCTTATTTGAGTTGTGATGATCTTTGGAATCCAAAGGGCCATGGGTCAACCCTCTGAAGCCGTAAACCAAGCGGTCTCCTGCCAAATCCACGAGTTCTATAGTACGCAACTGCCCAGGTTCAAACCTCACGGCGGTTCCACTGGCAATATTCAGTCTCATCCCGTGCGCGGCCACGCGGTCGAATTCCAGCGCCGCATTGGTTTCCGAAAAGTGGTAATGCGAGCCCACTTGAATGGGGCGTTCGCCGGTGTTGTGAACGACCAGCTTGTGAGTGCGGCGACCCGAGTTGAGAATATGTTCACCAGAGTCAATGAAGAGTTCGCCGGGGATCATGTGAATTTTTAAACTAAACGAGCTAACAGGAATGCGCCACATGCGGCGACGGCTGAACCCGAGATACGGCTGAAATGGGGACGATGGAGAAAAAAGGCGCGCCCAAAAATCAAGCCCACCACATGAAGGCAGGCTGTTCCGGTCAGCATGCCTGCCCAAGCCGTCCATGAGGACTGAGTGCCGATTTCTAAAGCATGAGCAGCCCCATGGAAAAATGCAAAAAAACCGCTCAGGCAAAGGGCTGCACTCCAATGCAATCGGGTACGCGTTGCAACCAGCAGTCCCATGATCAATACTGAAACTGCAATCATGGGTTCAATGCTGGATAAGGGAGCTACGTGACTGTTCAAGAGCGTACCAGCCAACATCAGACCAACAAATGCAGTAGGTGCAACCCAATAGGGCCGAATCGCTAAGGTGCTCCAAACACCGATAGCCAGCATTGCAAACACATGATCCACACCACTGAAGGGATGTGAAAATCCAGAAACGAAAGTTGCGTTAGACGTTGAGGACTCATGAGCCATCACAACCTGAGGTAAAAACAAAAAAATAAAAAATAAGGTTTGACTCCATGGTCGTGGGTGTTGTGGCTTAAGTTTTGTGATCATGGCTTTTCCTTCACAGTAAAAAGAGTTTCAGCGGGCGTCTGCATGACGACCTGGAACCTTTCCAGTGCAGACTTGCCAACATTCATTTGAGCCAAAGATGCCATAGCGCTCGTGGGTATGACATAGACCAAGCTGGATTGGGTGACACGATGTCGCAACTCAATGGAGACCATAAAGTGGTCCTCATGGGACTTTGGGTTGACTTGTAACGTTCGTTGTCCGGGTGAAGCTGCAGTAGCAACCATTAAGCCATCTGCGACACATGCACAGGGCGCTGAATGACCCTCTTGAACAACCGCTTCAATTTGTCTGGGTTTGGCGCCAAGGCGATTCATAGCGTCCAGGCCGATCCGTATGCCCAACGCAATATGAGAGCCAAATCCACCATGAACCGCCTCGCCCAAGCGGATCCACTCTTGCGGACTTTGGGGCGGTGAGGTCGCTTGAGAGCTTTGACTCAAGGCGCTGGGTATCAGGCCTACAACGCTTAACGAAAAACACAAAGCCAGGAATCGGCTCGATTGTTTTGGTGCACTCATAAAAAGCCTTTAAACAATTGGTTGATGCACTGTGACCAATTTGGTTCCATCGGGAAAGGTGGCTTCAACTTGTATGTCAGGAATCATGTCGGCTATGCCGTCCATAACGTCAGCGCGCGTCAAAATGGTGCGACCTTCACTCATCAATTGCGCCACGGTTTTACCTTCGCGCGCACCCTCCATCACCGCTGCACTGATGAGCGCAACCGACTCCGGGTAGTTCAACTTAAGCCCACGTGCTTTGCGTCGCTCGGCAAGCATGGCGGCTGTGAAAATCAAGAGCTTGTCTTTTTCCCTAGGCGTGAGTTCCATAGAGGATTTTGAATATGAATATAAAAACGTATGAGTGAATTGTGAAGCAACTCTTGTGCCTAAAAAAACTCCAATTCGCACCCATATGGTGCGAACTTATGAAGGTCGGATTGGCACGCACTTTGCTTAATGTTTGACGTATCCAATTGGAATCTGATCCAACGATACCTTTCACTTTAATAAATTGGAGTTTAGTCATGAATCGTCGAGGCTCATTGAAATCGCTCACTGCATCTATTGCCTTGGGCTGGGGTATGTCCGTTACCGGCTTGGCTGTAGCCGCTGACACCATCAAAGTGGGTGTTTTGCACAGTTTGTCAGGCACCATGGCCATTTCTGAAACCGTGTTGAAAGACACCGTGCTCATGGCAATAGATGAAATCAACGCCAAGGGCGGCGTTCTGGGCAAAAAGCTGGAGCCGGTGGTGGTGGACCCTGCTTCAAATTGGCCCCTGTTTGCTGAAAAGACCAAGCAGTTGCTAACCCAAGACAAAGTATCCGTCATCTTTGGCTGCTGGACTTCGGTATCACGCAAGTCAGTGCTGCCCGTAGTGGAGGAGCTCAATGGCCTGTTGTTCTACCCTGTGCAGTACGAGGGTGAAGAGCTTTCCAAAAACGTGTTCTATACCGGTGCTGCACCCAACCAGCAAGCGATACCGGCTGTGGACTACCTTATGAGCAAAGATGGTGGCGGTGCCAAGCGCTGGGTGTTATTGGGTACTGACTATGTTTACCCCCGTACCACCAACAAAATTTTGCGCGCTTACTTGAAGAGCAAAGGCGTTAAAGAGTCTGATATTGACGAAAAATACACACCCTTTGGTCACTCCGATTACCAAACCATTGTGGCCGACATTAAAAAATTCTCGGCAGGTGGCAAGACTGCAGTGGTCTCCACCATCAACGGTGACTCCAACGTACCCTTCTATAAAGAGTTGGGTAATGCTGGCTTGAAGGCTAAAGACGTGCCTGTAGTTGCCTTCTCGGTTGGTGAAGAAGAGTTGCGCGGTGTGGACACCAAGCCATTGGTTGGCCACTTGGCAGCATGGAACTACTTCATGAGCATTAAAAATCCCGCCAACGATGAATTCGTAAAAAAATGGGGCACGTATGCCAAGACCAAGGGTATTGCGGGACACAAGGACAAGCCTTTGACCAATGACCCCATGGAGGCTACCTACATTGGCATCAACATGTGGAAACAAGCTGTTGAAAAAGCCAAATCTACCGACGTGGACAAGGTTATTGCCGCCATGGCGGGTCAGACTTTCAAGGCACCAAGCGGTATCACATCCAAGATGGATGAAAAGAATCACCACCTGCACAAGTCGGTGTTTATTGGTGAAATCAAAGCCGATGGTCAATTCAATGTGGTTTGGAAAACTCCAGGTCCTGTAAAGGCCAAACCATGGAGTCCCTTTATCGAAGGCAATGACAAGAAGCCTGATGAGCCTGTCAAAAAGTAAAGATGTCTCATTAAGTTGAAGATGTGAACCTTGCCCGGGCTCAAAGCAAGAGCCCGGGTCGTTGAAGTTAAATGTATTGGGGCGCAGTGAAGAGGTTGTGGTTATGGATCTGGTGCATGGTGGTGTCTGTGTCAGCTCATGCACTAACGTCAGAGCAAGCATCAAAACTCGCCACTGGAGATACTGACTCCCGAATTGAGGCTCTAGCTCGGGCGGTCTTAAACCCTGACGGTCGCACTACTGAGTTGGTGCAGGCCTTGAATGATGATGCCGTTAAGGTGCAGTCTCAGCATGTGCTCATAGTGCGCGACGGTCAGGCCCGAGATGCGTCTACAGGCGTTCTGATCACGGTCACAGATGCGGCAGAAGATGTCATCAACAACAACCGCATGCGCAGCGAATTGGAAACTGCTTTAGCTGCCTTGCAGCTGGTGGGTGGCAACGACCAGCAACGTCTTGCAGCAGCTAAGGCCTTGCTCAAAGATCCTGATGCCACACGCTTACCTTTACTTAACAAGGCCCTTCAGTCTGAGGGTTTGGATAGCGTGCGCCAAGTGTTGGAATTGGCGCGGGCGGCTGTATGGTTGAGCAGCGAAGATCCTGCGCAACGTATTCAAGGCGCGCGCCAAATTGCACTAAGTAAAACGCCAGACACCAAACTGCTTCTGAACCAGCGCCTTGCAATAGAACAACATTCAGAGGTGCGGATTCAAATCACTTCATCTTTGCGCGATATAGAGGATGCCCTGCGTTGGGGTGAGTATTTGGGCGCTGCTTTTTCGGGCGTGAGTCTGGGCAGTATTTTGTTGTTGGCTGCACTGGGGCTGGCTATCACCTACGGGCTCATGGGCGTAATCAACATGGCCCATGGCGAACTCATGATGGTGGGTGCCTACGCCACTTTTGTGGTTCAAGGCTTGGTACGTCAGTATGTGCCTTCGCTTTTTGACGCCTATTTGTTGGTTGCGGTGCCAGTGGCATTTTTGGCCGCAGCTTCGGTTGGGACGCTCATGGAGCGCACTGTTTTGCGGTTTTTATATGGACGCCCATTGGAAACCTTGCTTGCAACTTGGGGCATCAGTTTGGTATTGATGCAAAGTGTGCGTTCTATTTTTGGCGCGCAAAACGTGGCGGTAGAGAACCCGGTTTGGATGAGTGGCGGCTTGCTACTCTTGCCCAATCTGATCTTGCCCTACAACCGCTTGTTCATCCTGGTCTTTGCATTGGCTGTACTGGTGGCAATGTCGCTTTTGATCAGTCGGACTCGGTTGGGCCTGTTTGTGCGTGGTGTGACCCAAAACAGACCCATTGCAGCATGTATGGGGGTCAATACCGCCAAAGTGGATACCTATGCCTTTGCATTGGGCTCGGGTATCGCCGGATTAGCTGGCTGCGCGCTCACTCAAATTGGTAATGTAGGCCCAGACCTTGGGCAAAACTACATCGTGGACTCTTTTATGGTGGTGGTGTTGGGCGGTGTGGGTCAATTGGCGGGCACGGTCTATGCCGCATTGGGCTTAGGCGTCCTCAACAAATTTTTAGAGGGTTGGGCTGGGGCGGTGTTAGCCAAAATCATGGTGCTGGTGTTCATCATCGTTTTTATACAAAAACGGCCTCAGGGGATTTTTGCCATCAAGGGCCGATCCGTTGAAGCGTAATGTTTGACGAATAGCCCTGAATCTGACATGAACTTACCTACAACCCCTCCCATACTATCTCGTGCGGGCTGGAGTGCCCTGGTGTTTGCAGTCCTGTTGGTTACAGCGGTTGCCCCTGTGTTGAATTTATGGATACCCGAGCAAAGTAGCCTGCATTTGAGTGACTATGCAGTGGCTTTGCTAGGCCGCATCATGTGTTATGCCATTTGCGCTTTGGCAATGGACTTGATTTGGGGATATACAGGAATATTGAGTCTGGGGCACGGGTTGTTTTTTGCCTTGGGGGGCTATGTGATGGGCATGTACCTGATGCGCCAAATTGGCCAAGATGGCAATTACAAAAGTGCGTTGCCGGACTTCATGGTGTTTTTAGATTGGAAAGAGTTGCCTTGGCATTGGGCCTTAAGCGACAGTTTTGCCGCTACCTTGTTCTTGGTGGTTTCCGTGCCAGGATTAATAGCTTTTGTTTTTGGTTACTTTGCTTTTCGCTCTCGCATCAAGGGCGTTTACTTTTCCATCATTACCCAAGCACTTACGTTTGCCGCCATGTTGCTTTTCTTTCGTAATGAAACAGGCTTTGGCGGCAACAATGGGTTTACGGACTTCAAACGGATTTTGGATATCCCTTTAGCAACGCCTCAAACCCGAATGGCGTTGTTTGTGACAACGGGCTTAACCTTATTGGGTTGTTATCTACTGGCGCGTTGGTTGGTGGTTTCCAAATTCGGTCGTGTGTTGCAAGCTATACGTGATGCGGAAAGTAGAGTGATGTTTTCAGGCTACCAACCACTGGGCTACAAACTGGCGATCTGGACGCTCTCAGCCATCATGTGTGGGGTGGCGGGCGCTTTGTATGTGCCCCAAGTTGGCATTATCAATCCGGGTGAGATGAGCCCCGGCAACTCCATAGAAATTGCGATTTGGGTCGCTGTAGGCGGACGCGCAACTTTGCTGGGACCTATTGTTGGCGCGTTTTTGGTAAATGGTGCAAAAAGTTGGCTCACTGTGGCCTACCCTGAAATTTGGCTTTATTTTTTAGGTGGCCTTTTTATGGTGGTGACCCTATTTTTGCCTAATGGGGTCATGGGTTGGTTCCTGACTTGGTTAAAAAGCAGGAGGTCGACATGACGCCCGATTTGATGGAAGCGGGTGCAAAACGTATGCAGCTTCGCAAGGCGTCCAGTAAAACCCCTTCAGGAAAAACTGAAGCGGGAGGGCAAACGGCAAGTTACGCGCGTCATTATTTGCGTCATGAAGTGGATGTGACCCACGGCCGCATTTTGTATTTGGAAGATGTGAGTGTGAGCTTTGATGGGTTTAAGGCCATCAATCATCTGTCCTTAGACATTGCCCCAGGGGAACTTCGTTGCATTATTGGACCTAATGGCGCCGGCAAAACGACCCTCATGGACATCATCACGGGCAAAACCAGGCCCGACAGCGGTTCGGTGTTTTTTGGCAGCACCATTGATTTACTGCGTTTTTCCGAGGCTGAAATTGCTCAATTGGGTATTGGTCGTAAATTTCAAAAACCAACTGTGTTTGAACGTCTAACGGTATTTGAAAACCTTGAACTGGCCCTTAAAACCTTTAAGGGCGTTTGGTCTAGTTTATTTTTCAAATTGAATTCTGAGCAGTCCGATCGGCTTCTGGAGGTGCTTCATACCATTCAACTTGAAAACGAATTGAACCGTCAGGCGGGCAACTTGAGTCATGGTCAAAAGCAATGGCTGGAAATTGGCATGCTTCTCATGCAAGACCCCAAGTTGCTTTTGTTAGATGAGCCCGTGGCAGGGATGACCGACGAAGAAACCGCTCGAACTGCGGAACTCTTTTTGTCGCTCAAAGGAAAACACTCTTTGATGGTGGTGGAGCACGACATGAATTTTGTGAGTGCAATTTCTGACATCGTGACTGTGCTGTGCGAAGGGTCAGTGTTGGCTCAAGGGCCTTTGAATGTGGTGAAGGCAGATGAGCGCGTGATTGAAGTGTATTTAGGCCGCTGATAATGCTGAATATTCAACGCGTGAACCAATATTATGGTGGCTCGCATATTTTGCGAGATGTCAGCCTTAGGGCCGAAAAAGGCCAGGTGACTGTAGTGTTGGGACGCAACGGCGTAGGCAAAACCACATTACTCAAATCTTTGATGGGTTTGGTACCCATCAAGAGCGGGTCTATGGAATGCGATGGGTTGCCCATTCATCAGCTCACACCTTACGAGCGCGCTAGGGCGGGAATAGGGTATGTGCCTCAGGGGCGAGAAATTTTTGGCCGTTTAAGCGTTCAAGACAACTTGCGTATGGGTTTGGCAACGAGATCTGCAGGTACACCCATACCTGATGGGCTGTTTGAACTTTTTCCCGTTCTCAAGCAAATGTTGTACAGGCGTGGGGGTGATTTGTCAGGGGGGCAACAACAACAGTTGGCTATAGCGCGAGCCTTGGCTGCAGGTCCTAAATTGTTGGTTTTGGATGAGCCCACTGAGGGTATTCAGCCCAGCATCATCAAGGACATCGGACGTGTGATTCGCATGTTGGCTGATCGAGGTGATATGGCCATTGTGCTGGTGGAACAATATTACGACTTTGCCGAAGAGTTGGCGGATGCCTATGTGGTGTTAGATCGTGGTGCTGTGGTGGGCAGTGGGCCTGGCCATGAAATGCAAGCTCGTGGAGTTCGGCAATTGGTGGCCATCTGACTGCCATCACTAGGTGCTCCATATTCGGGGGGTATGGGGTTCCAAGCCCCAAAGGGTTTGCCTCCACACGCCTCTGAGCAGCCTCATTAGCCCCATCACGGGCTCTACCCAAGGACCCAGTACTCTAACCAATAACACTCGGGAGTTTGGCGACGTGACACCCACACATGCATGGAGCGTATGTCCACGTGCGGCTTCTCGCAGGTACTCTAGAGCCTGCTCTTTTCGGTCCCTGTCTATGGCTTGGCCAGCTACAAAAAATAAGCTCCCCATGCACCGGTGGCCAGCCAATCCCAGGGGGCTGTCCATCAGCCTCTGGTCTTGAGCATCAAGGCGACCTTTTTCGAGCCAAATGCCGGGTACCTCTATGTGCTGAAGAAAATGACCTTTTGTGAACGGCTGTTGTGCCGCAGGCAGACCCAAGGCCGTGATGTCCCAACCCAAAAATTCAGCCCCTTGAGCCACCTCTACCTTGAGGTGGTTTTCAGCATGGCAATCTTGATAAGCGATTGATTCCAAGGGTAGCCACTCCAAGCGGGCTCCAGCGCTTAGACGGGCATGCACCGCTTGAGAAGCCACTGGGCCCTCAGACCGGTAAAAGCGGGTGGCGCCTGGGGTAGTGATCAGGCCATGGCATTGAGGCGCCACCTCAATTTGAATTTTCAGATGGTCGCCGCCCACCAGCCCCCCTGGTGGATGAACCAGAACGTTATGGCAAATGGAAGGACCTTCTGGGTACAGGCTTTGAAGCAAACGCAACGGCCCTTCATGCTGATGGAGCACTAAAGTCCCTGCGCTGGAGTGCTGGTATTGAAGGTTCAGTTGAGCATGCCAGGTCATCGG
>DDPM01000045.1:27659-28940 GCA_002342165.1 Hylemonella sp. UBA2468
CAGCTGTTTGACACCATCATCATTGCGGTGGCGGCAGGCCACCATAAGAAAACCTTGTTCAGCCTAGAAGAGCGCATCGATATGGTGCGTGAAGTGGTGGCGCCTTACCCGCAAGTGAGTGTGGAAAGTTTTTCGGGGTTGATGCGGGACTTTGTGGTGGCTCGTGGTGCCAAGGCCATGATTCGAGGCCTGCGTGCTGTGACCGACTTTGACTACGAATTTCAGCTCGCTGGCATGAACCGCAGTTTGATGCCCGATGTGGAAACTGTATTTTTGACCCCCAGCGACAAGTACCAATTTATTTCCAGCACTTTCGTGCGAGAAATTGCCACCCTAGGCGGCGAAGTCGATAAATTTGTTGACCCTGTGGTGGCCTCTCGTTTGGCCGAAAAAGTCCGCACATTGGGCCAAGACTAAGTGGTCACCTTCTAAATGCACACCTTATGGCGCTGACCATTACCGATGAATGCATCAATTGTGATGTGTGCGAGCCAGAATGCCCCAACCAAGCCATTTATTTGGGGCCTGAAATTTATGAAATTGACCCCAACCGCTGCACCGAATGCGTAGGCCACTTTGATGAGCCGCAGTGCGTGCAAGTGTGCCCTGTAGCCTGCATTCCGGTGCATCCACACCATGTGGAAACGCGAGAAACTTTGTGGCAAAAGTTTCAGCGTTTGCAAGACGCTGCCTAACCCTAGTCTGATTTTTTAGGCGTGGCGTCTTTGGCGGTGAAGTATTCCGCTGGTTTGCGCTGCGGCTTGTGATGCTGCTTGGTTGGCGTTTCGTTTTTTGCGGGGGCTTTGCTGGCATTAACAGTGTGTTGCTGCGTTTGCTTGGCCTCTTTTTGAGCTGAAGCTTCTTTTTTGAGCCGATCTTTTTCTAGAGCAGATGCTTGGGTCTGTTGGCGCTGGGTACTGGCAAGTGCGGCTTTTTGTTGCGCGGGTGTGCGAGTGTCGCTGGCGTCAATGGCAGTGCCATCCGCACATGGGGTGGCGCTGTAGCTGTTGCCGCAGCGGTAGGTTTGGGCGTGGCACAAGCCAGTGGTCATTAAAAATAGACTTGTCGCAAAAGCAACCAGTACTAAATGCAATGTATTGACTCCAAGAGGATCTGGTAATTTGCTTGCTGGGTAAGTTTTCAGTTCGTGAGTCATTTTGGGGTATCGGGAGAAGTTGAAGGCAGTGGAGATGAAGGTGGTGGAGCAGGCTTGGGCCGAACAGGTTTGCTGGTGTGAATGAGTGCCGTGGCTTTTTCCATTTCACCAGAGAGCAAAAGGGG
>DDPM01000173.1:0-2246 GCA_002342165.1 Hylemonella sp. UBA2468
CGGAGGTGGTGTTTGACCAGATCAACCAAGTGAATTTGAGCCAGCGCCCCTTTACCCTTCATGGCGACAGCGGCGTCTACAACTGCGACGCCCTGATTGTGGCCACGGGTGCTTCTGCCAAATACTTGGGTTTGCCTTCTGAGCAAGCCTTTATGGGCCGTGGCGTTTCAGGTTGCGCCACCTGCGATGGGTTTTTCTACCGCGACCAAGTCTGCTGCGTGGTGGGAGGCGGCAACACTGCTGTGGAAGAGGCCCTGTACCTGTCCAACATCGCCAGCAAGGTGTATTTGATTCACCGTCGAGACAAATTCAAAGCTGAACCCATTTTGGTGGACAAGGTGATGGATAAGGTGGCCGCCGGCAAAATTGAACTCAAAACCTTCCAAGTGCTCGACGAGGTTTTGGGCGACAGCACCGGCGTGACCGGTGTGCGCCTTAAAAGTACGGTTGACGGCAGCACACAAGACCTGATGCTGCAAGGCTGTTTTATTGCCATTGGTCACGCGCCCAACACTGAGATTTTTAAGGGCCAGCTAGAAATGGAAAACGGCTACATCGTCACGCAAGGCGGGCACAAAGGTTTTGCCACCCAAACCTCAGTACCGGGCGTGTTTGCTGCGGGCGACGTGCAAGACCATGTCTACCGCCAAGCCATCACCAGCGCCGGCACGGGCTGCATGGCCGCTTTGGACGCCCAGCGGTTTTTAGAGCAGGATTGAACCATATTGGCATATAATTCACGATTTTCTTGAGTTCAGCCCGTAATAGGAGTGTATTCAGTTAGGAAAGTCAGGGCTACCGCCACCCTATGGCGAGGTGAAGCGCTCACGATGTGACCGCTGTTTTATTGGAAATCTTTCATGGCACGCGTATGTGAAGTCACGGGCAAGGGCCCGATGGTGGGGAACAACGTTTCTCACGCCAACAACAAAACCAAGCGCCGATTCCTTCCGAATCTGCAATACCGCCGCTTCTGGGTGGAAACTGAGAACCGTTGGGTGCGCCTTCGCGTGTCCAGCGCGGCTCTGCGCTTGATCGATAAAAACGGTATCGACTCTGTGCTCGCCGATTTGCGCGCACGTGGTCAAGCCTGAACCACCCATTAAGGAGTTAAAACATGGCTACCAAAGGCGGACGCGAAAAAATCAAGCTGGAATCCACAGCGGGNNACTTCAGTCTGATGGAGGTCTATCCAATCAAACCCGCCCCTGTGGCGGGTTTTTTTATGGCCACCAAACGTTCACAAGGGTTTTCACTGGGTTGGAGGCTGACTTTGAGGTGCAATAGTGCGACTTGCAAGTTTGTAACGGTTTTTTCCAATTGCAAGGACGTCACATGAAAGCTCTCAAAATCGTTTTTTCTTTAGTAATTGCTAGCCTTCTAGGGGCTTGCGGCCTCCTCAACACCGCGCCTGCGGCCAACGCAACCCCGCAAGAACTTCGGGTGAACATCTTTCCGGGTGGCTTCAACTGGCCCATTTGGGCCGGGCAAGAAAAAGGTTACTTTGTCCGAAATGGTGTAGAGGTTAAAACCATCGACACCCCCAACTCCCGCGAGCAACTCACCGGCTTGATCAATGGTCAGTTTGAAATTGCCATGACAGCTGTAGACAACCTGCTGGCCTACCGGGAAGGGCAAGGCGCCGTGCCAATTGATGGCAGCAACCTGATTGCCGTGATGGGGGCCGACAACGGCTTTTTGCGAGTCGGCGCTCAGCCTAATGTAAAAAGCTTTAACGACCTCAGGGGCACCACCCTGTCCGTTGACGCATTGACCACAGGCTACGCCTTTGTGCTGCTAGAAGTGCTGGAACGCAATGGTCTGCTACTCGACCGCGATTACAAAACCGTAGCGGCTGGCGGTGTATTGCAGCGCTATAACGACTTGGTGGCCGGCAAGCATTCGGCCACCATGTTGATTGCACCCTTTGATGTGCTGGCTAAGGAAAAGGGCATCAATGTGTTGGTCGATGCATCGGCCGCTTTGGGCAGCTATCAGGGTCTGGTGGCTGGTGTACGCAAAAACTGGGCGGAACAAAACCAAACCGCATTGACGGGATACATCCGCGGCTACCGCAGCGCCCTGGATTGGTTGTATGACCCCCGAAACAAAGAGGCCGCTCTGGAAATTTTTATGAAAAACGTCAAGGGCGCCACCCGCCAGAGTGCTGAGACCAGTTACGGCATTTTGCTGGATCCCAAAAACGGCTTCACTCGCGACGCCGCCCTCAACTTAGCCGGCGTGCG
>DDPM01000173.1:2291-3633 GCA_002342165.1 Hylemonella sp. UBA2468
AGAGAAAAACCATCCGCCCGCTGAACTCTCCTCAACTGGCGCGAGGTTAGGCCGTGAACTGAGTTGATAATCGCGCCAAATTATTTAGGAGACACATGATCACTCAAGCACAGCGCCAGCAGGCTGCAGAGGCCTTGCTGCAAGCCGAAATCAACCGTCAACCGATTCAGCAGGTCAGCAAAACTTGGCCTGAAATGCAAATTGAAGACGCCTACGCCATTCAGCAGTTGTGGGCCGAAGGCCGTGTAAAGGCTGGTGCGCGAGTGGTGGGCAACAAAATTGGCCTGACCAGCCGCGCCATGCAAATGGCCTCCAAAATGACGGAGCCCGATTACGGCGTGTTGCTGGACGACATGTTGTACCCCGATGGCGCACGTATTCCGGCATCGCGCTTTCATGCGCCGCGCTTGGAAGTGGAGTTGGCTTTTGTGTTGGGCAAACCTCTTGGCGGCAGTGCTGGCGGACCGAAGATCACCATCTATGACGTGCTGGACGCCACCGCTTACATCACCCCAGCGCTCGAAATCATTGACTACCGCACCGAGGTGCCGCGCGCCATTACCGACACCATTGCCGACAACGCCGCAGCTGCTGCCATGGTGACGGGGGGCCGTGTGGTCAAGCCCATGGATGTGGACTTGCGCTGGCTTGGCGCCACATTGTCGAAAAACGGTGTCATTGAAGAGTCGGGAATGTCTGCGGCCATCATGGGCCATCCGGCCAACGGCATTGTGTGGTTGGCCAACAAACTGGCTTTGCACGGCACCGTGATGCAAGCGGGTCATATTCTGCTGGCGGGCTCTTTTACAAGGCCGGTCAACATTGCGGCAGGCGACGTGATTCATGCAGACTTTGGCCCCTTGGGCTCCATTGGCGTCTCCTTTTCTTAAAGAGGAATTTGTCCGTGGAACTGCCGATCAACCACTTCAAACGTGCCATTCAAAACGGCCAACAACAAATTGGACTGTGGTGCACCTTGTCCAGCCCCTATGGACTGGAAATGCTGGCTGGGTCCGGCTTTGATTGGCTGCTGATCGACACCGAGCACTCGCCCAGCGATGTGTTGGGCGTTATGGCGCAACTTCAAGCGATGGCACCCTACCCCGTTTCTGCTGTGGTGCGCCCCGCTTGGAACGACCCAGTGCTGATCAAACGCTATTTGGACATTGGCGCTCAAACACTGCTGCTGCCCTACATACAAAACGCACAAGAGGCCGAAGCTGCAGTGCGCAGCGTGCGCTACCCCGCTGGTGGCATCCGTGGGGTTTCGGCACTGACTCGGGCTTCGCGCTTTGGACGCATTAAAAACTATGCCCAACGCTGCGAAGAAGAGCTGTGCTTG
>DDPM01000149.1:0-6737 GCA_002342165.1 Hylemonella sp. UBA2468
CGAAATGCCCAAAGTGGAAACCGTGCTGATTCCGTCTGGTGGCTTCTGGGGTGGTGTGGGCGAACCCACCATTGCCGTGGCAGCTCCTGCCGTGCTCAACGCCATTTTTGCGGCCACTGGCAAGCGCATCCGCGATTTGCCTTTGAAAAACCACAGCCTGCAAAAGGCTTGATGCTAGAGCGCACCAAGCGTGAGCTTTAGGCTACAACCAACAGGCCAGCCCCTTGGGCTGGCCTTGTTGTTGGTGCTGTGCGGTTGGCTTTTCGCTTGGCCCCATGCGCGGGCAATGAGCCCAGCGACACAGAGTCTCAGCGACCCGCTGACCCAACAACCTGGCGATATCGAGCGTGGACGTGCCATTGTGGCCAATCGCCAGCAGGGTTTGTGTGTGTTGTGTCACCAGGCTCCTGTACCAGACGAGCGCTTTCACGGCAACATGGCGCCGGACTTGCGCGGAGTGGGTGCGCGTCTGAACGCTGCGCAGCTGCGCTTGCGCATGGTGGATTCGCGCCAAATCAACCCCGAAAGCTTTATGCCAGCGTATTTCCGAACCAACCACCTGCACCGGGTGGCACCGGCTTTTCAGGGCAAGACCCTACTAAGCGCCCAAGATATTGAAGACGTGGTGGCTTATTTACTAAGCTTGAAGGACTGAGCTGCATCCATGAATACAAACTCCCCACACTATTCCCCCGAATTTTCAAGGCCCGAGAGCCCCACACGCCGACGTGTGTTGGGCACATCAGTAGCCCTAGGCGCGAGCTTGTTGGGTGGCGCCGTCTGGACCCGACCCGCCTATGCCACCACCGAAGAGATGACTGCGGCCATCCGCAAGTTTGCAAACGGTGCCGCCGTGATGCCTGGGCGAGTGCGTTTGGCTATATCTCCCATTGTGGACAACGGCAACACGGTGCCCGTCGAGATCAGCGTGGCCAGTCCCATGACTGCGGCAGACCATGTGACCCACATTGCTTTATTTAACGAGCGCAACCCCCAAGCCGATGTGGTGAACTTTTACCTCAACCACCGTGCCGGTCGCGCTCATGTGGCCACCCGCATTCGTTTGGCCACCACCCAAAAACTGGTGGCAGTCGCTCGAATGAACGACGGCAGTTTTTGGTCGCACACCGTTGAGGTGATTGTGGCCATTGCCGCCTGTTTGGAAGGAGACGAGGTTTGATATGACGCGCGCCCTCATCACCCTCCCCAAATCTGCCCGCAAAGGCGACACCTTTGAAATTCGTGCGGTAGTGGGTCACCCCATGGAAACCGGCTTTCGTCCTGGGGCTGATGGCAAAACCTTGCCGCGCAACATCATTGAGCGGTTTGAATGCCATTACAACAATGAACTGATTTTCAAGGCCGACCTGTTTGCCGCGGTGTCTGCCAACCCCTACATTGCTTTTCATACTGTGGCCACGACCAGCGGCAGCTTGCGCTTCACGTGGACCGGAGACCAAAACTTTGTCCACACCGAAACCGTGGCCCTTGAGGTGACTTGATTGCACAAGGCACTGCAGCCCATTTTTAGGTTGCTGGCCCTTTCGGCAATTGGGGCAATTTGGGGCTTTGGTGGGGGCATAGCCAGCTTGGNNTGTGGGTCAAGCAAGGCGAGACCTTGTGGAGTACTGCATCGTCTGCCCCATCATGCCAAACCTGCCATGGCCCCGCGGCTCAATCTATGAAAGGCGTGGCCGCACGCTACCCCGCCTTTGATGCACTCAGCAATCAAGCCATCAACCTGCAGCAACGCATCAACCAGTGCCGGGTTAACCACCAGCAGGCCTCGCCATGGCGCATGGAAAGTCAGGAATTGCTGAGTCTTGAGAGTTACGTGGCGATTCAGTCCCGAGGCCTGCCCTTTAGCCCCAGCACAGACGCCCGCATGCAAGCGGTCGTGCAGCGCGGATCGGTGCGTTACCAGCAACGTATGGGACAGCTCGATCTGTCATGCGCGCAATGCCACGATCAGCGCTGGGGCTTGAAGTTGGGCGGCACAGTCATTCCGCAATCGCACCCCGTTGGCTACCCCATGTACCGGCTGGAGTGGCAAGGCATGGGCTCCTTGCAGCGCCGCTTGCGCAATTGCATGAGCGGGGTACGCGCCCAACTGTTTGCATATGGATCGCCGGAGTTGGTAGAGCTGGAGGCCTATTTGGCAAGCGTGGCCCGCGGTATGCCACTAGAAAGCCCCGCGGTAAGACCTTAAGCGTTCACAACTTACGCTCTAAACACCTGCTCATGAACCCTGAATTGCCCACTGCCTTCAATCTCTACCCCGGCAGCCTCACCGATGTGGCGGGGATTGAAGTAGGGCACTTTACCGACACGCGCCGACCCACAGGTTGCACCGTCATCCTGACCCGCGCAGGCGCTGTGGCGGGCGTGGATGTGCGCGGCGCGGCCCCGGGCACGCGGGAAACCGATTTGCTAGAACCCGGTAATTTGGTGGAACAAGTGCATGCGGTGTTGCTCTCTGGGGGCAGCGCTTGGGGCTTAGACGCCGCGACCGGCGTGATGCGCTGGCTGGAAGAACACCACATTGGACTGCCCACCGCCTATGGGCACGTGCCCATCGTGCCAGCTGCCGTCATTTTTGACCTGGGGGTGGGCGATCCGAGCATTCGGCCTGATGCCAACGATGGATACAACGCGTGCACCCAAGCCTCTGGGTTGGCACCTGCCCAAGGATCTGTAGGCGCTGGCGCTGGAGCCCGAGTGGGCAAGTTGTTTGGAATGGATCGCGCCATGAAAGGTGGCATGGGCACCGCCTCTGTGCAGGCAGGTGGCTTTACAGTGGCAGCACTGATCGTTTGTAACGCGGTGGGCGATGTGGTGGACCCCAGCACCGGTCAGTTGGTGGCAGGTGCACGCAGCGCCGACGGCGCGCGGCTTGAAAACACGGTGCAATCCTTGCTGAGCGGTAGCCCCCACCAACGCCCCATCACCCCCCACGATGCGGGCACGAACACCACCATAGGGGTCATCGCCACCGATGCCGTGCTGAGCAAAGCCCAAGCTCAACGCCTGGCCCGGTTGGGGCACGATGGTTTGGCGCGCACCATCAACCCGGTGCACACCCCCTTGGATGGAGACACTTTGTTTGCCCTAGCCACAGGCGCTCAAAAAGCTCCTGCGGACATGCTGTTGCTCAGTGTGATGGCAGCTGAGGCCACGGCCCGCGCCACGCTGAACGCGGTGCGCATAGCTAACGAGCTTTACTTCAAGGCTTTGTAGCGCACGCGCTTGGGCTTGGCGCCTTCTTCACCCAGACGCCTTTTCTTGTCGGCTTCAAATTCTTGGTAGTTGCCGTCAAAAAACACCCACTGGCTATCGCCCTCGGCAGCCAAAATGTGGGTGCAAATCCGGTCCAAAAACCAACGGTCGTGGCTGATCACCATGACCGAACCGGCAAACTCCAGCAAGGCGTCTTCAAGGGCCCTCAAAGTTTCCACGTCTAGGTCGTTGGAGGGCTCGTCCAGCAACAGCACGTTGCCGCCAGCAATCAGGGTTTTGGCCAAATGCAAGCGACCGCGTTCACCGCCCGAGAGCATGCCCACTTTTTTCTGCTGATCGCCACCGTTAAAGTTAAAGCGACCGCAATACGCGCGGCTGGGCATTTGGAATTTACCCACGGTCAAAATGTCCAAGCCGCCGGATACGTCTTCCCACACGGTTTTGTCGTTCGAGAGGTCGTCGCGGGTTTGGTCCACAAACGCCATTTGTACAGTTTGGCCAATTTTGACTTCGCCCTGATCGGGCTGCTCTTTACCCGCAATCATTTTGAACAGGGTGGACTTGCCCGCGCCGTTAGGTCCGATGATGCCCACAATAGCGCCCGCAGGCACCTTGAAGCTCAGGTTGTCGATCAGCAGACGGTCGCCAAAAGATTTGCTCACACCCTTAAATTCAATCACCTCGTTGCCCAAACGCTCGGCCACGGGAATAAAGATTTCTTGGGTTTCATTGCGCTTTTGGTATTCAAAGTCGCTCAGTTCTTCAAACCGAGCCAAACGTGCTTTGCTCTTGGCTTGGCGGCCTTTAGGGTTAGCGCGGGCCCACTCCAGCTCTTTTTTCATGGCCTTGGTTCGGGCGTCTTCGGTCCGTTGCTCCTGCTCCAGGCGGGCTTCTTTTTGCTCCAGCCAAGTGGAATAGTTGCCCTTGTAGGGAATGCCGTGGCCACGGTCGAGCTCCAATATCCACTCGGCGGCGTTGTCTAAAAAGTAGCGGTCGTGGGTAATGGCCACCACCGTGCCCGAAAAGCGGGACAAAAACTGCTCCAGCCAGTCCACCGATTCAGCGTCCAAGTGGTTGGTGGGCTCGTCCAGCAGCAGCATGTCGGGCTTAGAAAGCAGCAATCGGCACAGGGCCACACGGCGTTTTTCGCCGCCAGAAAGCTTGCCAATCACGGCGTCCCACGGCGGCAGGCGCAAGGCATCGGCCGCAATTTCAAGCTGGTGGTCAGAGCCGTCACCAGCACCGGCTGCGGCAATGACAGCCTCTAACTGGGCTTGCTCAGCAGCCAGAGCGTCAAAATCGGCGTCTTCTTCCGCATAGGCGGCATAGACCTCTTCAAGCCGGGCTTGTGCCGCTTTCACTTCACCCATGCCCCCCTCCACCGCCTCGCGAACGGTCTCTTCGGGGTTCATCAGGGGCTCCTGTGGCAGATACCCGATTTTGATGTTAGGCATGGGGGCGGCCTCACCCTCAAACTCTTTGTCCACTCCAGCCATGATCTTGAGCAGCGTGGATTTACCCGAGCCATTGAGGCCCAGAACGCCGATCTTGGCGCCGGGGAAAAACGAGAGCGAAATGTCTTTCAAGATCTGGCGCTTGGGCGGCACGATCTTGCCAAGACGGTTCATGGTGAAAACATATTGAGCCATGGGGGTACTTTGCGATGAGGGTGAACGGAGGAGAGGGAGATAACAGAGAACTAAAACTAAGGCCTATTATCGTTGGCATCCGTGTCCAAAAAGGCTAGGAGAGCGAACGTGCGAGAATACGTTGGTGTTTGTGCCCCAGTCGCGCACTTCACCAGCAATCGGCTGCGAGCCTGCTCCTCATCACTTTACGTTGTTGACGGGTTCACTTTTTATCCAGTCTGCCTTGGACTGATCTGCCTCTTAGGGCAGGCGGGGCATACACCCTGCGTCATAGGGCTTTCGCCTTAACGTACCCCCTACTGAACCCTCACATATGAATTTTGACGATCTGAAACTGGCTCCTGCCATCCTTAAAGCCGTGCACGAGCAAGGCTACGAAACCCCCACACCCATCCAAGCTCAAGCCATTCCGGTGGTCATGGAAGGCCACGACCTGTTAGGCGGCGCCCAAACCGGCACGGGTAAAACTGCGGCCTTTACCCTGCCCCTGCTGCATCGCTTGGCGATGAGTCGCAGTGCCACCAACAAATTTGGCGGCACGGGCATAAGAGCCTTGGTGCTCACTCCCACCCGCGAACTGGCCGCTCAGGTAGAAGAGTCGGTGCGCACCTACGGCAAACACCTGCAACTCAAGTCGGCTGTGGTGTTTGGCGGCGTGGGCATGAACCCGCAAATTGCCAAAATCAAGAGCGGACTTGACATTTTGGTGGCCACCCCGGGCCGTCTACTGGACTTGCAGCAGCAAGGCTTTATGGACTTGTCGGGCGTGCAAATTTTGGTGCTGGACGAAGCCGACCGCATGTTGGACATGGGTTTTATTCACGATGTGAAAAAAATTCTGGCCCTGCTGCCCGCCAACAAGCAAAGTCTGCTGTTCTCGGCCACCTTCAGCGACGACATTCGGCAACTGGCGCAAAACCTTCTCAAAAATCCGCAAACCGTACAAGTGACTCCGCGCAACACCACGGTGCAGCGTATCAGCCAAGTGGTTCACCCCGTGGGCCGCGAGAAGAAAAAAGCCCTGTTGGCCCATATCATCCAACAGCACAACTGGAGCCAGGTGCTGGTGTTCACGCGCACCAAGTTTGGCGCCAACCATGTGGCTGAGTTTTTAGAAAAAAATGGCATCACCGCCATGGCGCTGCACGGCAACAAAAGCCAAAGCGCACGCACCCAAGCTTTGGCAGGCTTTAAAAGCGGCAGCCTGCGCGCACTGGTCGCAACCGACATTGCCGCCCGCGGCATTGACATTGACGATCTGCCCCACGTGGTCAATTACGAAATCCCGAACGTGTCCGAAGACTATGTGCACCGCATTGGCCGCACCGGCCGCGCAGGCAAAGAAGGGCAAGCCGTGAATTTGGTCTGCTTGGACGAAGAAGGCTTTATGGCCGATATTGAGCGCTTTACCAAGCAAGAAATTCCAGTGGTGCCGGTAGAAGGTTTTGGGCCTGAGCCCACCGAACGCGCTGAGCCCATTGCCATGGGTCGCCAAACCATTTGGGGCGGCTTGGGCAAACCACCCAGCCGTGAGGTGATGGCCGCTGCGGCCAAAGCCGCTCGCACCGACATGATGCAGCGCATCCGCGAGAACAAAACCGCCACAGGCGCTGGCGCCAAACCCAATGGTCCAAAGCCCAACGGCCCCAGAGGCAACGGCCCTCAAAAACCCAGATCCGGCGCGCGTGGCCCAGAAAGAGGTCCCGATCGAGGACCTGATCAAGGCCCCGACCGTGGTGAGCAACGATCAGCAGAGGACCGCCGATCCGGCGCTGCGCCGGGCGGTCAACCCGATCCCCTGCGCACCAGCGTGGACATGATGGCCGCCCGAGGCCCTCGTCGTGGCGGCGG
>DDPM01000149.1:6798-7993 GCA_002342165.1 Hylemonella sp. UBA2468
GCGGCAACAAGGGCCCGAGAAGCCCGTTTTCACGGTAAATTTTTCCCATTTACAAGGAGTGATGCATGCGGTTTCTACACACCATGCTTAGGGTGACCAACCTGCAACGGTCCATTGATTTCTACACCCAGGTCATGGGCATGACGCTTTTGCGCACCACCGATAGGCCGGAGCAAAAGTATTCACTCGCCTTTTTAGGCTTTGGACCCAACCCTGAACATGCCGAGTTGGAGCTCACCTACAACCACGGCGTTACCCATTACGACATGGGCAGCGCCTATGGGCACATTGCGCTGGGGCTGCCGGACATTTACTCAGCCTGTGAAGCAATTCGGGCCAAAGCCGCCACATTTGGCGGCAGTATCACCCGAGAGCCTGGCCCGGTAAAAGGCGGCAATACCGAAATTGCCTTTGTGACCGACCCCGATGGTTACAAGATAGAGCTGATTCAGCGCGATTGGGGCTAAGGCACCATATTTTTTACCTTAGAAATTGTGAATCAGAGCTCACACTTAGTCGCTGAAGAGCCCATGGCATAAAAAGTTCAAAGGTTGCATCTAGGTCAGTTGATTTAATTCCATTAAGCCAAATATTTTTGGAAAAAATCATTGCTAGATTTCCTATACGACTTTTGAAACACAAATTGAGGTAGATGCATATGAAACGTCGCCGCTTTCTTGCCCATGCTAGTGNNAGCTAAAGCAGGGTGAGCCTCAACTCCATAGCCCAGGTGCCGGCTGAGTTTTGGCTATGAATTGAGCCTTCTTTCTGAAGAAATTTTATAAAGCTCTTGACGAATATCCAAAGCGACTTTAATGTAGTGCTTAAAACTACCTTTTGAGTCCATCATGAAAACCATTTCAGCCGCAGATGCCAATCGGCATTTTTCTAGAATGTTGCGCGATGTGGCCTCAGGGGAGGTTGTGACGGTTTTGTCGCGTGGTAAGGCCGTAGCCACCATTGGCCCCGCAGCACCAGACAGTGGTCAACGTGAAATGGCTCGCCAAGATTTGGTGGTGCGCTTGCGCCAAATCACCGCGACCGGTCAGCGCAATTGGACACGCGACGAGTTGTACCAAGCACAAGACGACTAAGCCTTGCGCGCTGCCTTAGACACCAACATCCTGGCTTATGCCGAGGGGCTGGGCGATGAGACGCGTTGTAACGCGGCCTTGCAACTGGTGACTCAATTGCC
>DDPM01000076.1:0-4983 GCA_002342165.1 Hylemonella sp. UBA2468
GGCATTTGGGTCCCGGCAGGTACTCCACCTCCCATAGTTGCCAAGCTTCGTGAGGAACTGGACCGTGCCGCTAACTCTCCCGAAGTTCGTGAGCGCCTTCGCAGTATTGGCTTCGATGCCAGCAACCTGCGTGGTGAAGCTTTTGGTCAGTTGGTCAAACGTGAACTGGATAAATGGGCCAAGGTGGTCAAAGAGACGGGCGCCAAAGTTGAATAAAGCACTCGGCTGCAAATAGCGATTGGCTAGGTTTGTGAGTGATTTACCTTAGTAAACCTAGGCTCCATCTTCCCGTTGACCAGCACTTCTTCTAAAAACATTTTTTGAGGTCTGACCCAGAGCTGCTGCAGCTCTTGCGGACTTCCATAGAGCGTTTTGTAAACGGTCATGGCTTCTAAAGTCTCGCTGCATCGCGCGGTGCCAACCACTTCATACAAATTACCTTTGTAGTGACGGTAAACACCCAGTTCGGTGGGCTGCAAGGGCTCTAGGTCTTGAGGTTGTTGTGTAGATGAATTCATGGTGGTGGGTATCGGTTTATCCCACTCTAACGCACACAGCCATCCGTACAAGTTGTGCCTTGATGACAGTGTTATTGGTTTTTTCTAATAACCATCATTGATACAAACAATTAGTGAAAACCCTAGTATCGAATATCATTTATCTCAATGAGATTTTCTCATTCGATAGTTTATATCAACCAAACTAAGGAAACTTTATGTCCCTGATCAATACCCAAGTGCAACCCTTCAAAGCACAAGCTTTTCACAATGGCAAGTTTGTCCAAGTCTCTGACGAATCATTCAAAGGCGAATGGTCTGTCCTGATTTTCATGCCTGCCGCATTCACTTTTAACTGCCCAACCGAAGTTGAAGATGCAGCAGAAAACTNNCCAGCCTCCAAGGCAAGTGGTCTGTTCTGATTTTCATGCCCGCAGCTTTCACCTTCAACTGCCCTACAGAAATCGAAGATGCTGCTGACAACTACGCTGAATTCCAAAAGGCTGGTGCCGAGGTTTATATCGTGACCACCGACACCCAGTTTTCTCACAAAGTGTGGCACGAGACCTCTCCCGCAGTGGGCAAAGCCAAGTTCCCATTGGTTGGCGACCCCACTCACCAGCTTACACGCGCTTTTGGCGTGCACATTGAAGCGGAAGGCTTGGCTTTGCGCGGCACTTTTGTGATCAACCCCGAAGGATTGATCAAAACCATGGAAGTTCACTCCAACGAGGTGGCCCGTGACGTTTCTGAAACATTGCGCAAACTCAAGGCTGCTCAGTACACCGCCGCCAACCCTGGTCAGGTGTGCCCAGCCAAGTGGAAAGAGGGTGCCAAGACTTTGGCTCCTTCCATCGACCTGGTCGGCAAGATTTAATTTGCCGAAGTTTTTGCCCTGATTAGCAGGGCGTTGACCGCAGCGCATACCAAGGTGTGCGCTGTACTCAGCGAAATTCCCACCCGTTTGTTTACTTTTGGTCTGCGCTTGGTGCGCTAGACCTGAGTTTTTTGCACTCTGAAATTGGAGGACACCATGCTTGACGACACCCTTAAAACCCAACTTCAACAATATTTGGCCTTGTTGCGCCAACCCATCAGCCTGATTGCTTCGCTAGACGAAAGCGAAACCGGCACCGACATGCGCCAGTTGCTTGAAACCATTGTCAGCTTGTCCGAAAAGGTCTCGCTGGATACCTCGGGCAACGATGCACGCAAACCCTCTTTTGTCGTAGCGCGATCTGGTGAAGCCCAAGGCGTGCGCTTTGCGGGGCTGCCGTTGGGGCACGAGTTCACTTCTTTGGTTTTGGCGTTGCTGTGGACGGGCGGTCACCCACCCAAAGTAGAGCAAGAGGTGATCGACAGCATCAAGGCTTTGGATGGCGACTTCAACTTTGAGGTTTACATGTCTTTGAGTTGCCACAACTGTCCTGATGTGGTGCAAGCCCTTTCGCTGATGGCCATCCTTAACCCCAAGGTTAAAACTGTCGTTATTGAAGGCGGTGCGTTTCAAGAAGAGGTGGAACAACGCCAAATCATGGCTGTGCCTATGGTGTTCCTCAACGGTCAAGTGTTTGGATCTGGCCGAATGAGCGTAGAGGAAATTGTGGCCAAGCTCGACACCGGCTCTGCACAGCGCGAGGCTGCCAAGCTCAACGCCAAGGCCCCTTACGACATGCTGATTGTGGGCGGCGGCCCAGCTGGTGCTGCTGCTGCGGTGTATGCCGCGCGCAAGGGCATTCGAGTAGGCGTGGCGGCTGAGCGCTTTGGAGGTCAGGTCAACGATACCCTTGCCATTGAAAACTACATATCGGTTTTGGAAACCGATGGCCCCAAGTTTGCATCTGCCTTAGAAGCCCAAGTCCGCCAGTACGGGGTGGAGATCATGAACCTGCAACGCGCCGACAAAATAACGCCCGCTACTCAAGCAGGTGGTCTGATACAAGTGCAGTTGGCCAACGGTGGCACCTTAAGTGCTCGCAGTGTGGTGTTGTCCACAGGCGCGCGTTGGCGCAATGTTAATGTGCCTGGCGAAGAACAATACAAAAACAAAGGCGTAGCCTACTGCCCGCATTGCGATGGGCCTCTGTTCAAGGGCAAGCATGTCGCCGTCATTGGTGGCGGTAACTCCGGTGTGGAAGCTGCTATAGATTTAGCGGGCTTAGTGGCACACGTCACTTTAATTGAATTTGCAGATGTACTTAAAGCCGATGCGGTCTTGGTGAATAAACTCAAAAGTCTGCCCAACGTGACGATTCACGTCAATGCCCAAACTACTGAAATCACTGGAGATGGTCACAAGGTCAATGCCCTCAAATACAAAGACCGTGTGTCCCAACAAGAAAACACCGTGGAACTTGCGGGCGTGTTTGTGCAAATTGGTTTGGTACCCAACACTGAGTTTCTGAAGGGCACCTTAGAGTTGAGCAAGTTTGGTGAAATTGTGGTGGACGCCAAAGGTCACACCAATGTACCCGGTGTGTTTGCTGCGGGCGACTGCACCACCGTGCCCTACAAACAAATTGTCATCGCCGCAGGCGAGGGCGCCAAAGCTGCATTAAGCGCGTTTGACCACCTAATTAGGCATTGAGCTGAGCCTATTGAGGTTCAATACCCGAAGACTTGGCGACCTTAGACCACTTGTCAAAGTCGTTTTTGATAAGGTTGCCAAATTCTGCTGGGGTGCTGCCCGCGGGTTCTGCGCCTTCAGAGGCCAGTTTGTCTTTGATGTCTTTGCTTTGCAGCGCTTTGACCATTTCGCGGTTGACGNNTTGACGGTTTGAATCACGGCCGACGGCGTTCCGGACGGTGCCAAAAGACCATACCACTGCAACGACACGTATTGCGCAATACCGGCTTCCATTACCGTGGGAACATCAGGTAACAGCTCTAAGCGCCGGTTACCGGATACCGCCAAAGCCCTGAGTTTTCCGGATTGAATGTGCGGCATCACAGTCAAAGCATTTGAAAACATGGCATTGACTTGACCGCCCAACAAATCTGTTACTGCGGGTGTGGTGCCCTTATATGGAATGTGCAAAGTCTGAATGCCCGCCATGGCGTTGAACAATTCCATGGACATATGCGGAGACGTGCCCACGCCCGCGCTGGCATAGCTCAGTTTGTTTTGACCTTTTTGCGCCAACTCCACCCACTCTTTCACATTAGTCGCCGGTGTGCTGGGGTGCACCACCAAAATGTTCGGGGCAGTTGCAGCCAAAGATATGGGGCTGAAGTCTTTGATGGGGTCGTAATTGACCTTTTTAAAAAGTATGGGGTTGAGCACCAGTGGGCTGGCCACAAACAGCAAGGTGTAACCATCCGCGGGGGCGCGCGCCACGGTTTCAATGCCAATTAAATTACCAGCACCGGGCTTGTTTTCCACAATAAAGTTTTGCCCCAAGGCCTTGGAGAACGATTGAGCCAACAGCCTGGCCACAATGTCTGTGCCGCCACCTGGCGCAGAGGGCACCACAATTTTGACGGGTTTGATGGGGTAAGTTTGCGCGGATACGCTGCCCGCCAAAAGGCCCAGCAATCCCAATAGCAAATAAATGAAGGTCTGTATGAAGGTGTGAGTGAGCTTAACCATGGGCTTGCAGTGTTTGGTGATCTAGGTCTATGGGGTTTGCGGCTATCAAAATAAACGCAATCACGCAGGGCACATTCCCGTGGTTGATCCAATTGTGAATAGTGCCCCGCTGAACAATCACATCACCTTGATTCAAATGCACTGTGGTGCCGCCTAAATCCATGTCTATAGAGCCCGACATGACAATCGCGTAGTCAATGGTTTCAGTGCGGTGGTTTCTGGGGGCCACACCTGGGTCGTACTGAACAATCCTAAACACCGTGTCTTGCTTTTGCAGGACGGACACATCGCGCGTGTTGCCATTGGCAGGGTCTTGGTTGTCCACCGGAAACTGGCCGGTAGACCACACCACACAGCTGTGGTGTTGTGGTCTGCGCGAAATGATGTTGCTGCACATTTCGTCATGCACCACCACCGCTTTGCCTTTTGAGTCATGGCCGGTGACGACTCGTCTGATCTTCATAGTCTTCTTTCTTATTGCGTTAACCGTTGGTGCACCCAATGTGCAGCAGCCAGCAGGCGGTGGTCGTCGCCATGAGCAGCCACCAACTGTAAGCCTACGGGCAAGCCGCGATGTCCTTTGGCAAACGGGATGTGCACACAAGGCAAGCCCAGCAGCGTCCAGCTTCTGCAAAACAGGGGGTCACCGGTACTGTCTAGCCCTAAGGGGGCTTCGCCTAAGGTACTGGGCGTCAAAATCACATCGTGGTCAACAAACATCTGCTGAATTTTTTGCCGCCATTCTTGGGTCAGCATCAAGTTTTGTGCATGGCTGATGCCATCTACCTTCATGCCTTCATAAAACAGGCCATTCAATGCGGCACTGATTTGGGCTCTGTGTCTTAAGCGCTCATGGCTCAGCGAATGTGCCATTTCATAACTGCAAATCTCTTTTTG
>DDPM01000076.1:5050-6239 GCA_002342165.1 Hylemonella sp. UBA2468
GCTTTGCTTAGCGTTTGCTCGGCGTACATCCAAGCGGTTTGGATGTCGGCATCCACGTCGCCCCAGTTTGGGGTTGCAAACAAGCCAATGCGCGGAGGGTTGTCAATGTTTTGGGTGGTGGCATCCATCAAGCGCGTATCTCCTGTCAGCACCGCTCCCAACAGCGCGGCGTCGGGCACCGAGCGGCCAAACCCCCCAATCACATCTAAGGTGGGGGACAAGCTTTTAACCCCGGCACTCATCACGCGGCCATGGGTGGGCTTGTAGCCCACAATGCCGCAAAACGCAGCGGGCCGAATGATGGAGCCCGATGTTTGCGTCCCCAAAGCCAAGGGCAACATGCGGTCTGCAACAGCCGCGGCCGAACCGCTGGACGAGCCGCCCGGCGTATGCAAGCGGTGGTGGGGGTTGCAAGTGGGGCCGGGGTGAAAAAACGCAAACTCCGAGGTCACCGTTTTGCCCAACACCACAGCGCCAGCCTCTCGGCACATGGCCACGCTGGCGGCATCGGCCACAGGCCGGTGGTTGGCATACACGCTAGAGCCATAGTTGGTGGGAAGGTCGGCGGTGTCAAACAGGTCTTTCACGCCCAAAGGCAAGCCATGCAGCAGGCCTTTAATAGGGCCTGAATCTAAAGCGCGGGCATGGGCCAGTGCGGCTAAAGCATCTAGGTGGGCAAAGGCATGAATATCCGTGTCGCGTTCAGTCACCCGCTCTAGGCAAGACCGCACCAAGTCCTCAGACTTAAGCTCACGGCAGGCAATCAGGGTGGCGGCATGGGCTGCGCCCAATTCGTAAAGTTTGGATTGGCTCATTCAGAGGCCCTAGGTTTTACACAATGCGCCGCATCTTAGCCCGATGGCAAAATGCCTAAAACCGAATAACCCACACCTTTGCCAAGAGCTTTGCTTATGAAAACCGTCTTTGTCCTCAACGGACCCAACCTCAACTTGCTGGGCTCCCGCGAACCCGCGGTGTATGGCTACCAAACCCTGGCGGATGTGCAAGCCCTGTGCGAGCGGGCCTGCGCTGCCAACGGCCTAAAGCTGGAGTTTCGGCAAAGCAACCACGAGGGTGAACTGGTGGACTGGATTCATGAGGCAGGCCGCCAGCAAGCTGCGGGCAAGGCCGCTGGCGTTATTTTGAATGCCGGGGCCTACACGCACACCAGCATTGCATTGCACGATGC
>DDPM01000076.1:6262-6707 GCA_002342165.1 Hylemonella sp. UBA2468
AGACACCACTCTTACTTGTCTCCAGTAGCCAAGTCAGTCATGGCGGGCTTTGGGGTCAATGGTTACGCTCTTGCTGTGGCGGGCTTGGCACAAATGGACGCCCCAGCATGACCAAGCCAGAACTCTTAGCCCCAGCGGGTTCGCTGGACATGCTTAAAACGGCGTTTGCTTTTGGAGCCACTGCTGTGTATGCCGGGCAACCCCGCTATTCATTGCGGGTACGAAACAACGACTTTGGCGATTTAGACGTGCTCAAACAGGGCATAGACCACGCCCACAGTTTGGGACACCGCTTTTACTTGGTGTCCAACATCTTTCCGCACGGTAACAAGATCAAGCACTACGTGCAAAACATGACCCCGGTGATTGACCTTAAACCCGACGCGATGATCATGTCGGACCCTGGGCTCATCATGATGGTGCGCGAAACCTGGCCCGACATGGA
>DDPM01000038.1:0-15690 GCA_002342165.1 Hylemonella sp. UBA2468
CCAACATAATTGTTTTTCGATTTCGACATTTTTTCCACGCCGTCAAGCCCTTCCAGCAAGGGCATGGTCAAAATGCATTGCGGCTCTTGACCGTATTCGGCCTGCAAGTGCCGGCCCATGAGCAGGTTGAACTTTTGATCGGTGCCGCCCAGCTCCAGGTCGCTTCTCAGGGCCACAGAGTCATAACCCTGCATCAGCGGGTACAGAAACTCGTGCACCGAAATAGGCGTGCCCGCCTTGAAGCGGTCGTGAAAGTCGTTGCGCTCCATCATGCGGGCCACGGTGTACTTGGCAGCCAGTTGAATCATGCCCATGGACCCCAACGGCAAGCTCCATTCGCTGTTGTAGCGAATTTCGGTTTTTTCGGGGTCGAGCACCAAGCTGGCTTGTCGGTAATAGGTTTCGGCGTTGGCCTTGATTTGCTCGGGCGTGAGTGGGGGGCGGGTACTATTGCGGCCAGACGGGTCGCCTATGAGGCTGGTGAAATCGCCAATTAAAAAAATCACCTGATGCCCCAAGTCTTGGAGCTGCCGCATTTTGTTGAGCACCACAGTGTGGCCGATGTGAATGTCTGGCGCCGTAGGGTCCAGCCCCAGTTTGATGCGTAAAGGTTGCCCGCTGGCTTCATACCGCGCCAGCTTGGTGATCCAGTCGGCCTGAGGAATCAGTTCTTCGCTGCCTCGCAAGGTCACGGCTAGGGCTTCGCGCACGCGGTCAGTGACCGGGTAGTTGGGGGCAGTTGTGGTGCTGGGAGGCGTCTGCATGTCAAGGGCAGTGGTCATTAGGGGATGTAAAGAGGAGTCACTATGTCAGAGTCGCTGCCGCCGGGCCGGTATACTGGTTGCCGTTTGAACGGCCCTCAAGAAAGCGTTGCCATACCGTTTGGGTCATTGCTTACGTTTTTGGGCCTGATTTATTGAATCTTCATTCTATTTTGAAATTGAACACCGTCTTTGGTTCAAGCATAAAGCTGTTGCGGCTCATGCCTGAACTGCTGAAAAATTACCAGCGCCAAACCTTGGCGGTGTTGGCCGCACTGTTTTTGCTAGGCGCCGGCGGCGCTGTGGCCGTGGCCACTGCGCTGTCTGGCCTTGAGGCTGAGCAGGCCCGCCAACCCGTAAGCCTAGTTCGCGAAACGGTGACCCCACTGCCCATCAAGCCGCAAACTTTGGCTCTGGATGCCTACCGCCTGAACCTGTTTCGATCGGACATCACCCGTTCCACCGATACCGCTGAAACCTTGCTGCGCCGCTTGGGTGTGTTTGACCCCGCTGCCGCGGCGTTTTTGCGCGCCGACCCTTTGGCTCAAAAGCATGTGCTGGGTCGCGCCAATCGTATGGTGGTGGTGGAAGCCGAAGACAACCAAAGCTTACAAAAACTCACGGCCCGCTGGAGCCCCGAAGACGATGGCCGCTTCCAGCGGCTCACCATCTTGAAAACCCCGCAAGGATTCACTTCAACCCTTGAAGGTATGCCTCTCACATCGGCTTCGCGCCTGGCCAGCGGCACCATCCGCACCTCTTTATTTGCCGCCACCGACGATGCCCGCATTCCCGATGCGGTGGCGGTTCAAATTGCAGAGATTTTTTCGGGTGATATCGACTTTCACCGCGCCTTGCGCAAGGGCGACCGCTTTACGGTGGAGTATGAAACCTTAGAAGGTGATGGCGAAGCCCTGCGCACGGGTCGCGTTTTGAGCGTGGAATTTGTCAACGCGGGCAAAACTTACCAAGCCATGTGGTTCAAAGACACCGGTATGGATGATGCTTCGCACCGTGGCGGTTACTACACCTTAGACGGTCAAAGTTTGCGTCGCGCCTACCTGGCATCTCCACTGGAGTTTTCCAGGGTCACCAGTGGATTCAAAATGCGTTTTCATCCCATCTTGCAGCAGTGGCGCGCCCATTTGGGCGTGGACTATGGCGCACCTGCTGGCACGCCGGTGCGTACCGTGGGGGAAGGCATTGTGGAGTTTGCCGGCTCCCAAAATGGCTTTGGCAACGTGGTGTTTGTGAAACACCGCAACCAACACACCACTGTGTACGCCCACCTGAGCAAAATTTCGGTCAAGGCAGGGCAAAATGTTTCACAAGGTCAAACCATTGGTGCGGTGGGTTCCACCGGTTGGGCCACGGGACCGCATTTGCACTTTGAATTTCGCGTCAACGGCGTGCACAAAGACCCGCTCACACTGGCGCGTCAGAGCGAGGCCGTACCGGTGAGCGCCGCCGCCAAGCCCTTGTTTTTAAAGCAAGCCGCAGCGGTTCGAGAACAGCTCTCCGTGGCCGCTTCGCTGCAGCCCAGCAGCGTCCAGTAATAAGGGCCTCGGGGCTTTAACGTGAGCGTGGCACACGGTTCAGGGCCATTGCAGGCAACGCCCAAAGTCAATGAAGAGTCAGAACACTTTGTAGGGCTGATGTCCGGCACCTCGCTGGACGGGGTAGACGGTGTGGTAGTGCGATGGAATCGCTCTGGGCTGCAGGTTTTGGCCCACCACCATCTTCCCTTTGATGACGCACTCAAAACCGAGTTTTCAAGGCTCAATGTCAGTGGACCTGACGAACTGCACCGCGCTGCACTGGCGGGCAATGCGCTGGCCAAGCTTTATGCTCAGGTGGTGCAGCAACTGCTGGCCGAGCAAAATTTAAGCCCCCATCAAGTGCGGGCCATTGGCGCACACGGGCAAACAGTACGCCACCAACCCTTGGCTTTTGATGGCGTGGGGTACAGCTTACAGATACAAAACCCCGCATTACTGGCCGAGCTCACTGGCATTGCCGTGGTGGCTGACTTTAGAAGCCGAGATTTGGCCGCCGGAGGACAAGGCGCGCCCTTGGTTCCGGCTTTTCATCAGGCGGTGTTTGGGGCCGCTGCGGCGACAGTGACCACAAACGGGGCAAACGGGGCAAGCAGCCCCACCTTGGTCTTGAACTTGGGGGGCATGTCCAACCTGACGGTCATCCCAGGCATAGCGGGTTTGGAACATCACCCATCGCATGGTCCTCAGGTTTTGGGCTTTGATTGTGGCCCGGGCAATGTGCTGATGGACGGCTGGTGTCAGTTGCACACAGGTGCTGCGTTTGACCAAGATGGTCAATGGGCTTCCCAAGGTCAAGTGCACCATGGCTTTCTGAAGCTACTGCTGGATGAACCTTTCTTTAAACAAGCGCCACCCAAAAGCACGGGCCGCGACCTGTTTCAGATGGACTGGCTGCATGCCCAGCTTGAACACCACAAAGCCGTTGCACCTGCCGACGTGATGGCCACGCTGACCGAACTGACCGCCTGTGTGTGCAGCCAAGAAGCCAAGCGGTGCTCAAGCTCTGCTGCGCTGTTGCTGGTGTGTGGTGGCGGCGCCCACAACAGCCATTTGATGCAACGGCTGCAAGCGCATTTGCCAGGCTGGCGGGTTTGCACAACGTCTGAGTTTGGGTTGCCGCCGATGCACGTGGAGGCCACAGCCTTTGCCTGGTTGGCGCGACAGCGCCTGAATCACCAAACGTCGAGCCTCCAAAGCGTCACGGGCGCTCAAGGCGCCCGGGTATTGGGAAGTATCTACCCCGCTTAGTGAAAGGTGATACTTAAACTAAACCGAGAATGAAGACCCGCAACCACAGGTGGTGGTGGCATTGGGGTTTTTGATGACAAACTGGGCACCTTGGAGGTCTTCTTTGTAATCGATTTCAGCGCCCACCAAATACTGGTAGCTCATGGCGTCAATCAACAGGGAAACACCGTTTTTGGTCATGGTGGTGTCGTCTTCGTTGGTGACTTCGTCAAAAGTAAAGCCGTACTGGAAGCCTGAGCATCCGCCGCCCTGCACAAACACCCGCAATTTCAGATCTGGATTGCCCTCTTCGGCAATCAGGTCAGCCACTTTGGCAGCCGCGCTGTCGGTAAAGACCAAAGCGGCTGGCATTTCGGTCACGGTATTTTCGGCAACTGCACTCATTTCAATCTCCGGTCGTTATTCAAACTTAGTGATTAGTTTAGCATTTTGCTCGGGATTAGGCTTTTGGGCTGAGGCACCAACTTAAAGGTTATTGGCGGCCAGTTTGAGCGCTGGCTTTTCTTCTTGAGGCATCAAGGGGCTAAGCTGACCCACAATCAAAGCGCCCTGATGCATTTCAAGCGCAGCGTAGTACACATCACCGTCAATTCGGGCTGTGGGTTGCAGCTCCAACATCACGCGCGCGCAGACAGGGCCTTGCACTGCGCCGTTGATGATGACGTGGTCTGCATGAACCTCTCCCACCACCGTGGCGGTTTCAGAAATCACCAAAATGCTGGGAGCGTCAGGGTTGGCGCGCACATCGCCTTGCACAGCGCCGTCAATGCGCATGCCTTCGGTGAAGTGCAAATTGCCCTCAATCAGGGTGCCTTCCGCTACCAGACTCTTGATGGGGGGCTGTCTTTTTTTTCCAAACATGGCGGCT
The DNA here is from genome assembly GCA_002342165.1 of Hylemonella sp. UBA2468. GTDB lineage: Bacteria > Pseudomonadota > Gammaproteobacteria > Burkholderiales > Burkholderiaceae_C > Hylemonella. Next base: position 4,437 of record DDPM01000038.1, read on the forward strand.
CCAGTCGGGCTCTATCAATCAGAACACTGTGTTTAAACAGGTGGGACTCGATACTAGCTTAACTAGTTGACAGGCTTCAAGCTGAAGTTTTGAGAAGCCTTGATGATGCTGCCGTCCAACACTCTGGCGGTCACAGTTTTCACCTGAACTTGGCTGGGCAACTCCATCAAGCCCTCCAAGCGGGCGTACTGCTTGAACCTCAAAGGTTTGGAGCCCTCGGCAAGTGCGGAACTCCAAGGTTTGCCAGCCAAAACCCCGTTGAGGGTGACCTCCAAATGGCCATTGAATTCAGCCGCATTTTTGGCGGGCTGGATCACCAACACCTGCCATTTCAAACGGTCATTGACCACCTCTGCCTGCAGCGCCCGTATGGCGAGCTGATCGCCGCCAGCGCTGGGAATGAGCTTTTCAAAGAAGCCCAAGTCGTCGCGTAAGCTGCGGTTTTGGTCTTCCAGCTGGCGGATCTGTTGGGTGAGCTTGTCTTGCGAAGCCTTTTCGGCCGTCAGCATCATGGAGGCAGTGTTGGCCATGGACACGGCTTTGTCGCGCTCTTCTCGCAAGATGTCCACTTGGTCTTTCAAGGTGGTGATGTCCAGCCGCAGTTGTTTGACTTCATCGGTGCGTCCGCCATCCAAGCCTGCAATGTCGCGGCCAAACTCAAACGCCCACAGCCCAATGGCCGCGCAAAACCCCAACACGATAGCCACCAGGGCCCAGCGCAAAGGCCAAGGCAGGTTACTGCGCACCGCCATGCGCGGGGCGCTGATGGTGAGCCGTCGTCTAAGGAGTCGAAAACGCATAGGAGCGCGAGTCTAGCAGTGCATCGTGCGCCGCAACAAAAAACCCCGCAAGGCCGCAACCCAAACGGGGTTTGTAGTGAAGGGAGGCGAGATCAGCGCTTGCTGAACTGTTTGCGGCGGCGGGCAGAATGCAAACCGACCTTTTTACGCTCCACTTCGCGGGCGTCACGGGTGACAAATCCAGCTTGGCTCAATGCGGGCTTGAGTGCTGCGTCATAGTCAATCAGCGCACGGGTGATGCCGTGGCGGGTCGCACCCGCCTGGCCGGATTCACCACCGCCATTGACGTTGACCTGAATGTCAAAAGTTTCGACATGGTTGGTCAGCATCAAAGGCTGTTTGGCGATCATGATCGACGTTTCGCGGCCAAAGTACTCCTGAATGTCTTTGCCATTCACGATGATTTTGCCGGTGCCTTTTTTCAGAAACACGCGGGCGACGCTGGATTTGCGACGGCCTGTGCCATTGTTCCATTCACCAATCATTTCAATAGCTCCTTAAATGGCCAACACTTGGGGTTGCTGGGCAGTGTGCGGATGCTCTGCACCGCCGTACACCTTGAGCTTTTTGATCATGGCGTAACCCAAAGGACCTTTGGGTAACATGCCCTTGACGGCCTTTTCCAGCGCGCGGCCTGGATGCTTGGACTGCATGTCGCGAAAGTTAGTGGCGTAGATACCGCCCGGAAAACCGGAATGGCGGTAGTACATTTTGTCGAGCTCTTTGGCGCCGGTCACACGCAATTTGGATGCGTTGACGACAACAATGAAGTCTCCGGTATCGACGTGAGGCGTGTAAATGGCCTTGTGTTTGCCGCGTAGACGGAGGGCAACTTCGCTGGCTACCCGTCCGAGCACCTTATCGGTGGCGTCAATCACAAACCACTCGTGCTTCACGTCAGCTGGCTTGGCGCTGAACGTTTGGGTCATGAGTTTTCTCTTCAAGAGGGTTTGTCCGGCTCTTTTCCACGGTCGGTGTTCCTTCTGAATGCTGGTCAAACGCCAGCGGCGGGAACCTCTTAGGTGGGGAATTACATTTCGCCGCGGAGCCAGGAATTCGCTGCGAAACATCGTATTGTATACGTGATTGGTTTATTTCCCGCCGAATTCACCGATTGTTCCGTAAACCATGGTGCTGTGGTTACCATCAAAGCATGTTCAGTTACCGCCATGCCTTTCATGCGGGCAATCACGCCGATGTGCTCAAACACACCTGTTTGATCGCCATTCAGCAGTACCTCAATCAAAAAGACACCGCGCTGACCATTCTGGACACCCATGCGGGCGCAGGCCTTTACCGACTGGACGGCGACTACGCCCAAACCAGCCGGGAATCTGCCCAAGGCGTTCACAAATTGCTGGAGTTTTCCAAACACACGGCGCTGGCTCCCGCCCTGCAAAATTACTTGGAACTGGTATTGGGCTTTAACACCTCTGGCTCAGCTTCAGCCGCCAAGTTACGGGTGTACCCCGGCTCACCCTTCATCATCCAGCGCCTGATGCGCGGCGCGGACCGCCTTAAGTTGTTTGAAATGCACCCCACAGACTTCAAAGCCCTAAGCGGCAACGTCAAACAACTTGACGCCGGACGCCAAGTGGCGGTCTTCAGATCCGATGGGTTTGAGGGTATTCGCACATTTTTACCCCCGCCCGCACGGCGGGCGTTGTTGTTGTGTGACCCCAGCTATGAAATTAAGAGCGACTACCCCAAGGTGGTGGAGATGGTGACCGAGGCCTTAAAAAGGTTTGCCACCGGCACTTACGCAGTGTGGCACCCCATCATTCCCCGCATGGAAGCGCATGACTTGCCCCGAAAACTCAAAACATTGGCCAATAAAAGCCAAAAAAGCTGGCTGCATGCCACTCTCACCGTCAAGTCCAGTGGCAGTGCAGTTCCGGTTTCAAGCCCCCTAGGAGAGGCCACACCTCGACCGGGTTTGCCCGCCAGCGGCCTGATCGTGATCAACCCGCCCCACACCCTAAAAGCCATGCTGCAAGAAGCGCTGCCCCAAATGGTGCTGGCCTTGGGGCAAGACCGACACGCCAGCATGACCCTGGAAACGTCTTGAAGACACCGCTGACTTAAACAAGACCCAGTCGACGGCAAATTTCCAAAGTGGGTGCACTTTGGTTCATGCTGTAGAAATGCAAGGCTGGCGCCCCAAACAAACGCAGCTGGTCGCACAAATCCGTCACCACATCCAGGCCAAACGCCCGAATGGAAGCCACGTCATCCCCAAAACTTTGCAACCGCAAACGAATCCAGCGCGGAATTTCTGCGCCACAAGCCTCTGAAAACCGCATCAACTGAGTCGAACTGGTAATAGGCATGATGCCGGGCACCACAGGCACCTGAATACCCAACTGGCCCACCTCATCCATGAACCGAAAGTAGGCATCCGCATTGAAAAAATACTGGGTGATGGCCGAGTTGGCCCCCGCCTGAACCTTGTTCGCAAAGGCCTTGAGGTCAGCCGCAGGCGACTTGGCTTGGGGATGCACTTCTGGATAAGCCGCCACCTCAATGTGAAAGTGGTCGCCTGTTTCGCTGCGAATAAAGGTCACCAAATCCTTGGCGAATTGAAATTCCCCGCCCACCCCATAACCACTGGGCAAGTCGCCCCGCAACGCCACCAGCCGCGTCACACCCATGTGGCGCAACGTCTCTAGGGTCTGCCGCATGCTGGAGCGGGTTGCCCCTATGCAGGAAATGTGCGAGGCGGCTTGCGCCCCCTCTGACAAAATTTCCCTCACCGACGCGAAAGTGCCTTCTTGGGTAGAGCCACCCGCACCATAGGTGACCGAACAAAACTCGGGCTTCAGGGCATACAGCTGTTGACGAACCACACGCAGTTTTTCCACGCCCTCAGCGGTTTTGGGCGGAAAAAACTCGACACTGAGCTGAGGTTCTTGCGTTTGCAAGGCTCGCCCCTTAATAGCGGTAGGTGTCTTTCTTGAAAGGTCCTGCCTTGCTCACGCCAATGTAGGCGGCTTGCTCTTCGGTCAGTTCGGTCAGTTCAGCGCCCACCTTTTTCAAGTGCAAGCGGGCCACTTTTTCGTCCAAATGCTTGGGCAACACGTACACCTGACCGGCCTTGTAGTCCTTGGGCTTGGTGAACAACTCGATCTGGGCAATGGTCTGGTTGGCAAAGCTTGAGGACATCACAAAGCTGGGGTGGCCTGTGCCGCAACCCAAATTCACCAAACGGCCCTTGGCCAACAGAATGATGCGCTTGGAAGGCTTTTTGCCCTTGGCGGGGAAAATCACGTGGTCCACTTGGGGCTTGATTTCTTCCCACTTCAGCTTTTCCAGGGAAACGACGTCGATTTCGTTGTCAAAGTGACCGATGTTGCACACGATGGCCTGGTCTTTCATGGCGTCCATGTGCTTGTAGGTGATCACGTTTTTGTTGCCGGTGGCGGACACAAAAATGTCGGCCTTGTCGGCAGCGTATTCCATGGTCACCACTTTGTAGCCTTCCATGGCGGCTTGCAAGGCGTTGATGGGGTCAATCTCAGTCACCCACACTTGGGCGCTCAGGGCGCGCAGGGCTTGGGCTGAACCCTTGCCCACGTCGCCATAGCCCGCCACCACAGCCACTTTGCCAGCAATCATCACGTCGGTGGCGCGCTTGATGGCGTCCACCAACGATTCGCGGCAACCGTACAGGTTGTCAAATTTGCTCTTGGTGACCGAATCGTTCACATTGATGGCGCGGAAGGCCAAGGTTCCTTTTTCAGACATTTCGTTCAAACGCAGCACGCCTGTGGTGGTTTCTTCGGTCACGCCAATGATGTTTTTCAGGCGGCGGCTGTACCAGGTGGGGTCCAGCTTGAGCTGGGCCTTGATGGCTTTGAACAAGCAAATTTCTTCTTCGCTGCCGGGCTTGGAAAGCACTTTGATGTCTTTTTCGGCCTTGGCACCCAGGTGCATCAGCAAAGTTGCGTCGCCGCCGTCATCCAAAATCATGTTGGGACCCTCGGTTTTGGAACCTTTGGGGCCAAATTCAAAAATGCGGTGGGTGTAATCCCAATAGTCGTCCAAAGACTCCCCTTTGTAGGCAAACACAGGGGTGCCTTGCGCCACAAGCGCTGCAGCGGCGTGGTCTTGGGTCGAGAAAATATTGCAAGAAGCCCAGCGCACTTCTGCACCCAAAGACTGCAAGGTTTCCACCAGCACTGCGGTTTGGATGGTCATGTGCAGTGAGCCGGTGATGCGCGCGCCTTTAAGAGGCTGCGCTTTGGCAAACTCTTCACGGATGGCCATCAAACCGGGCATTTCGGTCTCGGCAATGGCAATTTCTTTACGGCCCCAGTGAGCCAAGCTCAGATCGGCAATTTTGTAGTCTTCAAACTTAGGAACAGGTTTCAATACGCTCATGGCTCACTCCAAATAAATAATCTGAATGCCACTGAACTGAAAAGAGGGGGGCGCCAGGAAATGACAACTCACCTCACAGATCAGTGGGTGAGCGTCGTTGGGCGGATGAACGATTCCGAGCCTCATTCACTTGTGTGTGAACTGCAACGCTCCTCGGAAGTCATAATTCTAAGCTTTGCGCAAGGTCGGGGTGTTCCATCCCGTGCATAACCCCGAATTCATGTCCTTTACATCCGAAACCCACCGCCGGCGCACCTTTGCCATCATTTCTCACCCGGACGCTGGCAAAACCACCCTGACCGAAAAACTTTTGCTGTTTTCGGGGGCTATTCAAATTGCAGGCTCGGTCAAGGCGCGCAAGGCCAGCCGCCACGCCACCAGCGACTGGATGGAAATTGAAAAGCAGCGCGGCATCTCGGTGGCTTCGTCGGTGATGCAAATGCAATACCGCGACCACGTCATCAACCTCTTGGATACTCCAGGCCACAAAGACTTTTCTGAAGACACTTACCGCGTGCTCACGGCTGTGGACTCAGCCTTGATGGTCATTGACGCGGCCAACGGCGTGGAAAGCCAAACCCGACGCCTGATTGAAGTATGCCGCCAGCGCAACACACCCATCATCACCTTTGTCAACAAAATGGACCGGGAAGTGCGCGATCCTCTGGATATTCTGGACGAGGTGGAGCGCGAACTGGGCATGCCCTGCGTGCCCATGACCTGGCCAGTGGGGCAAGGCAAAAGCTTTGGCGGTATTTTGAATTTGCGCACCCACGCCATGACGGTGTTTGAGTCGGGCAGCGAACGCCGCCCGCAAGACTTTGACACTATCCCACTCAGCCAAACAGCCGACTTACGGCAACGCTTTGGCAGCGACTTTGACGCCGCCATGGAGAGCATGGAGCTGGCCACCGGCGCCTCCCCCAGTTTTGACACCCAAGCCTTTTTGGCCGCACAACAAACTCCCGTGTTTTTTGGCTCAGGCGTGAACAATTTTGGAGTGATGGAAGTGCTGGATGCGCTGGTGGATATGGCGCCCTCACCCCGACCCAGAACCAGCTCGCTCATAGCCCAAAAGCAGCTGTCCATCCAAGAGGTGCAACCCGATGCCGCTGCCTTTTCAGGCGTGGTGTTCAAGGTGCAAGCCAATATGGACCCCTCACACCGCGACCGCATTGCCTTTGTTCGGGTGTGCTCTGGCCGCTACAACCCCGGCATGAAGCTCAAGGTGCAGCGGACCGCCAAAGAACTGCGCCCCACTTCGGTGGTGACCTTTATGAGCCAGCGGCGCGAAGCTGTGGACGAGGCCTTTGCCGGCGATATTGTCGGTTTTACAACCCACGGCGGCGTGCAACTGGGCGACACCATCACAGACGGCAGTGTGAACCTGCAGTTCACCGGTTTGCCGTTTTTTGCGCCCGAGCTGTTCATGACCGTGGTACTTAAAAACCCGCTGCGCACCAAGCAGCTCCAGCAAGGCCTGGCCCAATTGGGCGAAGAGGGGGCCATTCAGGTGTTCAAACCCGAAATGGGCGGCAACATGCTGCTAGGCGCTATCGGCCAACTGCAGTTTGAGGTGGTGCAACACCGCCTCAAAGGCGAATACGACTGTGATGTGCGCATGGAAAACTGCCAATACACTGGCGCCCGCTGGATCACTGCCGACACTCCAGCAGAACTTAAAACCTTTGCAGACGCCTACCCCATGCGCATGGCCCGCGACGCGGCGGACACTTTGGCCTACCTGTGCACCAGCCCTTATGACGTTCGGCTGGCCCAAGAAAGGTTTCCCAAAATCCACTTTCATCCCCTGCGCGAACATGCCGGTCTGGCTTTGTCCAGCGCCGGGTGATCGGGATCTGCCCCGATTGACAGCCTTTGGTGCAACCCCCTAAATTCTTAACTTGACTTAATCAAAACGGAGATCTCATGAAATCTAGAGCTTTTTTGTCATTGGCCCTAAACGCGTTGTTGGGATTGGGCGCCTCGTTGATCGCCCCCTTGAGTGCGCAGGCACAAGCTGACTTTCCAAACAAGCCTGTGAGCTTGGTAACCCCATTTCCCGCTGGAAGCGGGCCCGATGCCGTACTGCGCATCGTGTCTGACAAACTCTCCAAAATCTGGAACCAACCCGTCACCGTGGTCAACCGCCCCGGCGGTAACGGATTTGTGGCGGTGGACGCCACCCAACGCGCCGCACCCGATGGCTACACTTTGTTGCAGCTTGACAGCGAACACCTGAGCGCCTTGCCCTATTTGTACAAAACCCGCAACTTTGCGCCGTTTACCTTGTACGACCCCGTAGCCCCGATTTTTAAAACCTCTTTTATGGTGGCAGTGCCCTCCACCTCCAAGTGGCAAAACCTGCGCGATTTGGTGGCTGCGGCCAAAGCCGCACCTGGCCGCGTGTCATACGGCTCATGGTCGGTGGGCAGTCCTGGCCACTTGGGCGGCGAGCGCATGGAGCTGTTGACCCAAACCGAAATGAACCACGTGCCCTTTAAAGAAATGTCGCAGTTGTTCACCAACGTGGGCAATGGCGAAATTGACTGGAGCATGGCCACCATTCCATCTTCAGCGGGCGTGTACAAAGCTGGAAAGTTGCGCTATTTGGCTGTGGCAGCCCCTGCCCGCCTGCCGCAAATGCCCGACGTTCCTACAGCAGCGGAAGCCGGAGGCCCAGCCAACTTTGAAGTCAATTCTTTTGTGGTGCTGTTGGCACCCAAGGGCATCTCACCGGCGCTGCGCAACAAAATTCACGCCGACATGCTTAAGGCCCTGGCCGACCCCGATTTGCGCGCACGCTTCTACACCTTTGCATTTGAGCCCCTCAATTGGTCTCCAGAAGAAATCGTGAAGGCCACCGAAGCCAAGGCCAAAATCAACGAAGAGTTGATTCGCCGCAAAAACATATCTCTGGAATAAGCGCCCAACTCAAAAGCCCCGAGCTAAATGCTGCGGGGTTTCCCAAACATGACTTAAGCGCGCTGCAGCACACTGGCCAAAGACCTACCGGTGTGCGTGCCTTGCCGCACCAAGTCCTCAGGCGTGGCGCACGCCACCAGCTGTCCACCGCCCTGCCCACCTTCAGGCCCCAGGTCCAGCACCCAGTCGGCCTCGGCAATCACGTCCAAGTCGTGTTCAATCACCACCACGCTGTGGCCTGCATCAACCAAGCGGTGCAACACACGAATGAGCTTGTCCACATCGGCCATGTGCAGGCCTACCGTGGGCTCGTCCAACACATAGAGGGTGTGGGGCACTTTTTGGCCGCGGCGGCCTACTTCGTCTCGCACTTTGGTGAGCTCGGTTACCAGCTTGATGCGCTGGGCCTCGCCGCCTGACAAGGTCGGCGAAGGCTGGCCTAGGGTGAGGTAGCCCAAGCCCACGTCTTTAAGCAACTGCAACGGGTGGGCAATGCTGGGCATGGAAGCAAAAAAGTCCACCGCCTCATCTACCTCCATCTGCAGCACATCGCCCACGCTTTTGCCGCGCCAAGTGACAGCCATGGTTTCAGGGTTAAAACGAGCCCCACGGCAGATTTCGCACAACACCTTCACGTCTGGCAAAAAACTCATTTCGATGGTGCGCACGCCCTGGCCTTCGCAGCCAGGGCAGCGCCCCTCGCCGGTATTGAACGAAAAGCGCCCTGCTCCATAACCGCGCGCCTTGGCTTCCAGCGTTTCGGCAAAAAGCTTGCGCACAGTGTCCCAAAAGCCGATGTACGTGGCAGGGCATGAGCGCGGGGTTTTGCCAATAGGGGTTTGGTCGACCTCCAACACCCGATCAATCACCTCAAATCCGCTCACGCTGGCACACCCCATCCAGTTCAGGGTTTTACCAGCCGCCAAGGCATCGCGCCCCGCCTTGGTGGATCGAGCGTTAACCGCCATATGCACGTTGGCCAACATCACATCGCGTGCCAAGGTGGATTTGCCCGAACCGCTCACCCCGGTAATGGCCACCAAGCGCCGCAGGGGAACAGCTGCCTCCAAGGCTTGGAGGTTGTGTAACCGAGCCTCGTGCACCTTGATCCAGTCCACTCCTTCAAGCCCACGGCGAGCCTGCTGGGGGTGGCGCATGGCATGCAGCAGGTAGCGGCCGGTTTGAGAATCTGAGGCCGCCGTTAAATCGGCCACCACGCCCTGGGCCACCAAATGCCCACCGCGCTTGCCCGCACTAGGGCCAATGTCGATGAGGTGGTCGGCTCGGCGGATGGTGTCTTCGTCGTGCTCCACCACCACCAAGGTGTTGCCCTTGTCGCTCAGCACCTTAAGCGCGTCCAGCAGCATGCGGTTGTCACGGGCATGCAGACCAATGGTGGGCTCATCCAGCACATAACACACACCCTGCAAGTTGCTGCCCAACTGGGCTGCCAAGCGAATGCGCTGCGCTTCGCCGCCGCTTAAGGTCGGCGCGCCACGGTCCAGCGTGAGATAACCCAGCCCCACCTGCTCTAAAAACTCCAAACGGCTTTTGATTTCAGGCAGCAGGTCGCGGGCAATATCGGCTTCGCGTCCTTCAAGGCTCAGCTGCTCCACCCACAGCCGGACATCTTTCACGCTTAAGGCCGCAATATCGGCAATGGCCGTTTGATGAAACCGCACCGCGCGGGCCTTAGGGTTCAGGCGGGCTCCAGCGCATGTGGGGCAGACGGCGTCGGTCACGTCTTCTATTTCGGGCTCGGCAAAGGTTTGCTCGCGGCCTTTTTGGTGGTCGTCCTGAACCGAGTCATCCAGCAACTTGCGTTGTTCTTTGTTCAGCTTGACACCGGTGCCCACGCAGTCAGGGCACCAGCCGTGCTTGCTGTTGTATGAAAACAAGCGCGGATCGAGCTCTGCGTAGGAAGCCGCACACACCGGACAAGCACGGCGGGTCGAAAACGCCTGTAACATGCCCAGATTCTGAGTGGAGTTGCCCAGCTTTAAGGCCTGTGCTAGCCCCTCCATGCCATGCAGCACATGCACCACACCTTTGCCATGCTCCAACGCCAAGGCCAATTGGGCCCGCAGCAAGGCTTCGTGTGCAGGGGTGATGTGCACACTGGCTACCGGCAGCTCAATGGTGTGCTCTTTAAAGCGGTCGATTCGTGGGAACCCGGTGGTGGGCAAAAACTCGCCATCCACCCGCAAATGGGTATAGCCGCGCGGGCGGGCCCAATCGGCCAGCTCGGTGTACACGCCCTTGCGGTTCATCACCAACGGGGCCAACAAGCCAATGTGCTGCCCTTTGAATTGCCTATACAGTTGCGCCACGATGCTGTCTGGCGTTTGCGGGGCCACGGCGGCACCGTCGTGCACACAGTGCTGAACGCCCAGCTTTACAAACAGCAAACGCAAAAAGTGCCAGACCTCGGTGGTGGTGCCCACCGTGCTTTTGCGCCCGCCACGAGAAAGGCGCTGCTCAATAGCCACCGTGGGCGGAATGCCGTATACCGCATCCACATCCGGCCGACCCGCGGGCTGCACGATGGAGCGGGCGTAAGCATTGAGCGACTCCAGGTAACGGCGCTGCCCTTCGTTGAACAAAATATCAAACGCCAAGGTCGACTTGCCCGAACCCGACACGCCCGTCACCACACTGAACTTGCCCAGCGGAATGTCAACCGACAAAGATTTGAGGTTGTGCTCTTTGGCGTTGACGATCCGAATGAAGTTGGATGCCTCAGTAAGCAAGTTACCAGCATCGGATGATCTTGCGCCGGGAGCCGATTTGGCGATCGCAACGCGAGCGTATGAGGCCCCTGGTGCAAGCCCTTCCGCTGCCAACCCCACCCAATACTTGGCAGCTGGCTCCGCCACCTTATGAGCCTCCCCCATAACCGCCGCGTCATCCCGCAAGGCCTTGGCGGTGTGGGATGTGGCGTGCAGCTTGACGTCTTCAGGTGGGCCCACCACCACCACGTGGCCGCCTGCGTCGCCTCCCTCGGGCCCTAGGTCAATCAGCCAGTCGCTGGCGCGCATGACGTCCAGGTTGTGCTCAATCACCAACAACGAGTGCCCTGCATCCAAGAGCTTGCGCAACGCGCGCATGAGCTTGGCAATGTCGTCAAAGTGCAGTCCCGTGGTGGGCTC
>DDPM01000038.1:15745-16235 GCA_002342165.1 Hylemonella sp. UBA2468
ACCCACATCCACGATGGGCTGCAAAGCGCGGATCACCTCGCGGTCCCCCGCAAACAGTTCTGCGGCTTCGCTTACGGTGAGGTCGAGCACCTGAGACACATTTAAAAAGCGCCCGCCTCGCTCGATTTTGACTTCCAGTACTTCGGGTCGGTAGCGATCGCCATTGCAATCGGGGCAACGCAGGTAGACGTCGCTCAAAAATTGCATTTCCACNNGCACTGAACTTGGATGCGGTGTAACCGCGCTGGCGCGCCAGCGGCGCTTGAGCCAACAACTCGCGTATGGCGTCCCATGCGCCCACATAGCTCACGGGGTTGGAGCGTGCTGTTTTGCCTATGGGCGACTGGTCTACAAACACCACATCGCTGAGCAGTTCTGCGCCCAGCAAACGGTCGTGCGCGCCCGGGGTTTCGGTGGCTTTGCCAAAGTGCCGCAACAGAGCAGGAGCCAGCACGTCTTGAATCAAGGTGGACTTGCCCGAGCCCGACAC
>DDPM01000098.1 GCA_002342165.1 Hylemonella sp. UBA2468
GCCGGTCACCTCTGAAAAGGCCTTGAGCATTTTGGACTGGATGCGGGCGCTGTCGTCTTCAAGGTGTTCTTGGGACCATTCCGGGCTGGCTTGAACCGTCCAGCGTTCAATTGGTGTGCGCGCGGGTTTGCTGTTTTCGCGGGCCAGCCAAGAAATGCGGTGGTGCGTGCTGCGTGCGGCATTCCACTGCGGGCCCAAAGTGCCCAAGCCAGGTTGCATGGCTTGCGGAAACGCCAACATCAAGGTCCAGCAAGGGGCCACCTCCACATCGCCAATGCGTCCTATCCAGTCTTTGGCAAGTTTGGAGCGTTGAAGCAACTGGCGCGCCTGCGGCGCGGGCAGCGCCAACAACACTCCATCAAACCCCGAAAACACGCGACGTTCATCTTCAGGACCTTCGGTTTGCAATTGCCAACGCTGCTTGATCAGGTGGTCGGGTTCAATGTGGGTCACCAAGGTTTGCAGCCTCACCAAATGCTCTTGCACCAAAGGTTCGCCCCAAGTACGCACCAGCTCATTCATGCCCAACCGAGGCACCCAATGGGGTTCTCGGTCGGGCAGGGCGGCTGCAAAGGTGCTCCCATAGGGGTCCAACACGCGTACTGCGTTGGCACTCCAAGGGCGGCACAAGCCGGGCACGGTTTCCAGGGCTTCGGCAAACCGCATGTCGCGCACCGTAAAGTACTGAGCGCCGTGGTCAAAGGAGCCAAATTCTGTGGTGCGAGTAGCCATACGTCCGCCCAGGCCGCGGCTTTTTTCAAACAGCGTGACGCGGTGACCAGCTTGTACCAGCGTGCGGGCACAGGTCACGCCGGCCATGCCAGCTCCGATGATCGCGAAGTGGAGGTTGTTCTGCATGCCCTGAACTCCAGAATGATTGACTCCCTCCAATGTACATCGCTTAGCGGTCCAGACCATGAGTAATATCCAGCACACCACATTGGCTGAACTCCCCTTAATTTTTTTATTTTTTTGTTAAGTAGGTGACTCGTGCTTACCCTCCGTAGATCTCAAGACCGCGGCTATGCCGACCATGGCTGGCTGAAATCGTTTCACAGTTTTTCATTTGCGGGCTACCACGACCCCAACCATATGGGCTGGGGCAATTTGCGTGTGATCAATGAAGACCGCATTGCCCCCGGCACCGGTTTTGGCACCCACGGCCACCGCGACATGGAAATCATCAGCTACGTGCTTTCGGGCAATTTGGCACACCAAGACAGCATGGGCAACGTCAAAGGCATTCCTCCCGGAGACTTGCAACGGATGAGCGCCGGCACCGGCGTGCAGCACAGTGAGTTCAACCACGCACCCAACGAAACCACTCATTTTTTGCAAATATGGCTTCAGCCCAACGTCACAGGTATTCCACCCAGTTACGAGCAAAAAACATTCGCTGACGATCAAAAACAGGGCCGGTTGAAATTGGTGGCCTCACCGGACGGCAGCGATGGCTCGGTCAAGATCCATGCCGATGCGCGGCTGTATGCAGGCTTGCTCGATGGCGCAGAGTCAGCCAGCCTAAGCCTGAATCCCGCTCGCAAAGCCTATGTGCATCTTGTGCGTGGCGAATTAGATGTTAACGGCCAGGCTCTAAAAGCCGGTGATGCTGCCTTGCTGGCTGAAGAGGCCATGGTCCATTTAAAAGCTGGCCGCGAGGCAGAGGTGCTGCTATTCGACCTGACCGCCTGATGTGAGCTGAACCATTTTTTAACCCCACTTTTGAAGAGGAAACCCTATGTCCAAAATTTCAGTTGTTTTTCATTCTGGCTACGGCCACACCCAGCGTATGGCGCAAGCTGTGGCCGAGGGGGCGCAGGCTGATTTGTTGGCGATCGATGCCGATGGCAACTTGTCTGACGCCGATTGGACCCGCTTGAACGAAGCCGATGCCATCATCATGGGCAGCCCCACCTATATGGGCTCCGTGAGCTGGCAATTTAAAAAATTTGCTGACGCCTCCAGTAAAGCTTGGTTCACCCAGCAGTGGAAGGACAAGTTGTTTGCAGGTTTTACCAACAGTGCCACCATGAACGGCGACAAACATTCCACCTTGCACTACCTGTTCACCTTGGCCATGCAGCATGGTGGTTTGTGGGTGGGCACCGGCATGATGCCCAGCAACGCCAAGGCAGCCCAACGCAATGACGTGAACTATGTGGGCTCTTCTTGCGGTGCCATGGCCACTACGCCATCGGACGCGTCTGCTAACGAAATGTTGCCCGGCGACCTAGAAACCGCCCGCCTGTTTGGCAAGCGGGTGCAAGAAGTGGTACAGCGACTTAAAGCTTAATGACCAGAGCAGCCCTAGGCGTCAGGCTGCAGCACCGCCCCAAGTCGCCCAGCGCGTGGATCTTTTTTAGGGCGTTGTGCACCGGGCTCGGGGCTGGCATCTTGTAGGGCGCTCAGATCGGGTTTGACGGCAATGCGCTCGTCAAACACAAAACAGTCGCCTTGGTAATGCGCCCCGCCGGTTTCTTCAAAGTATTTCAAGATGCCACCCTCCAGCTGCACCACATGCTTCAGGCCAGCTTGGCGCATAAATAGGGCCGCTTTTTCGCAGCGGATGCCGCCGGTGCAAAAGCTCACCACGGTTTTGTCTTGCAATTCGGCCTTGTGCTCTAAAAGTGCTTGGGGGAAGTCGGAAAACTTGTTCAAGCGCCAGTCGATGGCACCTTTAAAGGTGCCCACATCCACTTCAAAAGCATTGCGGGTGTCTAGGGTCACCACGGGGCGGCCTTCGTCGTCGTGACCTTGGTCTAGCCAGCGGCGAACAGTGTGTGCGTCAGCAGCCGGAGCTCTGCCGCAGGGCTGAGAAAAATCGGGCTGGATGGTGGGATGGTTCATGCGGATGATCTCGCGCTTGACCTTCACAATCAGTTTTTTAAACGGCTGTGTGGCCGACCAGCTTTCCTTGGGTGCCAAATCTGCAAAGCGGTCATCGGCTTTGAGGTCGGCCACAAAGGCTCGTGCGCCCGCTTCCGGTCCAGCCAAGAACAGGTTCAGCCCTTCCTCAGCCAGCAAAATCGTGCCGGTCAGGCCAGCAGCCAGTGCTTGGGTGCGCAGCTCGTCTTGCAGCTGGTTAGGGTCTGCAATCGGTACAAATTTGTAGGTGGCAATGTTGAGAATGGGTAGCATGAGGGTTCTTTAGGCGGCCGATTTGCAAATGCCACGCGCCATGAGGTCGGCAATGG
>DDPM01000169.1 GCA_002342165.1 Hylemonella sp. UBA2468
CCATATAACCAGCCGACGCCGCCTATCACCAGCATCAACATCACGTCGGCTGAACGCTCCAAAGCGAATACATCTAGCGAAGCAAATCCCGTGGTTTGCGCCATCAACGCGCCAGCAGCACCAGCAATAGCTGCGGCAATTGTGTAAACCACCGCCAAGCGCGCAGAAACGGGCACACCAATAGCCATCGCGCGCAAACGGTTGTCGCGCACTGCCATCAATGTGGCACCAAAAGGTGAATGCACCAATCGGCGCGCCAAGAAAAAGATCGCCAACAAAATAGCCAATGAATAACTCGCTGCCACTTGGCCCATCAAGTCAAATTCAAAGCGTCCAAGCACCGGGCCCATGACCACACCTTGCAGTCCGTCAGAGCCACCGGTCAATCCGTCGAACTTATTGGCCAACTCAAACAAGATGAGTGCCATACCCAAGGTGACCATCAAGCGCGTCAGATCACTACCTCGCAAAATCGTCGCCGAACAGAGCGCACCCAAAACACAAGCCGCCGCTGTTCCGACTACCAAACCTAACAATGGATCAGGATGTATCCACTTGGCGAACAACGCCGCTGTGTAGGCCCCGAAGCCCAGAAACGAAGCATGTCCCAATGACACGATGCCGCTATAACCCAAGACCAAATCCAACGACACCGCAAACAGCGCCACGATGGCAATCTCGTTGATGATCAAAGCATGGTGAGGGAAAGCCCAAGGCGCTGAAAAAGCTAAGAGCCATAAAACTGGCTCCCACCATTGCACGGCAGATTTCTTCAAGAGAGGCATTTGCAAGTTCGCCAAATCACTTCCCTCCTTGCCGCACAAACAAGCCTTGCGGACGCCACATCAGAATCGCCAGCATCAAGGTGTAAACGATGAAAGCACCCAACTTCGGTACGTAATATTTACCCGCCACATCGGCCACTCCCAAAAGCAAAGCCGCCAGCAAAGGACCAGTGATAGAAGAAGTGCCGCCCACCGCCACGACGATCAAAAAATACACCATAAATTTGAGTGGGAAAGTGGGGTCCAGACCCAGCACCTCAGCACCCAAAGCGCCACCCAAGCCCGCAAGGCCCGAGCCCACAGCAAAGGTCATGGCAAACACCACATTCACGTTAATACCCATGCCTGCTGCGACGCGCGGGTCGTCCACACTCGCACGCAAGCGGCTGCCAAAACGGGTGGCCGACAAGACATATTGCAAGCCAACCGTCAGTGCCGCACACACCGCGATGATGAACAAACGGTAGTGCCCCATACCCAATTCCCAAGGCGTGCCAGCACCCAACTCGGTACGGCCTTTCAGCCACTCAGGAAGTTGCATGATTTGCTGCTGCGAACCGACAAAGTAATCGACTGAGGCCACTGCCATAAATGCTAGCCCGATCGAAAACAGCACCTGGTCCAAATGCGGCTTGCGGTACATAGGGCGGTACAAAGTGCGCTCTAAAACAGCACCCAAGAGCGCCGCCCCCGTAAAAGCCATGGGCAAGCACACCAAAAAAGGCACGTCAAAACGCTGCATCAGCACCACGGTGAGGTAACCACCCACCATGGCGAAAGCGCCATGCGCGAGGTTGATGAAATTCATCAACCCCATCGTCACCGACAGACCTACGGCCAGAATGAAAAGCAGCATGCCATAGGCAATGCCGTCAAACAGAATCGTCACAGGGTCTTATTTTTTCTTGCCAGGGTCTTTGACGTCTTTGAGGGTTTCAAACTCTTGGTTATAGAGTTGGCCGTTGACTTTTTCCACCTTGCGGATGTAGATGTTGTGCACCACATCACGGGTTTGCGCGTCGATAAACATGGGTCCGCGTGGGCTTTCAAAAATCTGCCCTTTCATGGCACCCACCAGTGCTTCGCCATCGCCCTGCCCTTTGGTGGCCTTGATGGCCTCGTAAATCACACGCATGCCATCGTAGCCCGATACGCCAAAAAAGTTAGGCCGTATGCCTTTGCTTTGCTGCATGAAGGCCGACACAAAGGCCTTATTGGCTGGTGAATTGTGGGAGGCTGAGTAAGGGTGCGATGTGACCATACCCAGCGCTACATCACCCATGTCGTTCAATATTTCGTCATCGGCCACACTGCCTTCGCCGATGAGCTTGACGCCAGCTTTGTCCAAACCGCGCTCGGCAAACTGCTTGAGCAACGCCGAACCTGCGCCCGAAGGTACAAATACAAACAAGGCATCGGGCTTGAGGTCACTCACCCGCTGTAAGAACGGTGCGTAGTCGGGGTTGCGCAGGGGCACCCGAATTTCCGCCAGAATTTGTCCGCCATTGAGTAAAAAGCGCTCTTTGAAGGTTTTTTCGGCGTCGTAGCCAGGGCCATAATCGGTTACCAAAGTCACCACGCGCTTGATGCCATTTTTAGGAGCCCATTCCGCCACACCCAATGTCACTTGGGGCAAGGTCATGCTGGTACGCACAATAAAAGGCGAGGTTTCGGTGATCATGGAGGTGGCTGCCGCCATGACCACCATAGGGGTTTTGGCTTGGGTGGCAATGGGGGCTGTGGCCAGCGCCAAGGGCGTGAGACCAAAACCCGCCAATACGTCCACCTTGTCTTTCACCACCAGCTCTTGCGCCAAGCGCTTGGTCACATCCGGAATACTGGTGTCGTCTTTGAGGATGATTTGCACCTCACGGCCCGCCACTTTGATGCCGTTTTGAGCCATGTACAAGCGCACACCGTTTTCAATTTGACGGCCTGTTGAGGTGAAAGGCCCGGTCATAGGCAACAGCAAACCAATTTTGAAGGGTTTGCTCTGCGCCCAGCTTAGTCCACTGTTGCCAAATTGTGCGGCTAGAGCTGTGGCAGCAAGGTGCCGGATAAATTGTCGCTTGTTCAAAGCCATGAGGCACTCCTTGAGTTGTAGGAAAATGAGACAGTAGGTCGTCGAATATGCCTCAAGTCCTCAGTTTAAAACAGCGTATTTACCCCCAAACCACAGACCTCATGGCAATGGACGCACCTTGGTAGGCGTCGTTAAAAAACTTGGGCGCTTCGCCATCATGCACAGCACCTGCTGCATAGAGCAAAGGCAAATAGTGTTCATGGGTGGGATGGGCCAGTTGCGCGATGCGTCCCATTCGGGCAAATTCGGTCAGCTCTTGCAGGTGACCCGCGCTGATCAAGTCTGCAATTTTGCGGTCAAACTCTTCAGTCCACTCATAGGCTTGCTGGTCACTGGCGTGTCGGCGCATGACCCGCAGGTTGTGCACGATGTTGCCGCTGGCCAATATGAGCACGCCGTGGTCTCTGAGCTGTCGCAACTGGCGGCCCAATTCAAAATGCTCGAGTGGCGGCCGCCCGTAATCTATGCTGAGCTGAATCACCGGCACTTGGGCCTGAGGAAACATAGGCTGCAACACCGACCATGCACCATGATCAAAACCCCATTCATGGCCGTCCAGACCCAAGGGCTCTTCGGTAGAGGGTTGTTTTAACAGTTGGCTGAGCCACTGCGCCAATTTGGGGGCGCCGGGTGCAGGGTATTGTTGGTCAAACAAGGCTTGTGGAAAGCCACCAAAATCGTGAATGGTTTTGGGCTGCGCCATGGCCGTAAGCCACCACCCATCGGTCAACCAATGGGCCGAAATACACAATATCAGCTGCGGAAGTGGCCAAGTTTGAGGAGTATTGCCCCCAAATTGACGCCCTAAGGCCTCCCATTTCGGACTAAAGTCGTTAGGCTCAATCGCATTCATCGGGCTGCCATGTCCCATAAACAACACGGGCATGCGCGCGCTAGGCTGCAATAACGGTGTAAATTCCAAGTGACAACTCCCGTGTAAGCTTTAAGTGGACACTTTTCACGCCACTTACATCAAGGAAATGATGTTAACTGATATATTGTGCAACGCAGCAATTAACTTTCAAGGGGAATTTGATGCTTTACCAACTCTATGAATCACAACGCGCCTTGATCGAACCGTTTTCGGAAATGGCCAATGCGGCCTCCAAAGCTTTTCACAATCCGCTCAATCCTTTCGGTCAGCTTCCTTTTTCGCAGCGGCTGTCTGCAAGTTACGCCCTGATGCACCGCTTGGGCAAGGATTACGAAAAACCCGCATTTGGCATCACGGAAGTTGATGTTGAAGGCACTTCAGTAGCCATTCATGAACGGGTTGAAATTGACAAACCGTTTTGCCAATTGCTGCGCTTTAAGCGTTTCAGTGACAATCAAGCCACCTTGGCCAAGCTCAAAGGTCAGCCCTCGGTTTTGATCGTGGCCCCTTTGTCGGGACACTACGCCACCTTGCTGCGCGATACCGTCCAAACCATGCTTAAAGACCACAAGGTCTACATCACCGACTGGAAAAATGCACGCAATATCCCCTTGTCTGAGGGCGAATTTCACCTAGACGACTACGTCAACTACGTGCAAGAGTTCATTCGTCACCTGCAGGGCAAATACGGTAACTGTCACGTGATGAGCGTATGCCAACCCACCGTTCCGGTGTTGGCGGCAACATCTTTGATGGCCAGCCGCGGGGAACTCACGCCCTTGACGGTCACCATGATGGGCGGACCGATTGATGCTCGCAAGTCGCCCACTGCTGTCAACAATTTGGCGATGAATAAAAGCTATGAGTGGTTTGAAAACAATGTGATTTTCCGTGTACCCCCCAATTACCCCGGTGCGGGACGCCATGTTTACCCTGGCTTTATGCAGCACACCGGATTTGTGGCCATGAACCCCGACCGCCACGCCAAAAGCCATTACGACTTTTTCTTGGACTTGGTCAAAGGCGATGATGTCCATGCCGAACAGCATCGGAAGTTTTACGACGAATACAACGCCGTCCTGGATTTGGACGCCAGCTACTACTTGGAAACCATTCAAACCGTGTTCCAAGACTTTAAATTGGTCAATGGCACTTGGGATGTACGAAATCCTGATGGCAACACAGAACGTGTAAGGCCCCAAGACATCACCACCACGGCCATTCTCTCCGTTGAAGGTGAGCTGGATGACATATCGGGATCAGGACAAACCGAGGCTGTTCATCAGCTGTGCCCCAATGTGCCTCAAACCAAGCACAAACATTTTGAAGCGCCTGGGGCTGGACACTATGGTATTTTTTCCGGCCGCCGTTGGCGCGAAGTGGTCTATCCGGTTGTGCAGGAATTCATCTTGGCGCATCGCGGGCAAGCTGCAAATACCTCTGGCACAACCACACCCCCTAAAGCCTCCCAAGCTAAAAAAGCGGTCGCTAAAACAACCACCTCTGTCAAAACTTCTTGGGTCAAAAAATAAGCTCAGCCGGCTGCCCGCTGCATGGATTTGTCAACGCTTCGCATCCTGGATGCGCTGCCCCAAACCCAGTGCACCCGCTGCGGATATCCGGATTGCGCAGGCTACGCTGCCGCCATTGCCCATGAGTCAGCGCCCATCAACCAATGTCCGCCAGGCGGTGCTGAGGGCATCAGGCGCTTGGCGCAAATTACAGGTCAGCCTGAATTACCTTTAAACAGTGACCATGGGGCTGAAGCACCACGCACCATAGCGTGGATAGACGAAGACTGGTGCATAGGATGCACACTGTGTATCAAGGCATGCCCTACCGATGCCATTGTGGGCGCCAACAAGCGCATGCACACGGTTATCGAGGCGCACTGCACAGGTTGTGAATTGTGCTTGCCCGTGTGCCCGGTGGACTGTATTGCGCTTGATACCGCCAGCGGCGCATCAACAGGCTGGGCCGCATGGTCTTCGGAGCAAGCTGCCCATGCACGCGAACGCTATGCGGCGCACCAACTGAGAGTTTCGGCAGAAAAGGATGCGCAACCACAACGGCAATGGGCTAAGGCGCAACACCATCTTGACAACCTGACAGAGCACTCTCGTATCACCGATGCAGACCTATTGGCAAAAAAACGGGCGGTAATTGAAGCCGCCATAAAAGCTGCGAAGCAAAAAACCAAAGGCATTTGATACGAGGTATAGCGTCCCGAACGATGTCACAAAATGCGACCTAAAGCTTCCACCACCTCGGGCGGGGCTTGAACCAGCTCTATCAGTACCCCCTCACCCGCAATAGGAAACTCGTCACTGGCTTTGGGATGTAAAAAACAAATGTCATGGCCCGCAGCGCCCTTGCGTATGCCGCCGGGCGCAAAGCGAACGCCCTGCTTGCTCAGCCACGCCACAGCGCTGGGCAAGTCGTCAATCCACAAGCCCACATGGTTGAGCGGAGTGCTGTGAACTGCGGGTTTGCCCTCGGGGTTGATGGGTTGCATCAAATCCACCTCCACCTTGTGCACGCCGGTTCCGATGGAGGCAATATCTTCATCCACGTTTTCACGCTCACTGCGGTAATGGCCGGTGTATTGCAACCCCAACATGTCCAGCCACAAGCGGCGCAGGGGCCCCTTGTCTAAAGCGCCAATGGCGATTTGCTGGATGCCCAGCACTTTGAAGGGGCGAGTCTGTCCCGAAACCACACTGCTATTCATTTACACAGCCCTTTAAATGT
The DNA here is from genome assembly GCA_002342165.1 of Hylemonella sp. UBA2468. GTDB lineage: Bacteria > Pseudomonadota > Gammaproteobacteria > Burkholderiales > Burkholderiaceae_C > Hylemonella. Next base: position 6,494 of record DDPM01000169.1, read on the forward strand.
TGGGAATTGATAGATTTTCAAACTTTTAAACCGGCACTTAGAAATCCGCTATTTGGACCAATATCATCAAATTTGATGATATTATGAATCTTTATTGATGCTCAAGAGGTTTGTGATGCGAACAACTGTGACCATTGACGATGAACTCTATAAAACGGCACTTGAAATGGCAGACCCTGACATGGATAAAGCCGATTTGTTCCGTGAAGCCATTAAGGTATTTGTAAGGGTTAAAGCAAGCAACCGTTTGGCTGCTCTTGGGGGTGCCGTGCCTGAAATGCCCGATATTCCAAGGCGACGTCCGGAATAAGCGGGATCTTGCATGACACGAGTACTGGTAGATACGTCGGTTTGGGTGGCCCATTTCAGAGTTGCCAACCCCAAATTGCAGTCCTTGCTGGCACAGGACCAAGTGCTGACCCACCCCTTGGTGATTCTTGAAATTGCATGTGGCACGCCACCCGCTCCAAGGGAGCGCACACTAAGCGACTTACAAAAACTCAGTCCGGCCGTCGTAGCCACCGAAGGTGAAGTATTGAGTATGGTGTCACGTTTCAGCTTGCATGAATCAGGCTGTGGCGCTGTTGAAATGTCGCTTTTGGCATCGGCCTTGATAACACCTGAAGCCAAGATTTGGACCCTTGATAAACATTTGTCAGAACTGGCGCATCGGCTTGACGTCACGATGCAGGCCTAGAAATTAAGCCCATTCCACAACAGGCTGGTCCACACTCAAAGACTCACCTTTTTGCGCCAGCACCTGATGCACCACGCCATCAGCCTGGGCAAACAACACGTTTTCCATCTTCATAGCCTCAATCACGGCCACGCGCTCGCCTGCTTGCACTTTTTGGCCCGGCGCCACCGCCACATCCACCAGCAGCCCAGGCATCGGTGACAGCACAAAACGACTCATGTCGGGTGGCGCTTTAAACAGCATTCGACGGTGTAATTCCGCCACGCGCGGCGAGAGCACCAAGGTGTCTAAGCGGGTGCCGTTATGCTGAATGCGCGTTGCCAATGGGTTTTTCGGCGTACCCCGCTCTACCTGGGCCGTAAAAGGCTGGCCGTTGACAAGCCCTGACACACAAAGGTCGCTCATGCCTGCATCGCTTTGAATGTCGTAACTGCGAGCCTGAACGGTATACCGCGCTGAAGCGCTGTGGGCAGGCTGGTGGACTAAGTTATCCACCTGAACGTGAATGTAATTGTGTTGTCCTGTATCTGAAAGCTGCACCACCACACAATCGCTGTCAGCACTAACCGCATAGCCCGGAAGTTGCCCGGAAATGCCTGCGGCGCGCTCGCGCGACTTGCGCGAAACAAAGGCCGCTAGTGCAACCAAAAAAGGGGCATCGTCGTGCGGCACGTCTTCGGCTTTGAAGCCTTTTCCGTAGTGCTCGGCGATAAAGCCGGTGTTGAATTCACCGCTCACGAATTTCGGGTGGGCCAGCAGCGCGGCCTGGAATGGGATGTTGCTCGACACGCCGCGGATCACAAAGCCGTTGAGTGCCTCGCGCATCTTCGCAATCGCGTCATTGCGGTCTTTGCCATGGACGATGAGCTTGGCGATCATGGAGTCATAGAACATCGGGATCTCGCCGCCGTCTTGCACGCCGGTATCGACCCGCACGCCCTGCAAATGCCCGGTGTCGCCCTGCCACATGGTCTGCGTTGGCGGCGCAAAGCGCACCAAACGGCCAGTCGACGGCAGGAAGTTGCGGAACGGGTCTTCCGCATTGATGCGGCATTCGATGGCCCAGCCATCGCGCTTCACGTCTGCTTGGCTGAGCGGCAATTTTTCACCAGCAGCCACGCGAATCATCAGCTCCACCAAATCCAGCCCAGTGAT
>DDPM01000028.1 GCA_002342165.1 Hylemonella sp. UBA2468
CAGTTCGAAATAGTCTTGGCGGAAACGGAGGGATTCGAACCCTCGATGAGGCTCTACACCCCATACTCCCTTAGCAGGGGAGCACCTTCGGCCACTCGGTCACGTTTCCAGTAAGTAAATTATGGCATGAATCAGCTTGTGTCAGACCCCAACTCAGGCTTTGGGCTGGTCCAAGTCAAAAGCTTTGTGAAGGGCGCGCACAGCCAGTTCCATGTATTTTTCGTCAATGACCACAGAGGTTTTGATTTCGCTGGTAGAAATCATTTGAATGTTGATGCCCTCTTCGCTTAAGGCCCCGAACATTTTGCTGGCAATGCCAACGTGGCTGCGCATGCCAATGCCCACAATGCTGACCTTACAAATTTTGGTGTCGCCCACCACCTCTTGTGCGCCCAGTTTGGGGAGCACCTGCTCTTTAAGCAAGTCAATGGTGCGGGCATGGTCGTTGCGGTTGACGGTAAAGCTGAAATCGGTGGTGCCGCCCTTGCTCACGTTTTGAATGATGATGTCCACTTCAATATTGGCATCGGCCACGGCGCCCAAAATTTGATAAGCAATACCAGGCTTGTCGGGCACGCCCAGCACAGAGATTTTGGACTCGTCTCGATTAAACGCAATACCAGATACGACGGCTTGTTCCATTTTTTCGTCTTCCTCAAAAGTGATCAGGGTGCCGGAGGCGGCTTCTTCAGTCAGGTCCATGTCCCACGGCGTAAAGCTCGACAGAACGCGCAGGGGCACTTGGTATTTGCCCGCAAACTCTACAGAGCGGATTTGCAGCACCTTGGAGCCCATAGAGGCCATTTCCAACATTTCTTCAAAACTCACCGTGTGCAGGCGGCGTGCCTCAGGCACCACGCGGGGGTCGGTGGTGTAGACGCCATCCACGTCGGTATAAATCAGGCATTCGGCAGCTTTCATGGCAGCAGCCACGGCCACGGCCGATGTGTCAGAACCGCCACGGCCTAAAGTGGTGATATTGCCGGCCTCGTCCACCCCCTGAAAACCCGTGACGATGACCACTTTTCCCGCTGCCAAATCGGCGCGAATGCGAGCGTCGTCAATCGACTCGATACGGGCTTTTGTATAGGCGCTATTGGTTTTGATGGGGACTTGCCAACCAGCGTAGCTGACTGAAGGAAAACCTTCTGCCTGCAAGGCAATGGCCAGTAAAGCGCTGCTGGCTTGCTCGCCGGTAGAGGCCAGCATATCGAGCTCACGCAAGTAAGCGTCTGTGGTTTTGCTAGGGGCCAGTTCTTTGGCCAATCCGAGCAGGCGGTTGGTTTCTCCGCTCATGGCGGAGGGGACGACCACCAGTTGGTGGCCAGCANNGAGCTGAATTGAAGCTCAAAGCCGTTAATTGTACCAACGCAGATGAACGCCCTGACGCTCTACAAACCCCTCACCCACCTTGATATGCAAGCGGTGCCCTCGTGTGGTGCAGGCGGACACTTGGTCCAGTAGCTCATGCATTTGAGCCGCGCTGGCTTGTGTGCCATGGCACATCACCAGCCAATGCCTCAGCACATTGGTTTGGCGCAGTCTGCTGAGCTCTTGTAAAGCTTGCAGCAAAATAAATGCGTCGCTGGTACTGGGATCAGTGGAACTGGTGAGTCTGGCAAGGTCAGTAGCCGCCAATTCTTGCAACAAGCTTTGCGCCTCTGCTGCATGTGCCGCACTGCGGGCAAAAGTGTCTCTGAACGAAGTAAAGCATGCCTCCAATGCAGGGAGCAAATGAGCGCGTATTCGATTGCGGGTCAACTGCACATCGGTGTTGGTGGGGTCTTCCACCCAAACCTGTTGGTGCTCACGCAAATAGTCTCGCAAAGCCAAGCCACTGACTTGCAGCAAGGGGCGGTAATAGATCAATCCGTCACGCTGCCATGTTGCAGGCATGGCACTTAGGCCCGGCAAGCCAGCGCCTCGGCTCAAGGCCAGCAATAAAGTTTCGACTTGATCATCCGCATGCTGGGCCAATGCGACTGAACCCAACTCAGGCCCTTCTGTTGCCAGCTGTCTGAAGGCGGCATAACGCGAACGCCGAGCAGCGTCTTCAGGACTTTGACCGCTGACACCTCTAGCGTCCACATGGGCCAGCCGCAACGGAATGTCCAGATGCGCGCACAGCTTGCGGCAATGCGCCTCAAAACCATCAGCGGCCGCTTGCAAGCCATGGTGCACATGCAAGGCCACCACTTGTCCGGGCCACATAGCAGCGCAGGCCAACAACAAAGCCGTGGAATCTGCGCCGCCACTGAACCCCACACCTAAGGGCAGCCGGGGCTTAAAGGCCTCCATGGCCTGATGAAAACTCAGCGCCATAGTTTGTGGATCTGTTGAGCGTTGGGGTTGAAGTGTTTGGATTTACTTGGATGCTGACTTGGCGTCGACTTTGGTATCCGTGAACTTGCCATAACTTTGCAGGCGTTGATAACGGCGGTCCACCAGTTCCGACACCTTCAGGTCCACTACTTGGCGGTAGGCGTCGTTCAAGGCGCGCTTTAAAAAACCCGCCATTTGTTTAAAGTCCCGGTGCGCCCCACCTACTGGTTCGTTCACAATTTTGTCGATGAGTCCCATGGCCTTGAGGCGGTGGGCGGTGATGCCCAAGGCCTCGGCTGCATCTTGGGCTTTGTCTGAGGTTTTCCACAAAATGGACGCGCACCCCTCAGGGCTGATGACGGAATACACCGAGTACTGCAGCATGAGCACTTGATCCGCGACCGAAATGGCCAGCGCGCCGCCAGAGCCGCCTTCGCCGATGATGGTGGTGAGAATGGGCACCTCCAGCTGGGCCATTTCGAAAATATTGCGGCCAATGGCCTCAGATTGGCCGCGCTCTTCGGCATCTATTCCTGGGTAAGCGCCCGGCGTATCCACAAATGTGAATACGGGCAGCTTGAATTTTTCAGCGGTCTTCATAAGCCGCAAGGCCTTGCGATAACCCTCAGGTTTGCTCATGCCAAAGTTGCGCAGCCCCCGCTCTTTGGTGTCACGGCCTTTTTGCTGACCAATGACCATGCAGGCATTGCCATTAAAGCGGGCCAACCCACCCACCATGCTCAGGTCGTCCGCAAAGTGGCGGTCGCCATGCATCTCTACAAAATCAGTGAACAACTCTTGGATGTAGTCCAAGGTGTAAGGGCGCTCAGGGTGGCGGGCGATTTTGGTGATTTGCCAAGGCGTGAGGTTGCTGTAAACATCTTTGGTCAGCTGCTGGCTTTTTTTGCTGAGCTGGTCAATTTCTTGGCTGATGTCTACCGCAGATTCGTTTTGCACGTAGCGCAACTCTTCAATTTTGTTTTCGAGCTCTGCAATGGGTTGCTCAAAATCTAAAAAAGTTCGTTTGCTCAAGTCCACACTCCCAACATTCAATATGCCACGGGTACAGGATCCAAAGACCGCCATATGTACCAAGTGGCCACGCTGCAAAAAGGCGACCATGCGGCCGCCACTTCGCGTGCATCACTGCGGCTGACGGCCTCGCCTGAAAAATAATTGTGGCTGATGCCGTTGATCAAGCCCACATCGTCCAGCGGCAGCACATTGGGGCGCATGAGATGGAAGATCAAAAACATTTCGGCCGTCCACCTGCCGATGCCGCGAATGGCGGTGAGCTCGGCAATGATGTCGTCGTCTGCCATGTCGGCCCAGGATTTTTCTTGTACCCTGCCTTGACCAAAATGCGTGGCCAAGTCTTGCAAGTACTGAACTTTGCGGGCGCTTAGGCCCGCTGCACGCATGTCTTCGGTTTTAAGCTTAAGCACATGGGTAGGGTTGATTTTTCGGGGGAGCTGAACAAACCGGTCCCAAACAGTTTGAGCGGCTTTGACCGAAATTTGTTGCCCAACAATGCTGCGCGCCAAGGTGGTAAACGCATCGCCCCGGGTTTGTAAACAGGCGTTGCCGTGAATAGGGATCAGGCGCTTCATTACCCGATCTTTTTTCATGAGGTGTTTGCAAGCCTCATCCCAGTAATGTGGCGTGAAAACAGGCAACTCAGAAACAGAAACAGCAGACAACAACAAACTCCAGTGGTAGGTCGCTTAAAGCAGGGATTTTTCAATGTCAGGCTGTGGTCCAGCTGGTGCCGCTGGGAGTGTCTTTTAGTACCACCCCTTGAGCCAGCAAATCTTTGCGAATTTGGTCTGCCGTTGAAAAATCTCTAGACAGCTTAGCCGCAGCGCGTCGATCAATCAAGGTCTGAATCGCAGCCTCGTCTAAAACGCTACGCGCTTTGAGGAAATGGCTGGGGTCTTCTTGAAGCAAACCTAAACATCCCCCCAGCGCCTTCAATACGGCTGACAGTTCTGCCGACTGTGTTTTATTGACCTCGCTGGCCAACTCAAACAGCACTGCCACTGCTTCAGGCGTACCAAAGTCTTCGTCCATCGCCGCTTTAAATCGTGCGGCATACGCTTGGCTCCAATCTATGGTGTTTGAAAAAGTGCCTGGGCCAACTGATGCACTTGTTGGTGAAACATATTGCAACGCGGTGTAAAGACGCCGCAGCGCGTTGCGTGCGTCGTCCAAATGCGCATCGCTGTAATTTAGGGGGCTGCGGTAGTGTGCTCGAATGATGAAAAACCGAATGGTTTCAGCCTCAAAACGCTCCAAAATTTCCCTAATGGTGAAGAAGTTGCCCAAAGACTTGGACATTTTTTCGTTGTCCACCCGCACAAAGCCGTTGTGCATCCACACATTGGCCATGGCTTGCCCATAAGCCCCTTCGCTTTGTGCAATTTCGTTTTCGTGGTGGGGAAACTGCAAGTCTGCACCGCCACCATGAATGTCAAAATGATGCCCGAGTAAATCGCAACTCATGGCAGAACACTCAATATGCCAACCTGGGCGCCCCAATCCATAAGGGCTAGGCCACTGCGCTTCTGGAGGCTCAGAAGCTTTGGCAGACTTCCACAACACAAAGTCGAGCGGGTCTTCTTTGTCGCCCGCCACACTGACCCGCTCGCCCGCGCGCAACTCATCTAAAGATTTGCCGGAAAGCTTGCCGTAGCCTGCAAATTTACGTACTGAAAAATTGACATCACCACCCTGCGCACGGTAAGCCAAACCTTTGGACTCTAGAGATTCAATCATACCCACCATATGCGGCACATAGTCCATGGCACGAGGCTCGTGGGTGGGGCGCTCAATGCCCAAGGCATCAGCATCTTGGTGCAAAGCGTCGATCATGCGTTGCGTGAGCGCCTGAATGGTCTCTCCGTTATCTAAAGCTCGCTTGATGATCTTGTCGTCAATATCGGTGATGTTGCGCACGTAAGTCACCTGCAAACCACTGACCTTGAGCCAGCGCTGAACCACGTCAAACGCCACCATGGCACGCGCGTGGCCGAGGTGGCACAAGTCGTACACCGTCATGCCGCAGACGTACATGCGCACTTGGCCAGGCTGAATGGGGACGAATGTTTCCAGCTCACGCGTGAGCGTGTTGAAAATTCTCAGGGTCATGGGGTGTGCTGATGCGGTGAGGTATGAAGCAGCAAGGCGTGGGGAGACGACTACAATGAAACTCAGTATATCTGTCCTCACAGACGCTTCGCCCCAACAGCCTAGTCTTGTAGTCACAATTGATCATCTCCAGATTGAACCTCCCCGCTCATTTCAACCAGCTGAACTTATTTGGCTTGGTCAGTACGCTTGGAACAGCGTGTTTCCTGGCTCTTTGCTTGAACATGGGTACCGCATGGGCCCAGGTGGCCAGCTTGGTAGGTCCTGAGAGCGCCAAGGTCAAAATTTTGGACGTGTATGAAACTGTGAATCTGCACATTCAAGACGGCAAGTTGAAAGAGGCTTCTGAGTTGGCCAATACCCATTTGGCAACCCAACCGCGTGACCCCCAAATGCGGTTTTTAAAAGGCGTCATTCAACATAGCCAAGGCCAAATCCAAGACGCCACGGCCACATTTACCCTGCTGACGCAAGACTACCCAGAGCTACCCGAGCCTTACAACAACTTAGGGGTGTTGTGGTCTGCACAAAACCAGCCAGAGAAAGCGCGCGAAGCACTGGAAATGGCCTTGCGTCTCTACCCTGACTACGCCACCGCTCACGAAAATTTGGGTCTCACTTACCTGATGCTGGCCCGCCAGTCTTATGAAAAAGCCCGCAAACTCTTACCCGTATATGCAGCTACATCACTGGGCTTAAAAATTGACCAGCTCACACTGATGCTGAATCAACCCCCGAATAAAACCTCAAATACTAAAACCTCAAACCCAAGTTCAAAGCCAGGTCAAAACCAACCTTAATACGTCAAGTCTCTATCCAATGTTGTCTCTCGTTACCCCAATATTCAAAATCATGATTCACCCAAAACATTGGGCTTTAAGTGCAATGCTTGGCCTATGCCTAGGCTTAACTACAAGTGCATGGGCACAGAATACAGCTGACCTCCAACGTGTGAAGTTGCAAACCAGCTTGGGTGAGTTGGTGTTGGAGCTCAATGCCGCTAAAGCACCCAAGTCGGTGGCCAACTTTGTGCGCTATGTTCAAGACAAGCATTACGACGGTACGGTGTTTCACCGCGTCATTGACGGCTTTATGATCCAAGGTGGCGGCTTTACTGCTGAAATGCAACAAAAACCCGTACGCGACCCCATTGCCCTAGAAGCCCAAAACGGCCTAAAAAACGACCGTGGCACCATTGCCATGGCCCGCACATCCAACCCCAACTCCGCCACCTCGCAGTTTTTTATCAACCTGGTGGACAACCGTGGGCTCAATGCACCTTCGCCTGATGGTCATGGCTACACGGTGTTTGGTAAGGTGGTCAGTGGCATGGACGTAGTGGACAAAATTCGCCTCGTGCCCACCGCAACCAAGGGCATGCATCAAAATGTGCCTGTTACCCCCGTGTTGATTCAAACGGCAACCTTGATCAACTCCCCATCCAACTAACTGAACAATCAATTACCTCCTATGTCGAACCCCCAAGTAGAACTCCACATTGAAGAATTAGGTGTTATCACCCTAGAGCTGGACGCTGACAAAGCACCCAAATCCACCGAAAACTTTTTGGCTTATGTGAACAAGGGTCACTACGACCGCACCCTTTTCCACAGAGTGATTCCAGGCTTCATGGTTCAAGGTGGTGGGTTTGAGCCCGGCATGACCCAAAAAAGCGTGGGAGCCCCCATCAATAACGAAGCCAACAATGGCTTGAAGAACCACAAATACACCGTAGCCATGGCGCGCACCAACGACCCCCACTCCGCCACGGCTCAGTTTTTCATCAATGTGGCTGACAACGGGTTTCTGAACCACACAGCTCCCTCGGTTCAAGGCTGGGGCTATGCCGTGTTTGGCAAAGTGGTGTCCGGTAACGACGTGGTGGACAAAATTGCCGCCGTCAAAACCGGACAGCGAGGCGGCCACGGCGATGTGCCCAAGGATGATGTGATCCTCACCAAAGCCGTTGCAATTTAATTTTTGAACATCCCTGAACATCAAGAACTGGCGGCCCCGGACTCCTGGTGCACGGTGGATGTCGTTTCGGACCTGCACTTGCAAGCAGGTTTGGGCCATGTGGAGGTGTGGGTCAATTACCTCAACACCACCACGGCTGATGCGCTCTTCATTTTGGGCGACTTGTTTGAGGTGTGGGTGGGAGATGACGCCTATCCGAGAAATGTTTCGCCCCAAAACTTTGAGGTCCAGTGCCTAGAGCAACTTAGTGCGATCAGCTTTCGATTGCCTATTTTTGTGATGCATGGCAACCGGGACTTTCTGCTTGGATCTGCCGCCGCTGCTTTGGGCGGATTTAGTTTGCTCACAGACCCCTGCGTGCTGAGTTTTGGTGGGCAGCGCTGGCTGCTCACGCATGGCGACGCCTTATGCACTGGTGATACGGCTTACCAGGCGTTCCGGCATAGAGTGCGCAACTCGGCTTGGCAAATTGAGTTTTTAGCTCAGCCCGCCAGTGTTCGCCGCCAAGCGGCTCAAGAGATGCGCAAACAAAGCCAAGAACAGCAAGCAAAGAATAAAGTCGACTCTTCTAAAACAGACTTAGACGTGAACAACGGCCTTGCCATGGAGTGGTTACAGGCCTTCAAGGCGGACATGATGATTCATGGCCACACCCACCGACCAGCAGACCACCAACTGAGCGCGGGGCATGTCCGCATGGTGCTGAGTGACTGGGACGTGAATATTCAAAACACTGCTGCATCGCCACGTGCACAGGTGTTGCGATTGAGCGCCGCCGCATCTAGCGCGCCAAGCAGTCCGGGCACCGTCCGGGTAAACCGAATCAACCTGCTTACTTCCTCAGCAACACCTTGAGTGCGGCTTGCAGCCTGCGGCCGATGGCCTCGTCCCAAGGACCACTCAACATTCGAGCGACGTCCTGACCCCAAGTTTGAATCGGCGAGGGGTCGTGACGGCGAGTCAACAGTTGCAACTGCAAGGCACGACGCGCATCCAATTCGGAGGCTGGGGTGGGTACTTCGGAAGCCATTTCCAGGCGCAGGATGGCCATATTCAAATCCGTACTACCTGCCGCCAACTTGGGTTCTGCAGCCAAGGCTTGCAGCCACAGGGTGCGCACAGTAGGACTTACCCTTGAACCCAGCTCTTGAACGGAGGGCATCTGCTCTGCACTGCGGTGCTCCCAAGCCCGCAACATCTGAGTCAAAGACTCACCGTGCGCCATAGCTGCCAGCTGACGCAAGGCCGCTTGAGCTTGGTCCAAAGCATCTCGCTGCGCTCTAAAAGCTGCATCTCCCAACCTTGGCAGAGACACCGGCGGTCTGCCGGACTCATGGGCACGGTTCGATCGCTTGGTGCCATGGGCATCGCGGCCATCTCGGGTGTCACGCCCTTTGGCTTGCCGCTCTCTAGGTCGACCGCGCGGCGCTTCAGGCTCGGCCTTTTTCATGCCGGGTCGGTCATCGCCGCGCACCGCCACGACGGGTTTGGACTGGGCAGGTTTGGGTGGAGCGGGTTCAGAAGGCGGTTGGTCAGCAACTTCTAGGCTTGAAGTTTCACTAGAGGACACCTCAGCAACAGGAGTCTCAGAAGCTTTAGCTTGGTCAGTCGGGACAAGCTCAGCACTTACAACTTCTGCGGTGGGCGCTGCCGCTTCGCCGCGCATCACGGCTTCTAGCTGGTTCATGGCCTGCTTGATGGCGCTGACATTGCCACTCTTGTTGGCTGCCTGCAGCGCTTGGGCTGCAGTGACCACCGCTTGGTCATGGGCGCTTAGCTCAGCGGCTGCTTTTTCGCGTTCAGCGGTTTTGCGGTTGAAGGCGTCGTCAATCGGCTTTCTGAAGGCATCCCACAGTTTTTGCTCTTGGCGGCGGTCCATAGGCACGGCATGGGCTTCCGCCTGCCAGCGCTGTTGCAAGCTTTTCACCGCGTCAATTCGCAAGACAGGTGCCTCGCCCAAAGCTTGGGCTTCGGCAATCATGCTTTGGCGCCGCTCTAAGCTGGCGTGCTGCAGCGCTTCTAGGGGCGCAGCGGCCTGGGCCATCAGGCTTTTCCAACGAGGCTGTAGCTCAGCAAAGGCTTTTTCGCTCAAGTGGCCAGCATCGCGCCAACGGTCGGCAAACTGGTACAGGTCTCGGTTGAATTGCTTCCAGTCGGTTTGGGGCCCGCCGGGATGCTGTTGCGCCCAAGCCTCCAGCTCGGCCATGAGCGCTTCACGCTGGGCTTTGTGCTCGGCCGCCTCGGACTTGACTTTTTCAAGCCACGCTTCCACTACCTTGTAGGCTTGGTTGCAGGCTTCGTCAAAGCGCTTCCATAAATTGTGGTTGGGCACGCCGCCTTGGTCTACGGTTTTCCATTGCTCGCGCAAATGGCGCAAGGACTCTTGCATCTTGCGCCCGCCTAAGGCTTGTCCTTCTGGGCGTTTGAGTAAACCTTCAGCCTGGGTTACCAATTCTTGGCGCAGTTGGTCGGCGCGCCAGCGCTGCCAGCCCTCCAGCTCACCCGCAGCAGCCAGGGCCGCCTGCACCTGTTGGTCAAGGGCACCCTTGATATAACGGCCGTGGTCCTTTAGGGCTTGCCTCAATAAAGACGCCGCAGACACACTGGCTTT
>DDPM01000017.1:0-7545 GCA_002342165.1 Hylemonella sp. UBA2468
GTTGACATAAGCTGCGTGGCGTCCCGTAGGGGATTCGAACCCCTGTACTCACCGTGAAAGGGTGATGTCCTAGGCCTCTAGACGAACGGGACCGTGTTCATGGTGGAGGTAAGCGGGATCGAACCGCTGACCTCTTGCATGCCATGCAAGCGCTCTCCCAGCTGAGCTATACCCCCTTGGGATTTGCATCGAGCCTGAAATTATAGACTGAAATTTAAGGCAGCCTTAAACGATGCAACACATTTTCACGTTGCAGCAGCTCTAACACCGCGTCAAGCGATGGAGTTTGTGCCGTGCCCATGGTGAGCACACGCACCGGCATGGCCAGTTGCGGCATTTTGATTTGAAACTCTGCCAAAACCTGCTTGATAACCGCATTAATGCTGGCCTTGTCCCAAGTGCAATCGGCCAAGCCCACAGCCAAGGCGGCTACGGCGGGCTGCACTGCTGGCGTTAGATGTTGGGCCAGCTCTTCAGGCTTTGGGGTGACGTCGGCATAAAAGGCCTGCGCCCAGTCGGCCAATGCCAATAGGGTGTCGCAACGGTCTTTAAACAAGCCGCAAATGGCAGCCAAGCGCGGGTCCGGTACCAGCTGGCGATCGCGCAAGATGGGATCAAGAAGTTGAGCCAAGGCTTCGTTAGGCATTGCCTTCAGGTGCTGGGCGTTGACCCAGCGGAGTTTGGCCTCGTCAAATTGCGCCGCACTTTTACCCAAATGGTCGAGGTTGAACCATTGCAGGAATTGTTCGCGCGAAAAAATTTCATCGTCGCCGTGGCTCCAGCCCAGGCGGGCCAAGTAGTTGACCATGGCGTCGGGCAAGTAGCCTTCGTCTCGGTAGGCGGTCACAGCTTTGGCGCCGTTGCGCTTGCTCATTTTTTCGCCTTGCTCATTGAGCACGGTAGGCAAGTGGGCATATACGGGCGGCTCTTTGCCCAAAGCTTTGAAAATATTGATTTGCCGTGGGGTGTTGTTCACATGGTCGTCACCGCGCACCACATGGGTAATGGCCATGTCGATGTCGTCCACCACCACACAAAAGTTATAGGTGGGCGCACCAATGGGCTCACCCGCCGAGGCGGGGCGGGCAATGACCAGGTCGTCCAGCTCTTCGTTGCTGATTTCAATGCGGCCCTTGACCTTGTCTTCCCACACCACCGAACCCTGCAACGGGTTTTTAAAACGCAACACGGGCTGCACACCTTCAGGAACTGGCGGCAGCACTTTGCCGGGTTCGGGGCGCCAAGTGCCGTCGTATCGTGGCTTTTGTTTGGCGACCATTTGTTGCTCGCGAAGGGCATCTAGCGCTTGCACGCTCATGTAACAGGGGTAAACATGACCAGCAGCCAGCAACTCAGCGACCACTTGCTTGTAACGCTCCATGCGCTGCATTTGGTAGTAGGGACCTTCGTCGTAATCAAGACCGAGCCAGGCCATGCCTTCCAAAATAACATCTACCGAGGCTTGGGTAGAACGGTCGAGATCGGTGTCTTCAACCCGCAAAATAAAGTCACCACCTTGAGACCGCGCAAACGCCCATGGATACAGGGCCGAGCGGATGTTGCCTAAATGAATAAAACCGGTGGGAGACGGCGCAAAACGGGTACGAACGCGAGTGGTCAACACAAATCCTTAAGGCAAAGTATCCAGCCCACGCCGGAGGTCGGACTTCAAATCGTCTAGGTGCTCCAAGCCAACAGCCACACGAATCAACCCTTGGCCAATACCTGCAGCTTGCCGCTGCACTTCAGTCAAGCGCCCATGCGAAGTGCTGGCGGGGTGGGTGATGGTGGTTTTGGTGTCGCCCAAGTTGGCGGTAATGGACATGACCTGTGTGGCATCAATCACGGCAAAAGCATTGGTGCGGGCTTGGGCTGGGCCGCCGCCGGACTCTGCGCCGCCCACCACATCAAAGGACAACACGGCACCCCCACATCCTGACTGTTGACGCATGGCCAACTCGTGCTGTGGGTGGGAGACCAAACCTGGGTAGTACACCCGTGCCACTTTGGGGTGTTGCTCCAGCCAAGTGGCCAAATCAAGGGCGGAAGCACTTTGAGCCTGCATACGAATAGCCAAGGTTTCAAGCCCTTTGAGCACCACCCAGGCATTGAAGGGCGACAAACTCATACCCGCACTGCGCATGAGCGGCATAAACGACTCATCGATCATTTTTTGCGGGCAGCAAATAGCACCCGCCAACACGCGACCTTGCCCGTCCAGATATTTAGTGCCTGAATGGATGATGAGGTCAGCCCCCAGCTCCACAGGGCGCTGTAAGGCCGGTGAGCAAAAACAGTTGTCTACCGCCAACCAGGCACCTGCCTTATGGGCCATGTCCGCCAAGGCCTTGATGTCACACACCTCGGTCAGCGGGTTAGTGGGGGTTTCGGCAAATAAGATTTTGGTGTTGGGGCGAATGGCGTTTTGCCACTGGGCCAAATCGGTTTGAGCGACAAAGGTGCTTTGCACACCAAACTTGCCCATTTCGCTGGCAATGAGTTTGATGGTGGAGCCAAACACCGACTGCGAACACACCACATGGTCGCCCGCCTTAAGGAGGCCCAGGCACATGGTCAAGATGGCGGCCATGCCAGAGCTGGTGGCGATGCAAGCCTCTGTACCTTCTAGCGCGGCCAAGCGGCGTTCCATGCTCACCACGGTGGGGTTGGTGAACCTAGAATAGATGTAACCCTCCTCCTCCCCCGCAAAGCGGCGGGCCGCAGTGGCAGCGTCTGGTTGCACAAAACTGCTGGTGAGGTAAAGCGCCTCGGAGTTTTCTCCATATTGACTGCGCTCGACCGCCTCACGCACAGCAAGTGTGTTGATGTGCAAGGGGTGGGTGTTGGAGTTGGCTTTGGATGAAGTTTTGGCCATGTTCAGTCTCCCTGTTGGTTGGGTAGCGCCAAACGCGAGGTGTCGGAATCCAACTCCTCGCCCTTGACCCTGTGGGCATTCATGCGGGCAATGTCTTCCGCCTGAATATCGCCCGTGACGTAGACCCCATCAAAACAAGAGGCATCAAACCCCTGCACTTGGGGGTTGAGCGAACCTATGGCTTCTTTCATACCGTCCACGTCTTGGTAAATGAGCGCATCGCACCCAATAATTTGGCGGATCTCTTCCACGGTGCGGCCATGAGCCACCAGTTCGTCCACGGTCGGCATGTCTATGCCGTAAACATTGGGGTAGCGCACGGGCGGGGCGGCACTTGCCAAGTACACCTTGCGGGCACCCGCGTCACGCGCCATTTGCACGATTTCCTGACTGGTGGTGCCACGCACGATGGAGTCGTCCACCAGCAGCACATTGCGGTCTTTGAATTCGCTGGCAATCACATTCAATTTTTGACGCACTGATCTTTTGCGAATGGCTTGCCCGGGCATGATGAAGGTGCGGCCCACGTAGCGGTTTTTGACAAAGCCTTCGCGGTACGTCAGGCCCAGTAACTGGGCCAATTGGGTGGCGCTGGGTCGGCTGGATTCCGGAATGGGGATGACCACATCAATTTCTGAAGGTGGGACGGTAGAAATGACCCGGCGAGCCAGGGCTTCGCCCAAATTCAAGCGGGCTTGATTGACCGAAATACCGTCCATGACCGAGTCTGGGCGGGCCAGATACACATATTCAAAAATGCAGGGGTGCAAGCTAGGATGTTCGGCGCATTGCTGCGCAGACACTTGGCCGTCTAAGCTCGCAAACACGGCTTCGCCTGGCGCAATGTCGCGCTCGTAAGCGTGGCCGGTGCCTTCGAGCACCACCGACTCGCTGGCCAGCATGACGCTTTGGGCTTGGTTGCGCCCCATGCACAGGGGGCGAATACCAAAGGGGTCGCGAAAAGCCAGCACGCCATACCCCGCAATCAGGGCGATCACCGCATAAGAACCCCGAATACGCTTGTGCACCTGCCGCACCGCAGCAAACACGCCCTCGGTGGTGAAGGTTTTA
Organism: Hylemonella sp. UBA2468; assembly: GCA_002342165.1. GTDB lineage: Bacteria > Pseudomonadota > Gammaproteobacteria > Burkholderiales > Burkholderiaceae_C > Hylemonella. Next base: position 3,947 of record DDPM01000017.1, read on the forward strand.
CCGCGGGTCGATTTTTCGAGCTCGTCAGCCAACACATTGATGAGCACCTCAGAGTCACTCTCGGTGTTGATATGGCGATGGTCGTTGTGAAAGAGTTCGAGTTTTAAATCTTGGGCATTGGTGAGGTTGCCGTTGTGCACCAACACAATGCCAAACGGCGCGTTGACGTAAAACGGTTGGGCCTCTTCTTCGCTAAACGCATTGCCGGCCGTGGGGTAGCGCACTTGCCCCAAGCCGCAGTTGCCGGGCAAGGCGCGCATGTTGCGGGTGCGAAACACGTCTTTGACCATGCCCTTGGCCTTGTGCATGAAAAACTTGCGCTCTTGCTGGGTCACGATGCCCGCAGCATCTTGGCCACGGTGCTGCAACAGCAATAGGCTGTCATAGATGGTCTGATTGACCGGCACTTGACTGACCAAACCAACAATTCCACACATGGGGCGATCCAGACAGGTTGTTTAGGGTATGTATTTTGCAAACTCTTGCGGCAACAGGGGCTTGACGCGCTGCAAAGATCCAACGGACAAGGCTACAGCTTGGGACTCACGCCACCAGTCGCTGGTCTTTAGCGGCGTCATGCTCACCACCACGGTTGCTGCCCACACCAAAATCAAACCGCGCATGCCACCAAACAAAGAGCCCAGCACCCGATCCACAGGGCGCAAACCTACCGAAGACAGGGCTTTTTTCAAAACAAACGACAACAAGCCGGTGAGCAACATGACGCATATGAACACCATCAAAAAACCTGCGGCATAACGGATCATGTCGCTGGCACCGGCCATGGGCAACCAATTGCCCACAGCGGGCGCAAACCACTGCGCCAGTAAAAAGCCCGCAACCCAGGACATAAGGGACAACACCTCATGCACCAAGCCCCGAACCGCCCCTACCAGCAGGGACAAAAGCATCACTGCCGCAAAGGCCCAGTCAACAGCCAACATAGGGGATCAGGCTCAATTGCAGATGGGTCACAGCTTCAAAATGGTCACGGGAAGATCAAGTTTTTTGATCTTATCGGCCGCCTGCTCAGCCTCGGCTTTGGAGGCAAAAGGCCCCACACGCGTACGGATACGTCGCCCTTCTTTGGTTTCGATCACGTGGGTGTATGTTTTAAGTCCCGTGCTTTCGACCTTGCGCCGGGCCTCTTGCGCCTTATCGTTTTCAGCATAGGCCCCAAACTGAACAATGAAGCGCTCGCCGTTGGCTGGGGTGTCTTTATTAGAAGTCTCTTTATTTGCAGTCTCTTTGTTTGATGGCTCTTTGCCAGCCAACAAAGCTTCTGCCCGGGCCGCTTCTTTAGCTTTGGATTCAGAAGTGGCCAACACTTCTTCCACTTTGGCAACGGGCGCGCTCACTGTAGCCTCGGGTGGAGCTGGTGCAGCACTGGCAGCCGGCGCACTTGGGCTTGAGGTTTCAGGGGCCACAGGGGCGATCTTTTGAGAGTCTTTTTGCGCCTCTGCCACTTCAGTCTCTAGAGGGCGAACTTTGTTTTTGTCTGGGATTTCGATAGGAATATCCACCGCAACGGGTCGCGGCTGCTTGTCCACCAGCAAGGGAAACACCACCACAGCCGTGAGCACCAACACCACCGCCCCCATAAGTCGATGGCGTGCACGTTTGCGCATGACTTCAACCGGTTCTGTGGTTTGAGCCTCCTCAGGTGAAGACTCTGAAGCTTTGCGAAACTTGAAAAAGGCCATGTCGTGCTGAAGTCTTCTGATTAAGTTTGCGAGGGTGGTGGGGCAGAAACGTTCAAATGTTGAGCCTGAAGTTTAGGCAAGCCTTGCTTGAGCACCCCGCCTACCGAGTAAAAAGAGCCAAACACCACAATTCTATCTGCCGGGTCTGCAGACCTCATGGCCGCTTCCAGTGCTTGCATGGGGTTTTCAAATGTGGACCACGTCACGTCTTTGTGGGTGCTCATGGCCTGACATTGGCTCATCAAATCTTGCGCCTTGGCTGCGCGCGGCGTGGGCAAGTCGGTGAAGTACCAATGTTCGACCAAGGGCATGAGCTTTTTAAGCATGGTGGATAAATCTTTATCCGCCATAGCCCCAAACACCGCGTGCGTCGCAGGATAAAACCCCATGGCGTCCAGATTGACCGCCAAGGCCGCCATGGAATGGGGGTTGTGCGCCACATCCAACACCAGTGTAGGCTGGCCCGGCACCATTTGAAAGCGCCCGGGCAATTCCACCATGGCCAAACCGTTGCGTACCGCTTGAGCAGTCACGGGCAGCCTGTCTCGTAACGCAGACAAGGCGGCTAAAACCCCCGAGGCGTTGAGCAACTGATTGGCGCCCCGCAAAGCAGGGTAGGCCAAGCCGCTGTAGCGGCGCGAGCCTTTTTCAGCGGTGGTGCTCCAACCCCATTGCTGTGCATCACCCGAAAAATGGAAGTCATGCCCCAAACGCCATAGATCAGCGCCTACTGCTTGCGCATGGTTGAGCACGCTTTGGGGGGGCATGGGGTCGCTCACCACCACAGGTATACCCGCGCGCATGATGCCGGCCTTTTCACGGCCAATAGACTCTCGGTCTGGTCCCAAAAACTCCATATGGTCCAAATCAATGCTGGTGATGATGGCGCAGTCGGGGTCCAAAATGTTCACAGCGTCCAGCCGCCCGCCTAAGCCCACTTCCAAAATGGCCACGTCCAAGGCTTGACGGCTCATGCAGTCCAGTATGGCCAGCGTGGTGAATTCAAAATAAGTGAGCGAGAGGGTGTGATCCGTACGTGCTTGCTCTACCCGCTCAAAAGAGGTCAACAGCTCAGTACCCTGCACCATTTGACCCTGCAGGCGCAAACGCTCCTCAAAATGCACCAAATGGGGGGAGGTGTAGACCCCCGTGCGGTACCCCGCTTGCAACAGAATGGATTCGAGCATGGCGCAGGTGGAACCCTTGCCGTTGGTGCCAGCCACCGTAATGACAGGACAGCTCACATGCAAACCCATGCGCTGGGCCACTTGCCTCACGCGGTCTAAGCCCATGTCGATCGTGCTGGGGTGCAAGCGCTCGCAATGGCTGAGCCAATCGCCAAGTTGGGAAAACTTCAGGGTCATACGTGGCAAGATTGTCACTCATGACGCTCACCACACCCGCCCGCTCCACTGCCATGGTCACGATGTACGGCATTACCAATTGCGACACTGTCAAAAAAGCCCGCTCTTGGTTGGCCGATCGGAGGATAGAGGTGGTGTTTTGGGACTTTAAAAAACAAGGGGTCCAAACAGACGGCCTTGCAACTTGGGCACATGCTCTAGGCTGGGAGCCCTTGATCAACCGCAAAGGCACCACCTGGCGCAAGTTGGATCCAGCTGTTCAGCAGGCTGTAATAGACGCTGCCAGCGCCATGAAGCTGATGCAAAGCCAGCCCAGCGTCATCAAGCGCCCGGTGGTCTGTTGGCCAGATGGTTCTGTGAGCGTAGGGTTTGACGCAGCCCTCTGGGCGCAACGCATAGAAGGTAAGGCCTAAAAAATGCATCACCTAAAATCGATTCAACTCAAAGCACAAGTGAACGGCACCAATGACCCCCCCAACCCACCCCCTTATCCATAACGTCAGCGTTAAACCTCAAGCCAATGTGTACTTTG
>DDPM01000017.1:7562-7755 GCA_002342165.1 Hylemonella sp. UBA2468
GAGATCATGGAGTGCGTCGGGGGCAGCTGCGAATACAAGCTCGACGGTTCTGACACTTGGGTGCGCTCCAACGAGGGAGAAAAATTCAACGTACCGGGCAACGCCAAGTTCCAGATCCGCGTGACCGAGGGGTTTGAGGCCTACCACTACATCTGCCACTTTGGTTGATCCAGCGTTTATGTCCAACACCATT
>DDPM01000141.1 GCA_002342165.1 Hylemonella sp. UBA2468
CATGTGGTGGCCGAGCAAATTCAGCCGGGTGATATTGTGGTGGCCGCTTGCAGTGCCGACAACACCGATGGTTTTTTTGGCGACCTGTTGGCGACTTCATTTAAAGCGCAAGGCGCGCGCGCCCTGATCATTGAGGGCGGTTGCCGCGACGTGAAAGAACTCAAACAAATGGGATTTCCGGTTTGGAGCCGCGCCATCAGCGCCAAAGGCACCATCAAGGCGACCTTGGGATCTGTCAACATTCCGGTGGTGTGCGCTGGTGTGACCATCAATCCCGGAGATGTGATCGTGGCGGATGACGACGGTGTTGTAGCTGTGCCCGCAGCGTTTGCCCAGTCGGTGGCCGATGCCGCGCAAGCACGCGAGTCCAACGAAGGTGAAAAACGCGCCAAGTTGGCCTCGGGCGTTTTGGGCTTGGACATGTACAACTTCAGAGAACCTTTGGCCAAATTGGGCCTGAAGTACATCGACTGATTTTTGAGGCAGATCCATCATGATGCGACGTTTATTTACCCTGGGCCTGGGCTTGCTGTTGGTGGCCTGTGCCACCACTGGGCCTGATGTTCAAACCCGCCAAACTCTGGCCCCAAGCGGAACTTTGCGCGTGGGTGTTTACATGGGCAGCCCTACGTCTATGGTGTTGGATGCGCAGGGTCAAAAAGTGGGGGTGTCGATTGGGCTGGGCCGTGAGTTGGCGCGTCAACTGGGGGTGCCCGTTCAAATTGTGGAGTACAAGCGCGTGGCTGAAGTGGTGGACGGCTTAACCCGAGGTGAAGTGGATTTCACCTTCACCAATGCCTCTGCGGAACGGGCCAAGCTGGTGCAATTTACTGAGCCCCTGGTTGACCTTGAGTTGGGCTATCTGGTCGGGCCCAACTCTCCGATTCAAAGTCTGTCCGATGTCGACAAATTAGGACGTCGGATTGGGGTGAGCCAAGGCAGCACTTCACAGGGCACCTTGGGTCGCCTCTACCGCAGTGCCAAGGTGGTGCCCGCAGCGTCTTTGCAGGTGGCCTCTGAACAACTCAAGCAACAACAACTCGATGCCTTTGCCACCAACAAGGCCATCTTGAATGAAATGGCCGATGGCTTACCTGGCTTTCGTATTTTGGAGGGCCGTTGGGGCTTGGAGCATTTGGCGATTGCGGTGCCCAAAGGTCGTGATTCGGCGGCTCCCTTTTTGAAGGAATTTGCTCGTCAGGCCCAGACCAGTGGTCTATTGAAGACCCTCAGTGCGCAAGCGGGCCTGCGTGGCACGGTTGAAGTTCAAAAGTAAGGACAGTTTATGAAGAAGCTTTACATCCAAATGGTTTTCGCGTTGGGTTTGGTCTTTGCCTTGGTGGCGGGCCATGCTCAAAACTACCCTGTCAAGCCCGTCAAAATTGTGGTGGGCTATTCGGCCGGTGGTGCGGTGGATCTGGTGGCTCGTACCGTTGGCCAAGCCCTTCAAAATTCAATGGGTCAGCCCTTCGTGGTGGAGAACAAACCCGGTGCTGGCACCAATATTGCCGTGAAGTCTGTCATCGATGCGCCGGCCGATGGCTACACCCTCATGTTGGCGGCCAATGCGCTGGCGGCCAACATGGCGCTGTTCCAGCCAGCACCTTTTGATGCCGAGAAAGACTTGGTACCCATCGCCCTGATTGGTCGGGTGCCCGTGGTGATTGCGGTGAACCCGCAAGCTCCCTTTCAGACGCTGGCTCAGTTGATTGCTTTGGCAAAAGACAAGCCCAACCAATTTGCGTTTGCCTCACCTGGCAATGGGTCTACGCCTCACATGGCGGTAGAGTTTTTTGAGCGTGCTGCAGGCATTTCCTTGCAGCACATTCCCTATAAAGGCGGTTCTCAAGCCATCACCGATGTGATTGGCGGGCAATTGCCCTTGTTGGCTGTCAATGCCCTTGAAGCCTTGCCCCATGTGCGCAACGGCAAACTCAAATTGCTGGCCGTGTTAAGCGCCAACCGTTCTACCAACTTCCCCGATGTGCCCACCATTGCAGAATCAGGGTTTGCGGGCTTTGAGGCCTCGGTTTGGTATGGCTTGGTGGCCCCTGCGGCCACGCCCAAGGCCATCGTGGAGTTGTTGCATGCGGAGTCACAAAAGGCCCTTCAGACCAAAGAGGTGCGAGACCGCATGTCCCAGGTGGGGGGAGAGGTCATACCCGCCAGTTCGGCCCAGTTTGGCGCATTGATCCGCTCGGAACGTGTGCGCTACGAAAAATTGGTGCGAGAGGCCAACATCAAACCCGATTGATTTTTAAGGTAAAGCCATGTCATTCACAAAAACGCCTGGTTGGTTGGATTGGTATTCAGGCCCCAGCAAACCGGAATTCAAACTCCCTCAGGGCGCTGTCGATTCGCATTGCCATGTATTTGGTCCGGCCAATGTGTTTCCCTACGCTGAAGAACGCAAGTACACCCCTTGCGATGCCACCAAAGAGCAATTGTTTGCCTTGCGCGACCACTTGGGCTTTTCACGCAATGTGATCGTACAAGCCACCTGCCATGGTGCGGACAACCGTGCACTGGTGGATGCCATGCAGGCCTCGGGCGGNNAAAGCCCGGGGTGTGGCTACCGTCAAACGCAGCGTCACCGATCAAGAGCTTCACACCCTGCACGCTTCAGGCGTGCGCGGCGTGCGTTTTAACTTTGTCAAACGCTTGGTGGACTTCACCCC
>DDPM01000013.1:0-137 GCA_002342165.1 Hylemonella sp. UBA2468
CTGGGGCTGTCGGTCAGCAGCATCATCAGGCGGTCTATGCCGATACCGCAGCCACCCGTGGGGGGCATGCCGTACTCTAAGGCGCGCACAAAGTCGTGGTCAAAGTGCATGGCTTCGTCGTCCCCGCTGTGTTGCGC
>DDPM01000013.1:230-12291 GCA_002342165.1 Hylemonella sp. UBA2468
GTGATGTAGAGCTCAAAACGTTCGGTCACGCCTGGGCGGGTATCGCTTTCTCGGGCCAAAGGTGAAATTTCAACCGGATGCTCACAAATAAAGGTGGGTTGCCACAGCTGGCTTTCCACCGATTCTTCAAAGTACAACACCTGCAGGGCAGGCAAGCTCTTGTCGCTCAGGCGGCGTTTGGCATCGNNNTCATGCCCAGTTGGGTCAAGGCTTGAATAAGCCAATCGGAGTTGTCCACTTGGTCACCTGCATCGGTGTATTTCACAATGGCTTCGCGGATGGTGAGGCGTTCAAAAGGCTGAGCCAAATCGACCGGCTGGTTGGCATAGCTGAGCTGCAAGGTGCCTACCGAATGCATGGCGGCATGTCTTACCAGACTTTCGGTAAATGTCATCAGGTCTTGATAGTCCCAGTAAGCTGCATAAAACTCCATCATGGTGAATTCGGGGTTGTGTCGCACCGAAATGCCTTCATTGCGAAAGTTGCGGTTGATTTCAAACACTCGCTCAAAGCCACCCACCACCAAGCGTTTCAAGTAGAGCTCCGGGGCAATACGCAAAAACATTTGCTGGTCTAAAGCGTTGTGATGCGTCTCAAACGGGCGGGCGTTGGCCCCTCCAGGAATGGGGTGCAACATGGGCGTTTCAACTTCCAGAAAGTCGTGCGAGACCATGTATTCGCGAATGCTGGTCACGGCTTTGCTGCGGGCCACAAACCTTTGACGCGTGTGTTCGTCGGTCATGAGGTCCACGTAGCGTTGGCGGTACTTCAGCTCTTGGTCATGCACTCCATGAAACTTGTCGGGCAGGGGGCGCAGGCTTTTGGTCAGCAGTCTTACTGTATGCGCGTGCACAGACAATTCACCCGTTTTGGTTTTAAACAAGCTCCCCTCGGCGGCCACGATGTCGCCCAAATCCCAGTGTTTGAAGGATTCGTAAACCGATTCGCCCACTTCTTCCTGCTTGACGTAAACCTGAATCCGTCCAGTGCTGTCTTGCAAGGTGATGAAGCTGGCTTTGCCCATGACCCGCTTGAGCATGACGCGCCCGGCCACTTTTGCTGGAACGTCTTGGGCCTTGAGCTCTTCGGCAGGATGCTCGCCGTAGGCTGCCAATAAGGCTGCTGCACGGTGGGTGGGCTTGAAGTCATTAGGAAAAACTGGCGTGCCCTGAGACTTGGCCTGATCCCTCAGGGTTTGAAGTTTGTCGCGCCGCTCTGCAATCAGCTGGTTGTCGTCAAAAGTGCCAGAGGCATGGGATTCGGGCGAACCCGCTAAAGATGTGGAGTGGTCAGGCATTGTGTTTAAACAGTTATGAAGTCATTTTACTGACGGTATGATGAGGCGCTTCATATTGGGTCGTGCCATGCTGTTTCAGATCTTGTCTTTGCTGCTTGAGGTGGTTTGCGGTTTGATAGGGGGTGCTTGCCTCCTGCGCTGCTATATGCAATTTCTCAGCATCCCCATGTCGGCCCGTTCGGGTAACCCTTTGGCCCGTTTTGTTTTGGTACTCACCGACTGGTTGGTGCTTCCTTTAAGGCGTTTGGTGCCCTCCGTGGGGCCACTGGACACGTCCAGCCTGTTGGGTACTTACCTGGTGGAGTTGCTGCAATTCGTTGTGCTTTGGGCTCTGACAGAATTTTTGGCACCATGGGGCTCGGTGTTCTGGTTGGCATTGTTCGGCTTGTTGCGTTTGGCTATTTCAGCCTTGACCGGCTTGGTGATTGTTTACGTGCTCATGTCTTGGATTCAGGGCCAAAACCTGCTGGCGCATGTGATTGAGCGTTTGGTGACTCCACCCTTAATGCCAATTCGCCGCTGGATGCCGTTGGTGGGCGGATTGGATTTGTCGCCCTTGGTGCTTTTACTGCTGTTGCAGGTGCTCGCTATTGTGCTGGGCCACGTGCAGGCCAGCGTGTTGTTCTAGCCGCTGAGGTTAAGTGGTCAGCTTACCGCGTCAGCGGGTTGGCGCAACAACATGGCCAACGTATTAGCAGTGGTCTTACGCAGTTCCCGGCGGTCGCAAATCAGATCTATGGCGCCTTTTTGCTGCAAAAACTCAGAGCGTTGAAAGCCCTCGGGCAACGTCACACGTACCGTAGACTCAATCACCCTGGGGCCTGCAAACCCAATCAAGGCTTTAGGCTCGGCCATGACCACATCGCCCAAAAAAGCAAAACCTGCGCTGACGCCACCCATGGTGGGATCGGTTAACACGCTGATATAGGGTAAGCCCTTTTGGGCCAAGCGCGTCAAGGCAGCGTTGGTTTTGGCCATTTGCATCAGCGATAACAAACCTTCTTGCATGCGGGCACCTCCGGTGGAGGTAAAGCACACGAAAGGCACTTTTTGCTCAATGGCAGTTTCCACGCCACGCACAAAGCGCTCGCCCACCACCGAGCCCATGCTGCCGCCCATAAATCCGAATTCAAAGCAAGCGACGACCAAGGAAATGTTGTGCACGGCGCCGCCCATGACCACCAAAGCATCGGTCTCACCGGTGCTGTCCATGGCTTCTTTGAGGCGTTCAGGGTATTTGCGACTGTCTTTGAATTTCAAGGCATCCACTGGCACCACTTCTTGACCAATTTCGTAGCGGCCTTCGCCATCCAAAAAGGCATTCAACCGACCGCGGGCGCTGATGCGGTGGTGGTGGCTGCAAGTGGGGCAAACATTTTGGTTTTGCTCCAGATCGGTTTTGTACAACACGCTTTCACAACTGGGGCATTTGATCCACAAACCTTCGGGCACCGTACGGCGGTCAGCTGGATCGGTGTGTTGAATTTTGGGAGGCAGCAGTTTTTCAAGCCAGCTCATGTTCAGGTCCTTGGGTTGGATAAGGCCAAGCGAATGTCTTTTAGAAAATCGCGCGCTAGTGTCACCACTTGGTCTCGTGGCACATCAGAAATCAACTGAATGATCTTGCTGCCAATGACCACCGCATCGGCCACGCGGCCTATAGCTTGAGCAGTTTGGGCATCACGAATGCCAAATCCCACACCCACCGGAATGTGAACATGCTGCCTGATGCGCGGCAGCATGGCCTCTACAGCGGCAGTGTCCAAAGCGCCTGAGCCGGTCACGCCTTTGAGTGATACGTAATACACATAGCCACTGGCCACCTTGGCGACCTGGGCTATGCGGGCATCGGTGCTGGTGGGAGCCAGCAGAAAAATGAGGTCCAGCCCATGCTGTTTGAGCAAGGCGGCAAATTCGGTGCATTCTTCTGGCGGGTAGTCCACCACCAACACCCCGTCTACACCGGCATCTGCAGCGTCTGGCACAAAGCGGTCCGCATGCAATTGGTTGTAACGTTCAATGGGGTTGGCGTAGCCCATCAGCACCACCGGGGTGTGTTGGTTGGTTTTGCGAAACGCACGCACCATGTCAATGACTTGGCGCAAGCCCACACCTGCGGCCAATGCGCGGTCTCCGGCAGCTTGAATAACCGGGCCATCGGCACTCGGGTCCGAAAAAGGCACGCCCAACTCAATCACATCAGCCCCTGCCTGCACCATGCCATGCATGAGCTCTGGCGTGATGTCTGGGAAGGGAAAGCCAGCCGTTACAAACGGGATCAGGGCTTTTTGGCCTTCAGACTGAAGCCTGGCAAAGGTTTGGGAAATGCGACTCATGAGGCAGAAACGGGTTTGATGGAGATGACAGAGCCAGGCTGTGGTGCACCGCCCTTAACCGCTTGTCCCTGGCAGCTGGGGCGACAGTAAAAATCAGCTTGACTCAAGTCAGCCACGGTGCCAATGTCTTTGTCTCCACGGCCCGAAAGGTTGACCAAAATAGACTGATCGGGTCTCATGGTTTTGGCCAGTTTCATGGCATAAGCAATGGCGTGGCTGGACTCCAGTGCCGGAATGATGCCTTCGGTAAGGCACAAATAATGAAAGGCCTGCAGCGCTTCATCGTCGGTAATGCCCACGTACTCGGCCCGTCCTATATCTTTAAGAAAAGCGTGTTCAGGTCCCACGCCCGGGTAGTCCAGCCCCGCGCTGATGCTGTGGGTTTCGGTGACTTGACCATCCTCATTTTGGAGCACATAGGTGCGGTTGCCATGCAACACGCCAGGACTGCCGCGCTGCAGCGACGCAGAGTGGTGACCACTTTCTAGGCCTTCGCCTGCGGCTTCTACGCCAATCAATCGAGTTTGATCAAAAGAAATGTAAGGGTAAAAAATACCCATGGCGTTGCTGCCGCCGCCCACGCAGGCCAGCACTGCATCGGGTTGTGGGCTCGTGCAACCCGTGCGCTTGAGCATGTCGGGCATTTGCACCACGCACTCTTCGCCAATCACGCTCTGAAAATCCCGAACGATCATGGGGTAGGGGTGTGGACCTGCGACTGTGCCAATGATATAGAAGGTGTTGTCTACATTGGCCACCCAGTCGCGCATGGCCTCGTTAAGGGCGTCTTTCAGTGTTTTACTACCGCTTTCCACGGGGATGACCCTAGCGCCAAGCAACTTCATGCGGTACACATTGGGGCTTTGGCGTTTGACGTCCTCGCTGCCCATGTACACCACACACTCCAGGCCGTAACGCGCGCAGATGGTGGCCGTAGCCACGCCGTGCTGGCCCGCACCTGTTTCGGCAATGATGCGGGTTTTGCCCATGCGGCGCGCCAACATGGCCTGCCCGATGGTGTTGTTGATTTTGTGTGCGCCGGTATGGTTAAGGTCTTCGCGCTTGAGAAAAATTTGCGCTCCTCCCTGTTCTTGGCTCATACGAGCAGCGTGATAGATGGGAGAGGGGCGGCCCACAAAATGGGCGAGTTCATTTTTGAATTCGGCTAAGAATTCGGGGTCGTGCTGGTAACGGGCATAGGCTTCACGCAATTGCTCAATGGCGTGAGTGAGGGTTTCGCTGACGAAGCTGCCTCCGTACATGCCAAAATGGCCAGAGGCATCGGGTTGTTGGTAATCAAGCATGGGTTTCATTTCAAGTGTGTAGGTCTGCTGCTCTGACGGCAGCGACAAACTGAGCAATTTTTTCGGCGTCTTTTAGGCCTTTTTGCACCAGGCCATCAGCGCCCATCGCTTCCACCCCGGAGCTCACATCCACCCCGAGCGAAAGACATTTGGGCCTAAGATGGCGAATGCCTTCAGTCACATTGGCTGCGTTGAGACCACCACTCAAGACGAGGTGAGCGTTGACGTTTTGTGGAAGAAGTGACCAATCGAATGCCTGACCGCCGCCGCCAAAGCCCTCAACATGAGCGTCAAGAAGCAAGGCTTGGGCTGCTGAATACAAAGATACGTATTCTAGAAGGTCAAAAGCATTACCAGCGCCACCTAGGGGGATTCTGGCCGCCTTTAAAAAGGGTTGGTGCAGGCTGTGTTGAAACTGCAAGCAGAACTCTTGCGTTTCATCGCCATGAAACTGCAAGGTGGCGCCTTGAACCTGGGAACACGCGGCGTGCACCTCTTTCGGGTCGGGGTTGACAAACAACAGCACGGGCGTGACGAAGGGGGGTAAGCGCCGAGCCAGTTGGCCAGCACGCTCTGCACTCACGGCTCGGGGGCTCGGGGGGTAGAGTACGAAGCCAATGGCATCCACTCCGGCGTGAACGGCGGCGTCCACATCGGCTTCGCGGGTAAGCCCACAAATCTTGATGCGGGTGCGGCTGGGTGAAAGCAAAATGCTCATGGCAACCAATCATACGCAGGGGTGCGATCGGGAAGGCCCCAATGGCTTTCATAGCGCGGACCCAAAAAATACAGCCCATCTGGGGTGAAGGTTGGGGCGGCGGCGTCACGATTGCGGGCAGCCAGAACCTCAGCCATCCATTCAGGGGATTGGCGACCTTGCCCAATGAACACCAAACAGCCCATGATATTGCGAATCATATGGTGCAGAAAGGCATTGGCCTCAAACTCAAAGCGCCAGTACGCGCCGCGTCTACTGATGTTGAGGCTCTTGAGCTCTTTAACGGGCGAAAGCGCTTGACATGCTGAGGCCCGAAATGACGAAAAATCATGTTCCCCAATGAGCTTTGCAGCGGCTTGCTGCATGGCCAATAGGTTCAAGGGCTGAAACACCCAGCCCACGCGGCCTTGCTCTACACTGGGCCTTACGGGTGAATCCAACAATACATAGGCGTAACGCCTGGACACGGCGCTGGCGCGGCAGTGAAATGTCGGGGGCACCAGTTGGGCCCATTGCACGGAAATGTCTGGGGGCAAAAAACTGTTCGTACCCCTGACCCAGCCCTGAATGGGGCGTTCGGCATCGGTATCAAAATGCACCACTTGCATCAGCCCGTGCACCCCCGCATCAGTGCGGCCTGCGCAAAGCGTAGAAACCTTAGGCACATGAGCAAATTTGCCAAGGGCCAGCTCGAGCTGGTCTTGAATGGTGCGGTTCGAGAGTTGGCTTTGCCAACCTTCATAAGCTTGCCCGTTGTAGGACACCCCCATGGCTACCCTTAGGGTCATCTTGCCGGACTTTCTTTCAGCTGTGAGTTCAGCCTAATTTGCTCAAGGCTGCTTCGGCCTTGGCTTTCATGTCGCCCGAAGCTTGGGCAATGATGTCTTCAATCATGGTGCGTGCACCTTCCACGTCACCAATGGCATTGAACTCCTCTGCCAAAGCCAACTTGGTTTCAAGCGCTTGCTGGTCAGAGTCGGCAGCTTCGCCGGACGACGGCAAAGCCAAATCCAGCGAAATGGCGCTCATATCAAATTCCGCAGGTTCAGCGGCTGGCGTCGCCGCCTGCTCGGCAACTTCAGCTTCAAGGTCTGCAGAATCCAGGTCCGATGTGTTTAAGTCCATATCGGGCAGGGCGTTGAGCATGTCTTCCAGGCTTTGGTTGTCCATTGGGGGCCGGTCAATGATGTCCTCTTCGTCCTGGGTACTGACTTTCTCAGGAGCGACCTCTGGTGGATCCTCAGGCGCGTCGTCCTCCCGGGGCTCTGTATCTGAGTCAGGCGTTTCTGCAGCTAATGGCATGGGTGTGACGCCATTGAAGTACAGCGGATTTTGTGAATCCAGCGCCCGGCCCAGGCTGCAGATGGCCTCCCAGTCTGCGCCGGAACTGCCGGTGATGGTCTGAACTTGCAGTGCCACTTGCTCAAATTCGGCCACCTGCTCCGATTTGGCATAAATACCCGCCAATTTGAGGTGCAGTTCCGTACGTTCGGGCTCCTGCTCAATGGCGGTCTTGAGCAGCAAAATGGCTTGAGCCTCGCGTCCGTAGGTCAACATGATGTCGGCTTGGGACAACGCGATAGATTTTTTTACCTCTTTCAAGGCAGAGCTGTTGGAGTCATCGGTTCCTGAATCTGATCCGCCAGCACCTGATGGAGGGCTCAGCAAAGGGTTGTCGTCTGCATGGCGCCGGGCGCGTGCTCGAATAAATTTGAAAACGCCCAAGCCAAATAGGGCAGCAATCAAACCACCCGCGAGCAATGGGGTCATGGGATCGTTGAGCACACGGTCCAAAACATCGGCTTCAGCTGCATCTTCGTTTGAGGCGGGTGCAGGTGGCGTAGCCGCACCGGAAATGGCCGGTATGGCTGTCAATTGCTCGGCAGGGGCTGTAGGCTTAGATGTGGGTGGCGTTTCAGGAGAAGGCGTCGAAGAAGCTGAAGAGGCGGCAGTGTCTGATGTGTTTGACGCTGCTGGTACCCCTGAAGTAGCGGCAGGAGTGGCGTTGGAGGTTGTGGTGGAGGCGGAGGGCTTGGTTTCGTTGTTGGTTTGTCCATTTGCCACTTCTTTATTGGGCAAGGTCGCCTGGGCCTCTTTGGAGAGCTTTTCTAAATCGGCCAGGTTTTTAGAAAGCTCCCGTGCTTTTTGGGCTTGCTCTTGCTGGATCAGTTTTTCGGCAACCTGGTCAGCCAAGTTGGAGCCCAAAGCGCCTTTGGACAACATCAACTTGTCAGGCGAGGCATTGCCATTCTTTTGATCTTGAACCTGAGTTTGAATGCTCCCAGAAGCACTTCGACTGGGGCCATCTTGCTTATTGGTGCGAGCAGATGCGGCCAATTTTTCGCGATAAATGTTGAAGTCTTTGCTTTGAGCTTGAACTATGTCGCGAGCTTCTTCAGCTGAAGTCTCCGAGGCTTGAGCCTCTGAGGGCAGATTCAGAATCACACCAGCACGCAAGCGATTGATGTTTTTGTTGATGAAGGCTTCAGGGTTGGCTTTTTGCATGGCCACCAACATCTGGTCCAAAGAAAATCCGGAAATCTGATGGTCACGGGCAATTTTTCCGGCAGTGTCACCGGCAATGACCTTCACTTGAGCGTCTCCAACAGCATTTGACGGGGACCTGACCTCCGCCTTGGCTGCAGCCTTGACCAGAGCGTTGCTTGCCGCATTTGGGTCGGCTGGCTTGATGGGCTGGTTGGCTGGTTGGGCTGGTGATGAAGTGGCAGGTGCGATTGGCGCAGTTGATGCGACGGGGGTTTGTGCTTGAACCGGTTCAACGGGAGGCGGCTGCGTGATCTGCGGGGGGTCTAGGAGCAAGGTGTAATCGCGCATCTGGCGGCCACCGTTCCAGCTCAGTTCCAGCATCACATCCACAAACGATTCATTCACCGGTGCGCTGCCCAATACGCTCAAAAAGGCCGAGCCATCTGTGCGCCGCTGCAAAGTGACTTGCAAGCCATTCAAAACCGGGTTGAAGTTGATGCCCGCTGACTTAAAGGCCTCAGCCGATGCAATGCCCGCTTTCAGGGTGGCAGACTCATCTTCTGAGATGTCCAACACATCCACTTCCACACGAAGGGGCTCGCCCAAAGCAGACAGCACCTTGCTGCGCCCCAGCATGAGAGCCCATGCCGAGTTGCTGGTGACTCCCAGACCTAAGGCCACCAGTAACAGACTGGGTACCACACGGGCCAAAGCGCGCTTCGGTGTCAAGCAAAAGAACATCGTGTGGTGGACCATGTGGGGTTAAGTTGCTGGATTGTGGTGGAGTTTCAAGTGCCAAGCAAGATGCGCAGCATACGGCGTAATGGCTCTGCAGCCCCCCAAAGCAGTTGGTCACCCACCGTAAACGCGCTGATGTATTGGGGGCCCATAGCCATTTTGCGGATACGTCCCACCGGAATGCGCAAGGTGCCGGTGGTTGCCACAGGGGTGAGGTCTTGCACCGAGGTCTCTCGGGTGTTGGGCACCAACTTTACCCATGGGTTGTCGGCGGCAATCATGGACTCAAGGTCCGCCACGGGCACATCTTTTTTAAGCTTAAATGTTAGGGCTTGGCTGTGGCAGCGCATGGCCCCCACTCGAACGCAAATGCCGTCCACGGGGATGGCCTCGGTGCCAAATCCTGGGCCTTGACCCAAAATTTTGTTGGTTTCGGCCATGCCTTTCCACTCCTCTCGCGACATGCCCCAACCCGCTTCTTCGCGCTGCTTGCCTAGGCCTAAATCTTTGTCGATCCATGGAATCAAGGACCCGCCCAAGGGCACGCCAAAATGCTCAATCTCTTGACCTTGCAGGCTGCGTTGCTTGGCAATCACGAGGCGGTCAATCTCCAGAATGGCACTCTTGGGGTCATCCAACAAAGCTTTGACCTCGGCATACAGCGTGCCGTATTGCGTGAGCAACTCCCGCATGTGCTGCGCACCACCGCCAGACGCGGCTTGGTAGGTTTGTGTACTCATCCACTCCACCAAGCCCGCCTTAAAGAGCGCCCCTAGCCCCATGAGCATGCAGCTGACGGTGCAGTTCCCACCGACCCAGTTGTTACCGCCTTGCGCTAAAGCTTTTTGAATGACGGGCAAATTGACGGGATCCAGAATAATGACGGCGTCATCTTGCATGCGCAGTGTGGAGGCCGCGTCAATCCAGTGGCCCTTCCAGCCCGATTGGCGCAGCTTGGGAAACACCTCTGAGGTGTAGTCGCCACCTTGGGCAGTGACGATGATGTCGCAACGCTTGAGGTCCTCAATATGGAAAGCGTCTTGCAAACGTGTTTCGTTTTTGGCTTGGGCAGGTGCTGGGCCTCCAGCGTTAGAGGTGGAAAAAAACAGGGGCTCTATCAGGTCAAAGTCTTGCTCTTGGGTCATGCGGTCCATCAGAACCGAACCCACCATGCCGCGCCAACCGACGAAACCCACCAACTTGCTCATGACACGTTGCCTTTGATTATCGAATCAATCGAGTTACTGAACTGCTAGGGCTGCCACGACGGCATCGCCCATTTCCTTGGTGCCCACCTTGTGCGTGCCCGCTGACCAAATGTCGGGGGTGCGCAAGCCCGAAGCCAACACTTTTTTAACCGCCGATTCGATCCGCTGGGCCGCCTCGGCTTGGTTGAGGGAAAAACGCAGCATCATGGCGGCCGACAAAATTGTGGCCAGCGGGTTGGCTACCCCTTTTCCGGCAATGTCGGGTGCGCTGCCATGGCTGGGCTCGTAGAGGCCCACCTGCTTGTCGTTCAAAGATGCCGACGGCAACATGCCAATAGAGCCCGTCAACATGGCGGCTTCGTCCGACAAAATGTCGCCGAACATATTGCCGGTGACCACCACATCTAGTTTTTTAGGCGCGCGCACCAGTTGCATGGCCGCGTTGTCCACGTACATGTGCTCGAGCTCCACGTCGGGGTATTGGGCGTGTACTTCAGTGACCACATCTTTCCAAAACTGAAAAGTCTCCAATACATTGGCCTTGTCCACGCTGGTTACTTTTTTGCTGCGCTTGCGTGCCGCTTGAAACGCCACATGCGCAATGCGCTCAATTTCAGGCTTCGAATAGCGCATGGTGTCAAAAGCTTCTTCCGCACCCGGAAAGTGCCCATCCACTGCCATTCTTCTGCCGCGCGGTTGACCAAAGTAAATATCGCCAGTGAGTTCGCGAATGATCAGAATGTCCAGTCCAGAAATCAGCTCAGGCTTGAGGCTGGAGGCGCCCACCAACTCTTCGTAGCAAATGGCAGGTCGAAAGTTGGCAAAAAGTCCTAAATGTTTGCGTAAACCCAAAATGGCTTGCTCTGGGCGGAACTGACGCTCGAGCTGGTCGTATTTCCAGTCGCCCACAGCCCCAAACAAAATGGCGTCACAGTTCTGGGCCAGCTTTAGGGTGGACTGAGGCAGCGGGTGTCCGTGAGATTCGTAAGCCGTGCCGCCTACAGGCGCAAATTCCATTTCAAACTTCAGGTCCAAGGCCTTGAGCACTCTGACGGCTTGTTCCACGATTTCGGTGCCGATGCCGTCACCGGGGAGTACAGCAATTTTCATGTTCAGCCTGCCTGCAAGGTCCGGGCCAACCAAGGCTTTTGAGCCAAGCGTTGGGCTTCAAAAGATTGAATGGTGTCTTTGTGCCTCAACGTGAGGCCAATATCGTCCAGCCCATTGAGCAGGCAATAACGACGAAATGCCTGAACCTCAAAGGGAAGTGCTTCACCTTGGGGCTTGACCACCACCTGTCGTTCTAGATCAACAGTAAGGCTAAAGCTTGGAAACGCCAGACATTCGTTAAACAGACCGGCGATGATGGACTCGGACAGTACCAACGGAAGCAGGCCGTTTTTAAAACAATTGTTGAAAAAAATATCGGCAAAGCTGGGAGCAATCACACATCTGAAGCCGTATTGGTCTAAGGCCCAAGGCGCGTGCTCTCGAGAGGAGCCACAACCAAAGTTTTTTCGGGCCAGCAAGATGGACGCGCCCTGATAGCGCGGTTGGTTGAGTACAAAGTCTGGATTGGGTTTGCGAGAATCGGGGTCTTGGCCGGGTTCCCCCTTGTCCAGATAGCGCCACTCGTCAAACAAGTTAGGGCCAAAACCGGTTTTGCGTATGGACTTCAAAAATTGTTTGGGAATGATGGCGTCGGTGTCCACGTTCTCCCGATCCATCGGAGCGACCAAGCCCTTGTGCACTGTGAATGGTTTCATGTGTTGTTAATAGAGAGGTTTAAAGCTGGTGTTTCAGATGAACTTGCGCACATCCACAAAATGTCCATACACCGCCGCAGCCGCGGCCATGGCGGGACTGACCAGATGGGTGCGACCACCCGCGCCTTGGCGACCTTCAAAGTTGCGGTTGCTTGTGGACGCGCAACGTTCGCCGGGCTCTAGGCGGTCGGCATTCATGGCCAAACA
>DDPM01000025.1:0-828 GCA_002342165.1 Hylemonella sp. UBA2468
TCAAACCCCAGTTGCGCCAAGGCGTTGGACCACCTGCGCTCTAGGCGCCCGTCAATAAACGTGCCGCCAGCCTCTACTTGGCAACCGCCGCGCAACAGTGCGGGGTCGGCCACAAAGGTCAAACTTAAACTGGGATGCTCTGTCTTGAGGGACTCTTCCAACATGTCCAAGTCTTGCGGGTGCAGCCGCAGGGTGACGGCACGGGTGTCGGTAAACAATGTTTCCAGTGCCTCACGAATGACGGGCATGAGCACATTGGGGTTGGTGTTGACTTCTTGGCGCACCACATGGCGGGCAATTTCGCAGGCCAGCTCCAGCACGCCGTGCGCGCTCACATGCTCGGCGGCCTCAAGCTGCGCCTTAGCGGACTCCAACAATTCAGCCAGCAAACGGGCGTTTTCTTGGCCTTGGCTGGCCACAAAGTCATCAATCTGTTGTTGCGCTTCTAGCCGTGTCGCGTCCTGCCCCTGCTTGAAGCCCTCGGCATAGGCTTCTTCGCGAACGGCTTGGGCCAACTCTTCGTTCAGCTGGGCTTGCAGTTCTGCCTGCTTCAGGAGCTTGTCGGCCTCAACATCCGAAAAGCTCCAGCGGGCGGCGTCCACCACCTCTTCACCGGGTATGAATTTGCTGAAATTTCGCATGGGCTTAGATCATGGCGTCGTCGCCGCCACTGCCCGCCAACATGATTTGGCCCTCATCGGCCAGTCGGCGCACCACTTTGATGATTTCTTTTTGCTGGCCTTCCACCTCTGACAAGCGCATGGGCCCTTGCGACTCCATATCTTCCCGCATGGTTTCGGCCGCACGGGTGGACATGTTGGACAAAAA
>DDPM01000025.1:857-3294 GCA_002342165.1 Hylemonella sp. UBA2468
GACGAACCTTTGAGCGCCACCAACAAAGAATCGGCAGTGATTTCGCGCAGCAGCAGCTGGATGCCCTTGTCGTCCAGTTTGCTGACGTCGTCAAACACAAACATCTTGTCCATGATCTTCTGGGCTAAATCGGCGTCAAAGCCCCGAATGGAGTCGAGCACCGCGCCTTCCATAGAGGCACCCAAAAAGTTGATCATTTCGGCAGCGGTCTTCACGCCGCCCAAAGAAGCCTTACGCACCTTGTCGCCTCCCGCCAGCACTTTGTAAAGCACCTCGTTCAGGTCTTTCAGGGCCACGGGCTGAATACCTTCCATGGTGGCCACACGCAGCATCACTTCATTGCGGTGGCGCTCGGTAAAGTGCTTCAGTACATCGGCCGCTTGGTCAAACTCCAGGTGCACCAAAATCGCCGCCACAATTTGGGGATGCTCGTTGCGCAGCAGCTCGGCTACGGACAAGGGGTCCATCCACTTCAAGCTTTCAATGCCCGAAACGTCACCACCCTGCAAAATTCGGTCAATTAATAAGGCGGCTTTGTCGTCGCCCAGGGCGCGCTTCAATACCGTGCGCACGTAATCGCCCGAGTCGGACACCAGCAGGCTTTGGGACGCCGCCACGCCGATGAATTTGTCCACCACGGCTTCCACTTTTTCCTTGGGCACGACGCGGGTTTTGGCGATGGCTTCACCCAGCTTTTGCACCTCTTTGGGTGACAAATGCTTGAACACTTCAGCCGCTTCCTCCTCGCCCATGGACATGAGCAAAATGGCGGCGTCGTTGATTCCGTCTTCTTGGGGCATGGTTCGCTCTTACGTGAAGTGGATTACGTCAACATCATCGGCGATTTTCATGAAATCGGCTCGCCATTCACCCACGCCTTCACAATGTTGGCCACGGCGGCGGGGTTGTCACGGGTCAGTTTGCGGGCTTCTTCCAAGGCCAGCATGGCTTGGGTAATTTCGGGCTCTTTGGGTTCCTCGGGCGCTTCCAGCATCGGGCGCTCTTCTGCGTCGGCCACCATGGCGTCAATTCGGGCTTGCTCGGCTGGTGTGGGCGGTGGGTTCAGCGCCCGAATGGCGGGTCGGATCATGCCAAACACCAACAACAAACTGGCCAGCACGCCCGCCAAAGGCCAAGCGGCACTGCGGGCCAAATCCTGAATTTGCGGGTCTTTCCAAAGTGGAATATTGGGCTCCACCACCAGTTCTTTAGTGAACGGGGCGTTCATGAGGTTCACCGAATCCCCACGGTCTTGGCTGTAGCCTATGGTTTCTCGCACCAAGGCGGTCATTTTTTGGATTTGCTGCTCGGTCAGGGGTGCGGTGGTGGTTTTGCCTTTTTCGTCGGTGATGCTCAGGTTGTTCACCACCACTGCTGCGCTCAAGCGCTTGACCACACCGGTACCCGCCTTCACCACCTTGATGGTTTTGTCTACTTCGTAGTTAGTAATGGACTCTTTGCGCATATTGGTGCTGCCCTGCGCGCCGCCTGCAGCCTGCAGGGGCTGAGCCTGGCCGTTGATGGGGGCTGTCGCGGGCACCGGCGGCTGGTTGGTGGCAGCCCCTGGCACGCCAGAGGGCTGGCTGGGCGTGCCGCTGTTGGTTTCCACCACTTGTTGGCTGCGTATGACACCTGCGTCTTGCGTTTGGTTGGGGCGGTGCTGCTCAGAGGTTTGTTCGGTTTGCGAAAAATCCACCTCTGCCGTCACTTGGGCTTTGATGTTGTTACGCCCCACCACGGGCTCCAAAATGTCCATGATGCGGCGTGTGTACAGCGCCTCTATTTGCTGCACATAGGCCAATTGCTGTGCGTCTGCACCGGTGCCGCTTCCTAAGCTTTCAGCAGGGGTGGACAGAAGTTTGCCGCTGTCATCCAACACGCTCACAGCAGTGGGGCTGAGCTCGGGCACGCTGGAGGCCACCAAATGCACAATGCCTGCCAACTGCGTGCGGTCCAAGGTACGCCCTGGGTGCAGGCTCACCAGCACCGAAGCTGAGGGCTTTTGCTGCTCCCTAAAAAAACCGTTTTGGTTGGGCAGTGCCAAATGCACTCGGGCGTTTTGCACGGAAGACAAGGCTTGAATCGATCGGGTCAACTCCCCTTCAAGCCCCCGCTGGAAGGACAAACGCTCTTGAAATTGCGTCATGCCAAAGCGGTTGGCGTCCATTTGCTCAAATCCGGCAACCGATCCCTTGGGCAAGCCCAGGCTGGCCAACTTAAGGCGGGTGTCGTGCACTTTGTCAGCCGGCACCATGATGGCGCCGCCGCCTTCGGTGTATTTGTAGGGCACGTTCATGGTGGTCAGCTGGGCAATGATGGCGCCGCCGTCTTTTTCGGGCAGGTTGGCGTACAACACGCGCCAATCGGGCTGGCGGCCCATCACCAAAGCCAATATGCCTACTGCAATCAGCAGTGCTACCCCAGCGGCCAAGCGCAG
>DDPM01000025.1:3305-4555 GCA_002342165.1 Hylemonella sp. UBA2468
GGCACCCTGGTCCATTCGCTCCCAGCGCTGCCCTAGCGTGGGGTTGATGGGCTTGGCGTCAATGATGTCTCCCGCATTGTTGGCAGTTAATGTGGTGGCAGCATCCATGTTTGGTGTGTTGGGCTTTACAGGCTTAGGTAGCCCGTGGTTGATTCAGATGGACCGATTATTGGAAGCACCCCCAAAAACTAGAGCCCAATAAAGGCCGGCTTTCACCCTTTAATTCATAAAAGTTGCCTTTAAGGGTCTCGATAGCATTTCGGCCCATGGACATGAAACTTTCACCCACCACCACCTTGCCCGGTATCAAGCTGGGCAACTTGGTTGGCGCAGCCGGAGTTAAATCCGCCTTAAATGCCAAAGGCCAAGCGGGCGAAGTGGCCAAGACAGAGGGGTTTGCGGATGCTTTTAAGTCAGCACTGAACTCGGTGAGTCAAGCCCAAAACCAAGCCAGCCGCCTGCAGCGCGAAGTGCAAATGGAAAACCCTAAAGTCAGCCTAGAAGAAACCATGGTGGCCATGCAAAAGGCCCAGATTGGCTTTCAGTCTGCGCTGCATGTGCGCAACCGCATGGTGCAGGCTTATACCGACATCATGAATATGTCGGTGTGACCATGTGCTCAAGCTATTAGGTTAAAATTTGCGCATTATCCATGCGCATAATTTATATATGTTTAGCACACAACCCACCAAAAAAGCCACCAACCTGAGTCTTAGTATCGATGTACTGGATGCTGCAAAGCAACTCAACATCAATGTTTCTAAAGTTTGTGACGCTTATCTTCGCGAAGTCGTTCGACTTGAACAAAGCCGTACTTGGAAAGAGCAACATGCTGAATATATAAGCGCTTACAACTCTACTGTGGAGAAGGAAGGCTTGCCTCTGGAGAAATGGAGAGCTTTTTAATGGCTCGCTTTGATGTGTTTGCTAATGCAGGCCCGCTCTCCAGGACAATTCCATTTTTGCTTGATGTGCAATCTGATTTACTTGATGGCTTAGATACCCGAGTGGTGGTTCCGCTGCGCAAAATAGAGGAATTTCCTCAAGTCAAACTTCCGAAACAATTAACTCCAGTGCTTAGCTTTCACCAACAAAGTTTTGTAATGGAAACACCTAAGATGGCATCGGTTCCACAACGAATTCTCAAGGATCCAGTTACATCACTTTCTGCAGATCAATCTACTATTGTGGGCGCATTAGACTTTTTGTTTAACGGCTATTAAACCTAGTGCAGCACCCGCTGCGCAGGC
>DDPM01000200.1:0-154 GCA_002342165.1 Hylemonella sp. UBA2468
CGCTCGCTTGAAATTGCCGGTGGTCTGTGCATCTACACCAACATGAACCACACCATCGAGACGCTGGACTGAACATGTCGTCCCTTACGCCCCAAGACATAGTTGCCGAGCTGGACCGCTTTATTGTGGGTCAGGCCAAAGCCAAACGCGCTGT
>DDPM01000200.1:246-13148 GCA_002342165.1 Hylemonella sp. UBA2468
CCCACCGGCGTGGGCAAAACCGAAATCGCCCGCCGCTTGGCCAAGCTGGCTCACGCGCCCTTCATCAAGGTGGAGGCCACCAAGTTCACCGAGGTGGGCTACGTGGGCAAAGACGTGGACACCATCATCCGTGACTTGGCTGAGGTGGCGGTCAAACAAACCCGGGATGCCGCCTTGGCCAAGGTGCGTGAGCGTGCTCAAGATGCGGTGGAAGACCGTATTTTGGATGTACTCATTCCCATGCCGCGCTCTGACGACGCCACCGACGCTCCGTCTGCCTTGGTGGTGGATGCTCGGCCCGAGAGCACGGCGCGTCAGGTGTTTCGCAAAAAGCTGCGCGAGGGTCAGCTGGATGACCGCGAGATTGAAATTGACGTGGCAGAGAGCAAGCCCCAGCTCGAAATCATGGGGCCTGCGGGCATGGAAGACATGACCGAGCAGTTGCGCGGCATGTTCAGTCAAATCGGCCAGAACCGCCGCAAGACCCGCAAGATGCGAATTGCAGACGCCATGCGTGTGATGCTCGACGAAGAAGCCGCCAAGCTCGTCAACGAAGACGAAATTCGCAGCCAAGCCCTGCACAACACCGAGCAAAACGGCATTGTGTTTATTGATGAAATTGACAAGGTCACCTCACGCTCTGAGGGCCATGGGGCGGAGGTGTCGCGCCAAGGCGTGCAGCGTGACTTGTTGCCCCTGGTCGAAGGCACCTCGGTCAACACCAAGTACGGCATGGTCAAGACCGACCATATTTTGTTTGTGGCCTCGGGGGCTTTTCATTTAAGCAAGCCCAGCGACTTGATTCCCGAGCTGCAAGGGCGCTTTCCTATTCGGGTGGAGCTGGCATCGCTCTCGGTGCAAGACTTTGAGGCCATCCTCACCCAAACCCATGCCTCTTTGGTCAAGCAGTACCAAGCTTTGCTTTCTACCGAAGAGGTCACACTCAACTTCACACCTGCGGGTATCACGCGTTTGGCGCGCATTGCCTTCGAGGTGAACGAGCGCACCGAAAACATTGGGGCGCGCCGCCTTGCCACCGTCATGGAGCGCTTGCTCGACGACGTGAGCTTCACTGCCCATGAGCTCAAAGGGCAATCTGTGGACATCGACGAAGCCTATGTCGATACCCGCCTGGCCGATCTGAGCCAAAACGACGACCTCAGTCGCTTCATTCTGTAAATTTTTTTACATCGCCTTCGGGCTTCAAGCTTCACATTCATTGAATGAGCTAAGTGCTTCATTTAGAACGATTTTTGCGCCCTGATTTTTTGCAAAGTCGGCTCTAAGTCCTTGATTTCATTGGAAATTTTCTTGCAAGACCCCTTGCGCGGCATGAATTTGCTGGTACAGTGCAAAAAAGTGGAATTAAGTGGTGAAAAGTGCCTTGATGGTCTGTTTCACTCGATTTATTGATTGCAAAGGGTTATTTCGGCGTGTTTCAAGGGGCTTCATCGTTGAGTTTGGATGTCAAGGGGCGCTTGTCGGTCCCGACACGCCATCGCGATGTGCTCAGCGCCAATGCCGCCGGCCAACTCACCATCACCAAACACCCGCACGGTTGTTTGATGGTCTTTCCCCGCCCGGAGTGGGAGCGTTTCAGGGAGCGCATTGCCGCTTTGCCCATGTCAGCCCAGTGGTGGAAACGCATCTTGTTGGGCAATGCCATGGATGTGGATATGGACAGCACTGGCCGCGTGCTGATTTCCCCCGAATTACGTGCCGCTGCCGGCATCAGTCGCGACACCATGTTGCTGGGTATGGGCAATCACTTCGAGTTGTGGGACAAAGCCACCTACGACGCTCAAGAGGCGCAAGCCATGCAGGGCGACATGCCCGATGTCTTCAAGGACTTTTCTTTCTGAAGGCGCGCTGTGCAGACCACCCCTTTGACCCACACCACGGTCATGTTGAACGAAGCGGTGCAAGCGCTGCTTGAAAGCCCCCACACCTTTGAACACACTCCCTCGCGGCAAGCCCCGCAAGACGGGTGTTATGTGGACGCCACTTTTGGGCGTGGTGGGCATTCGCGCTTGCTGTTGTCCAAGCTCTCACCCAAAGGCCGCTTGATAGCCTTTGACAAAGATCCTGAAGCCCTTGCTGAAGCGGGACGTATTCAAGACACGCGTTTTGTCATCAAACACCAAGGGTTTCGGTATTTGGGCGAATTACCACCAGCCAGTGTGGCGGGTGTGCTGATGGATTTGGGCGTCAGCTCACCGCAGCTCGATGAGCCGGGGCGGGGCTTCAGCTTCAGGTTTGAAGGTCCTTTGGATATGCGTATGGACACCACCCGCGGCCAAAGCGTGGCCCAGTGGCTTGCAGATGCGCCCACTCAAGACATTGCCACCGTCATTCGTGATCTCGGTGAAGAACGCTTTGCCGCCCCGATTGCCCGTGCGATTGACGCGCGACGCAAAGCGCATGGTCCGCTGACCACCACTTCAGAGCTGGCACAGCTTGTTGCCGAAACCGTCAAAACCCGAGAAGCGGGCCAAAACCCTGCCACTAGAACGTTTCAGGCCTTTCGTATCTTCATCAATGGGGAGCTGGACGAGCTGCAAGCCGCGCTGGAGGCCAGCCTTGAAGTGCTGCAGCCCGGAGGGCGCTTGGTGGTGATCAGCTTTCATTCGCTGGAAGACCGCATCGTCAAGCAATTTATTACGCAGCATTCGCGTGAGGTGTACGACCGACGAGCGCCGTTTGCGGTGCCCCAGCCCATGAAGCTGCGTGCGCTCAATCGTGTGCGCCCCAGCGCCCAAGAGGTAGCCGCCAACCCGCGCTCACGCAGCGCCATCATGCGCGTGGCGCTCAGGACGGCCGCATGACCCGCGTCAACCTATTGCTGCTCATGGGAGTCATCGCCACCGCTCTGTATTTGGTGAATGTGCAATATGAGTCGCGCCAACTGGTGGCGCAATTAGAGCGAGCTCAAGGCGAAGCGCGCCGGTTGGAAGATGAGCACGACCAGTTGCAGTCTGCCAAGCGAACCCAGGCCGCATCGCTGCGCGTTGAAAAGTTGGCCAAAGAAAAACTCAACATGCGTTTGGCCACACCCGCCATCACCAATTACGTGACCTTCTCGCCTGAAGTTCAGGAGTCGCGTCCATGAGCCGCAGCATTCCCTACAAATCCAGTCCTCTATTGGCCAGCCGTACCCCGGTGTGGCGCAGCAAGCTGGTGGTGGCATTTTTGGCCTTGGGCTTTTTGGCGCTGGCGGCAAGGGCAGCCTATATCCAGGTGATTTCCAACGACTTTTTTCAGCGGCAAGGGCATGTCCGGTTTGCCCGCACGCTCGAGCTGCCAGCCAGTCGCGGCCGCATTTTGGACCGCAATGGGTTGGTGTTGGCCTCCAGCGTGATGGCCTCCAGCGTATGGGCTATTCCAGAGGATGTGGAGCGTGACCCCAAGCAGCTGCAGCCGCTGGCAAGCCTATTGGAAATGCCCTTGGCTGAGCTGACCAAAAAACTGCAGGTCGAGGACAAAACTTTCGTTTGGATCAAGCGGCAGGTGGATGAATCTGTGGGTCGTCAAGTCAAGGCACTCAAGCTGCCGGGCATTCATGTGCGGCCCGACTTCAAGCGTCAATACCCCGAAAGTGATGCGGCAGCCCATGTGGTGGGCTTTACNNAAGATCAAAGGCATCTATGCGCGCAAAGAATACAAGCGCATTTACCCAGAAAGTGAAGCTGTCGCCCATGTGGTGGGCTTTACCAATGTGGAAGACAACGGTCAAGAAGGCGTGGAGCTGGCCTTCAATAAGACTTTGGCGGGTAAGCCTGGTTCACGCCGAGTCATCAAGGACCGTTTGGGCAGTGTGGTGGAGGTGGTGGGCGATACCGTTGCGCCGGTGGACGGTAGCGATGTGCATTTGAGCATCGACAGCAAGATTCAGTTTTTTGCCTTCCAAAAATTGCGCGACGCGGTGCGCGAGCACAAGGCGCGTGCCGGCAGTGTGGTGGTGCTCGATGCCCAAAGCGGCGAGGTACTGGCCTTGGCCAACTTCCCCAGCTATTCGCCTGCAGCGCGCCAAAACCTGAGCGGCGAGCAGCTGCGCAACCGCGCCTTGACCGACAGCTTTGAGCCCGGCTCAACCATGAAGCCGTTTGTGGCGGCCTTGGCTTTACAAAAAGGGTTGGTGCGGCCCGAGACACCGATTCAAACCGCACCGGGCAAGCTCACCATCACTGGTTCCACCATCAGCGACGCGCATCCCTATGGTGTGCTGACGGTGAATGAAGTCATTCAGAAGTCCAGCAATGTCGGCACAGTCAAAATGGCCATGCAAATGCAGCCTCGCGACATGTGGGAAATCTACAGCGCAGTGGGTTTTGGGCAAAAGCCCCAGTTGCCATTTCCGGGCGCGGTCAGCGGACGTTTGAGAGCCTACAAATCTTGGCGGCCGATTGAGCAGGCCACCATGAGTTACGGCTATGGCCTCTCGTGCAGTTTGTTCCAGTTGGCGCAGGCCTACACCTTGTTCGCCCGCGACGGCGAGATCGCCCCCGTCACGTTGCTCAAGTCCACAGAACCCTCGGTGGGCATTCGGGTGATGGAAGCACGCCACGCGGCGGCTGTACGGCACATGTTGCATTTGGCCACCCAACAGGGGGGGACCGCACCCAAAGCCCAAACCATGGGGTATTCGGTTGGGGGCAAAACCGGCACGGCCCACAAGCAAGAGGGAAAAGGCTATGCCAGTAAAAAATACCGGGGCTTTTTCGTGGGATTGGCCCCGGTAGACCAGCCCCGCATTGTGGTGGCCGTGATGATTGACGAGCCCACAGCAGGCCAATATTACGGTGGGGCGGTTGCAGCGCCCGTATTCAGCGAAGTGGTGCAGCAGTCTTTGCGCATGCTGGGCATTCAGCCCGACATGGCGGTTAAGCCTCAAATCGTGGCGCAGGCTGTGGAAGAGAGCTTCTGATGGTGGCGCTCGCACCCCTCACGTCCTCTAAGGTCCTGGCCACGCCTGCTGAGGCGGCGCTATGGCTGCGTGAGCATGTCGACCCGGTCCAGGGCGCCTTGCGGACCGACAGCCGGCAACTCCAAGCGGGTGATGGTTTTTTGGCCTGGCCTGGCGCTGCGACAGATGGTCGTGGGTTTGTGGCAGCCGCATTAAGGGCGGGGGNNCCGCCTGTCTGGTGGAAGCGCAGAACCTGTACGCCACTACTGTGCCGCAAGATCCGCGCGTAGGTGTATTTCCGGGCCTCAAAGAGGCCAGCGGGGTGATTGCAGACTTGTTTTTCAGCCAGCCTTCACGCCAACTTGATGTGGCTGCAGTCACGGGTACCAATGGCAAAACGTCAGTCACATGGTGGTTGGCGCAGGCCTTAAGCAGCTTGCAGCCAGATCGTCCTTGTGCCGTGGCGGGTACCTTGGGCATGGGGCCAGTCCCCAGCGCAAACCAGCCCATGAGTTTGAAGTCTACCGGCTTAACCACCCCGGACCCCGTGACCTGGCAGCAAGCCCTGCGCAGTTTTGTGGATTCGGGTTTTGGTGCCTGTGCGGTAGAGGCCTCGTCCATTGGGCTGGCCGAACACCGTATGGCGGGCACGCACATCAGGTTGGCGGTATTCACCAACCTCACCCAAGACCACTTGGACTACCACGGCGATATGGCGCATTACTGGAAGGCCAAAAAAGCCTTGTTCGACTGGCCGCAATTAATAGGCGCAGTGGTCAATATGGACGACCCGCATGGCGCAGAACTTGCGCTTGAGCTGAAAGCGCGCAACGTATCTTTAGATGTGTGGACAGTGGGCGAGCGCACAGCTGCCAATACGCCTTCTGGCACCGCCAAGCCAGCCCGCTTAAGTGCTGATCAGGTGCGCTGCAGCGCGCAGGGCATGCAATTCAAGGTGGTGGAACAGCATGAAGGTCGCACTGAGGAATGTGAGCTGTCGTGTGGCTTGGTGGGGAATTTCAATGTGTCCAACCTCTTGTGTGTGTTGGCAAGCTTGAGGCACTGGGGCTATAGCTTGCTGCAAGCGGTTCAGGCTTGTGCGTCCCTCACCCCGGTGCCGGGCCGCATGCAATGGGTTCAACCCGAGCAAG
This sequence comes from Hylemonella sp. UBA2468, assembly GCA_002342165.1. GTDB lineage: Bacteria > Pseudomonadota > Gammaproteobacteria > Burkholderiales > Burkholderiaceae_C > Hylemonella. The sequence continues at coordinate 6,301 of DDPM01000200.1, forward strand.
GTACTCCAAACGAGCAGCCCTTGGGTGTGGTGGACTATGCCCATACACCGGACGCCTTATCCAAAGTCTTGCAGAGCTTGCGTCCGTTGGCGCAGGCCCGCAGCGGACGGCTGTGGTGTGTGGTGGGCTGCGGGGGCGGGCGTGATGCATCCAAGCGTCCGCTCATGAGTGCAGTGGCCGCGCAACAAGCCGACCGCGTGTTGCTGACCAGCGACAACCCAAGAGGGGAGTCGCCTGAATTCATTTTGAGCCAAATGCTGTTGGGCCTGGAGGGGCACCCCAATGTGTTGGTGGAATCCGACCGAGCCTTGGCCATTGCCTATGCCATGGCACAAGCCGCGCCACAGGATGTGGTGTTGGTAGCAGGCAAGGGGCATGAGTCTTATCAAGAGGTGGCCGGCCGCATGCAGCCCTTTAGCGATACGCAAGAAATTCAAAAGGCATTGCAGCTTAGGCAGGCACAGGTCATGTTCACTGGCGCTGAGGCTGCAAGCCTGATTCAGACTTGGTTGCCCCAAGCGCAATGGGTGCCTGCTGGTGGCACTCCGCATGCGGACTCAGCCCCGCCAGCCCTTGGTCAACCCGTATTGCGCGTTCACACCGATACCCGAACCTTGCAGCCTGGGGACTTGTTTGTGGCCCTACAGGGCGAACGCTTTGATGCCAACCAGTTTCTCAAGCAAGCCCGTGCCAGCGGCGCAGTAGCTGCCATTTGCACCGACCGCGCCGCACTGCTTGAAAGCGGGCTCCCCGGTTGGTTGGTTCCCGACAGCTTGAAGGCCTTGGGTCAGCTGGCCACAGCCTGGCGCTCCAAATTCAGCTTGCCAGTGTTGGCGGTCACGGGGAGCAACGGCAAAACCACGGTCACACAAATGATCGCTTCGATTTTGCGAGCCGAACACCCCCAAGCCATGTTGGCCACCGAGGGCAACCTCAACAATGAAATCGGGGTGCCGCTCACGCTGCTGCGCTTACGCTCGCAACACCGAATCGCAGTGGTCGAGCTGGGCATGAACCACCCCGGAGAAATCGCGCGGCTTGCCGCCATGGCTCAACCCACGGTGGCCTTGGTCAACAACGCCCAGCGCGAGCATCAAGAATTCATGGCCACGGTACAAGCAGTAGCGCAAGAAAACGGTGCTGTGCTGGCGGCACTTCCTGAATCCGGAGTGGCGGTATTTCCGGCGCAAGACGTCTTTACCCCTTTGTGGCAAGACCTGGCGGGAACCCGATCCCAAGTGCGCTTTGCGCACCCCACGCTTGTAACAGCCACCCCAGCACTTCAGGCCGGGCAAGACATCAGGTTTGAGGGCGCCGAAGTCTCGGCCCAATGCCATGGTTTGGGTGCAACCTGGCAGGTGCGTGCCACCTACAGTCCCTTACAAAATGCCTCGCAACCACTGAACTTCACTTTGCAAGTGGCAGGCCTTCACAACGTCAGCAATGCCTTGGCTGCGGCAGCCTGCGCCTTGGCCGCAGGCGTATCGACAGCTTCGGTTGAGGGGGGGTTGTCGGCCTTTAAGCCGGTTAAGGGCCGCTCTCGCGCCTTGACCTTGCAGTGGCAAGGACGGGCTCTCACGGTGGTGGACGACACCTACAACGCCAATCCGGACTCGGTGCGAGCGGCCATTGAAGTTTTGGCTGCATTACCCGCACCCCGCCTTTTGGTGTTGGGTGACATGGGCGAGGTGGGTGACAGTGGCCCTGCGTTTCATGCTGAAGTGGGCAGCTATGCACTCCACCTTGGCATAGAGCGGTTATGGGCGCTGGGCCAGCAAACACCCACAACTGTGGCGGCTTACCCATCAGGACAAGCTGCTCATCAGGCCCAACACTTTGAGGACTTGGCGCCACTGCTCGAAGCGCTGCGTCGCCTCTTGCCCCAAGTCCAAAGTGTGTTGGTCAAGGGATCCCGGTTTATGCGCATGGAGCGTGTGGTGCAGGCCATTGAGGCTTGGTCTGAAGAATCTATGCCTCCAAAGGAGCTTGCTCATGTTGCTTAGTCTGGCCCTATGGCTGCAATCTTTAGACCCGGACTTGGGGTTCCTCAGGGTGTTTCAGTACCTGACATTTCGCGCCGTGATGGCTGCGTTAACGGCCCTGCTCGTGGGCCTGTTGGCAGGGCCTTACGTGATTCGCCGTTTGACAGAGCTCAAAATTGGCCAGCCCATCAGGGGCTACGGCATGGACACCCATTTGTCCAAAAGCGGTACGCCCACTATGGGCGGTGTGCTGATTTTGTTTTCGATTGCAATCGCCACCCTGCTTTGGTTTGATTTGTCCAACCGATTTGTGTGGATTGTGCTGATCGTCACCTTGGGGTTTGGCGCGGTGGGATGGGCCGATGACTGGCGCAAGGTGGTCCGCAAAGACCCAGAAGGCATGCCCTCAAGAGAAAAATACTTGTGGCAGTCGCTGATTGGATTGTTGGCGGCGCTGTATTTGGTGTTCAGCATTTCTGAAAGCAACAACTACAAGGTGTTGGAGTTGTTTGTGAGCTGGGTTCAGTCGGGTTTTGATGTGAATTTACCCCCCAAAGCGGGTTTGCTGTTGCCGTTTTTTAAAGAGGTGAGCTATCCCCTGGGTGTGTTGGGCTTTGTGGTCATGACCTACCTGGTGATTGTGGGCTCCAGCAACGCCGTCAACCTTACCGATGGCTTGGACGGTTTGGCCATCATGCCGGTGGTCATGGTGGGTTCGGCGCTGGGCGTGTTTGCCTACGTGACTGGCAGCTCGGTGTATTCCAAGTACTTGTTCTTCCCCTACATCCCGGGCTCGGGTGAGTTGCTGATTTTTTGTGCCGCCATGGCTGGTGCCGGTTTGGCGTTTTTGTGGTTCAACACCCACCCGGCTCAAGTGTTCATGGGTGATGTGGGTGCACTGGCTTTAGGCGGCGCGCTGGGCACCATTGCTGTCATTGTTCGGCAGGAAATTGTGCTGGCCATCATGGGCGGGATTTTTGTGGTGGAAGCCTTGTCCGTCATGTTGCAGGTGTCTTACTTCAAGTTCACCAAGCGCCGGTATGGGGAGGGTCGACGGCTTTTCAAAATGGCCCCACTGCACCACCACTTTGAAAAAAGCGGTTGGAAAGAAACGCAAGTGGTGGTGCGTTTCTGGATCATCACCATGCTCTTGTGCTTAGTTGGTTTGTCTACTTTGAAGTTGCGATAGGCCAGGCCGCACCATGAACTTTCTGCATGACCAACACATCCTGATCCTGGGGCTGGGCGCCTCAGGTTTGGCGATGGCCCGTTGGTGCGTGCGCATGGGGGCACGGGTCACCGTGGCCGACACGCGCGATTCGCCCCCTCAGCAAAGTGTTTTGGTTGCCGAGCTGCCCCAGGTGCGTTTGGCGTGCGGTCCTTTTCATGAGGGTTTGGTGCAAGGCACCGATGTACGTGCGGTGTTCAAAAGTCCTGGTTTAACGCCCGCCAGCGTGGCCCCCGTTTGGTCGGCTGCTGTGGCCATGGGCTTGTGGGTGGGGGGCGAGTTGGATGTATTTGTGAGGTCGCTAGCCGAATTGCAATCCACACAAAGTTATCAGCCTAAAATTTTGGCCATCACCGGCACCAATGGCAAAACTACGGTGACGTCGCTCACAGGCTTGTTGGTGGAGCGCGCCGGCCTGAGTGTGGCGGTGGCGGGCAACATTGGCCCCACTTTGCTCGACACTTTGGCTGAGCGTTTAGATGCAGAACAATTGCCGCAGGTGTGGGTGCTGGAGTTGTCGAGCTTCCAACTCGAAAGCACTCAGGGCTTTGAGCCCTCGGCCGCCACAGTGCTCAATTTGACGCAAGACCACTTGGACTGGCACGGCAGCATGCAAGCCTACGCCCAAGCCAAGGCCCGTATTTTTGGCGCACATACTCTTATGGTGCTGAACCGCGGAGATGACGCGGTCATGGCCATGGCTGATCAACCCGGCGCCAAGCGGCCGGTTGGCAAGGGTCGCCAGGTAAGTGAAATGCTGACCTTTGGTGCAGACGAGCCTCGGCGAGCTGGCGATTATGGCCTGCAAAGCATCAATGGCATGAGCTGGTTGGTGCGTGCGCAAGAGCCTGATGACCTACCCCACAAGCGTCGTGCGCAGGGCATCAACGATGACACGGCCGAGCTGTTGATGCAGCGTTTGATGCCGGCCGATGCCTTGCGCATCAGGGGGCGGCACAACGCCACCAATGCTTTGGCAGCCTTGGCACTGGCGCAGGCAGCAGGCTGCAATTTGGCGCCAGTGTTGTATGGCTTGCGCGAATATAGGGGCGAACCCCACCGTGTGGAGTTCATATCCCTCATCCACGAGGTGGAATACTTTGACGACAGCAAAGCCACCAATGTAGGCGCCACGGTAGCGGCCATTGAGGGCTTGGGCAGCGAGCGCCGTTTGGTACTCCTGCTGGGAGGTGACGGCAAGGGCCAAGACTTTGCGCCCCTGGCCCAGCCGGTGGCGCGTTATGCACGGGCCGTGCTCTTGATTGGGCGCGACGCTGCGCACATTCGTGCAGCGCTGTCGGCTACTGGCGTGGTCATGCAAGACGCTTCCAGCCTAGAAGAAGCGGTGCAACACGCCAGCGAATTGGCCCAGTCAGGCGACGCCGTGTTGCTCTCGCCTGCATGCGCCAGCTTGGATATGTTTGACAACTACGAGCACCGGGCCCAAGTATTTGTGCAAGCGGTGCAGCAGTTGGCCCTTAAGCAGGGCGTGGCGTGGGAGGGTGCGGCATGAGCCTGGCTCTCAACTGGTTGCAAGGTTTTAAGTGGGGACGCGCCAAGGAGCGGCAAGAGGGTTTGCCTGTGCGCAGCAGCTATGCAGACGCCACCCGCAGCCGCAATGTCTTGCTGGACAGCGCGCCGGCTCGATTGTCGGGCGTGGACCAAGCCCTCATCTGGATCACTCTTGCCTTGTTGATTTGGGGGCTGGTGATGGTGTATTCGGCCTCCATTGCCATGCCCGACAACCCCAAGTTCGTCCGCTATGCCCACACGCATTTCCTGTACCGGCATATGTTGTCTTTGATGGTGGCGTTTGTGGCGGCGCTCATCGTGTTTCAAATACCGGTGCAAATTTGGGAACGCGCCGCGCCTTGGTTGTTTGTAGTGGCCTTGTTGCTGCTGGTGGCGGTGCTGATACCGGGTGTGGGCAAAGGCGTGAATGGCGCCAGGCGCTGGATTGCCTTGGGCTTTATGAATTTTCAGCCCTCTGAACTGGCCAAATTTGCCACCCTGATGTATGCCGCCGACTACATGGTGCGCAAGATGGATGTGAAAGAACATTTTTTTCGCGCTGTTTTACCGATGGGAGGCGCAGTAGCCGTGGTGGGCTTGCTGCTCTTGGCGGAACCCGATATGGGTGCCTTTATGGTGATTGCGGTGGTGGCCATGGGCATCTTGTTTTTGGGCGGCGTCAATGCCCGCATGTTTTTCTTGATCGCCACCATCTTGGTGGGTGCTTTGGCTTTGATGATTGCCTTAAGCCCTTGGCGGCGGGAACGCATTTTTGCGTATTTGGACCCATGGGACCCCGTGCACACCTTGGGCAAGGGTTATCAGTTGTCTCACTCACTCATTGCCATTGGGCGCGGGGAAGTGTTTGGTGTGGGGCTGGGAGGCAGCGTAGAAAAATTGCATTGGTTGCCCGAAGCCCATACCGATTTTTTACTCGCCGTCATTGGCGAGGAGCTGGGCTTGGTGGGGGTAGTGCTGGTCATTGCCCTGTTTTTGTGGATGACGCGGCGCATCATGCACATCGGGCGACAGGCCATTGCCTTGGACCGCGTATTTGCCGGTTTGGTGGCACAGGGTGTGGGGGTTTGGATTGGGTTTCAGGCCTTCATCAACATGGGTGTGAACTTAGGGGCCCTGCCCACGAAGGGTCTCACCTTGCCTCTGATGAGCTATGGGGGATCGGCCATTCTGATGAACCTATGTGCCATTGCGGTGGTGCTGCGCATTGATCATGAAAACCGCCGCATGATGATGGGAGGCCGCACATGAAGTGCGCTCTGATCATGGCGGGCGGCACAGGCGGACATATTTTTCCGGGCCTGGCTGTGGCAGTAGCCCTGCGCGAGCGGGGTTGGACAGTGCATTGGCTGGGTAACCCCGAGGGCATGGAGGCGGGCTTGGTGAAGCCGCGTGGCTTTGCGTTTGAAGGCATCGATTTTTCCGGTGTTCGGGGCAAGGGTTTCATGACCTTGGTGGTTTTGCCGCTGCGCCTTCTTAAGTCGTTCTGGCAAAGCCTGCAAGTCATTCGGCGGGTGCAGCCCCATGTGGTGGTGGGCTTGGGCGGGTACATCAGTTTTCCAGGCGCCATGATGGGCGTGCTTTGGGGCAAGCCTCTGGTGCTGCATGAGCAAAACTCGGTGGCTGGTTTGGCCAACAGGTTGCTGGCGCATATTGCAGACCGCGTATTCACGGCATTTCCGGGGGCACTGAAGGCGGTCAACCATGGTGCCAACCTTGGCCAGGAATGGGTGGGCAACCCCTTGCGCCCAGAGTTTTTGATACAGGCCGATCCTGCGCAACGCTTTTCCGGTCGCCAAGGGCCCCTGCGTTTGTTGGTGGTGGGCGGCAGCTTGGGCGCCCAAGCCCTTAACGAAGTGGTGCCCCAAGCGCTGGCGCTGCTGCCAGCAGAAACCCGTCCCCATGTCATCCACCAAAGTGGCGCCAAACTTATAGATGCATTGCGCGCCAACTACCAAGCCGCAGGTGTGGCAGCAGAGCTCACCCCCTTTATAGACAACACCGCTCAAGCCTTTGCTGATGCTGATGTAGTGCTGTGCCGCGCAGGTGCCAGCACAGTGACCGAAATAGCCGCCGTTGGCGTTGCAGCTGTATTTGTGCCCTTTCCT
>DDPM01000132.1:0-366 GCA_002342165.1 Hylemonella sp. UBA2468
GCCCGCCTGTGCCCTCCAGCTGAATGCGGATGGTGTCGTCGGGCAAACCTTCGGGGCGCGCTTTTGTGAGCGCGCCCGAGAGCATGGCCCCCACAGAACGGTTGACGTTGCGCACCATTTCCATGAATTGCACTTTTTCGCCCTTGTCAATGGCTGGGCGGGATTTGGCAATCAGGGTTAGGTCCAGCGATTTGTCCAAGCCATGGTCCTGGGTATCGACATGAAAGCGCGGCACGTCGCTGGGCACTTGGGGCTGGGCAAACAAGCGGCTGAAATCCAAGCCCTTGGCCTTCCAATGCTGGAGTCCGGCACGCATGTCCAAGAGGTCGGAGCGACCCACCAGATCGTCAAACTTGCGAATACCCA
>DDPM01000132.1:498-5764 GCA_002342165.1 Hylemonella sp. UBA2468
TTGCGCATCATGATGCAGCCTTCCACCACCAAAGGCGCGGTGGCAAAACCGAATTCATCGGCACCGAGCAGGGCGCCAATCATCACATCGCGTCCGGTTTTCATTTGGCCATCGGCCTGAACGCGGATCCGACCGCGCAAACGGTTGAGCACCAGGGTTTGCTGGGTTTCAGCCAAACCAATTTCCCATGGGCTGCCGGCATGCTTGATGGACGACCAAGGCGATGCGCCAGTGCCACCGTCGTGCCCGGCAATCACCACGTGGTCGCTCTTGCACTTGGCCACACCCGCGGCGATGGTGCCCACCCCAATTTCAGACACCAGCTTGACGCTGATGCTGGCATGCGGTGCCACGTTTTTCAGGTCGTGGATGAGTTGAGCCAAGTCTTCAATGGAATAAATGTCGTGGTGAGGCGGTGGCGATATCAAGCCCACGCCCGGCACCGAATACCGCAACATACCGATGTACTCCGACACCTTGCCGCCGGGCAGTTGCCCGCCTTCGCCGGGCTTGGCGCCTTGGGCCATCTTGATTTGTATTTGATCGGCACTGGATAAATATTCTGCCGTCACCCCAAAGCGGCCCGAGGCCACCTGCTTGATTTTGGAACGCAAGGAATCCCCCGCCTGCAGTGGCATATCGACTTCCACTCGCGATTCACCAATGACGCTCTTGAGTGAGGCGCCCTGCGCAATAGGAATGCCCTTGAGCTCGTTGCGGTAGCGGGCAGGGTCCTCACCGCCCTCACCGGTGTTGCTCTTGCCTCCAATGCGGTTCATGGCCACAGCCAAAGTGGCATGTGCCTCAGTGGAAATGGAGCCCAAGGACATGGCCCCGGTGGCAAAGCGCTTGACAATCTCTGAGGCAGGCTCCACTTCGTCCACCGAAATGGCTTTGGAAGGGTCTAGTTTGAATTCAAACAACCCACGCAGCGTCATGTGGCGGCGGCTTTGGTCGTTGATGATCTGAGCGTACTCTTTGTAGGTGCTCCAATTGTTGGCACGCGTGCTGTGCTGCAACTTGGCAATGGCATCAGGTGTCCACATGTGCTCTTCGCCGCGGACTCGCCAAGCGTATTCGCCACCAGTTTCCAGCATGGTCTGCAGCACGGGGTCTTGACCAAAAGCGGCTATATGGGTGCGAATGGCCTCTTCCTGTATTTCAAAAACGCCTATGCCTTCGACGCGGCTGGGCGTGCCTGTGAAGTACTTGCGAACGGTTTCACTATTGATGCCAATGACCTCAAACAGCTGGGCGCCGCAGTAGCTCATGTAGGTCGACACCCCCATCTTGGACATGATTTTGGACAAGCCCTTGCCAATGGCCTTGATGTAGTTGTAAATGGCTTTGTCAGCACTCAGGTCACCGGGCAAGCTGGCATGCAACTCTTGAAGGGTTTCCATGGCAAGGTAAGGGTGAACCGCCTCAGCACCGTAGCCTGCAAGAACTGCAAAGTGATGTACCTCTCGCGCAGTGCCCGTTTCCACCACCAGTCCGGCCGTAGTGCGCAAGCCCTCACCCACCAAATGCTGGTGAATGGCCGACAAGGCCAACAACGCTGGAATCGCCACTTGCGTGGCCGAAATATGCCGGTCGCTCATAATCAAGATGTTGTGGCCGCCCTTGATGGCGTCCACCGCTTCGGCGCAGAGGGATGCCAGCTTGGCCTCCACGCCTTCGTCGCCCCAAGACAGGGGGTAGGTAATGTCTAAGGTGTAGCTGCGGAACTTGCCTTGGGTGTGCTGCTCAATGTCGCGCAGCTTGGCCATGTCGGCAAAGTCCAAAATGGGCTGGCTGACCTCTAGGCGCATGGGCGGGTTGACTTGGTTGATGTCCAGCAAATTGGGTTTAGGGCCAATAAAGGAAACCAGCGACATCACTATGGCTTCGCGTATGGGGTCAATCGGCGGATTGGTCACCTGCGCAAACAACTGCTTGAAGTAGTTGTAAAGCGGTTTGTTTTTGTCGGACAACACGGCCAATGGGCTGTCGTTGCCCATGGAGCCTATTCCCTCTTCGCCTGCGGCGGCCATGGGGGCGATCAAAAACTTGATGTCTTCTTGGGTGAACCCAAAGGCTTGTTGTCGGTCGAGCAAGCTCACCCTATCGGTAACGCGCTGGGGCTCTTTGAATGAATGCACGGCGTCTTCACTGGACTCATGGGCTGGGTGGGTGCGACGCTCCTCAACCACCAAGTCGTCTAACTTGATGCGCAAGTTTTCAATCCACTGCTTGTAGGGCTTGCTGTTGGCCAGGTTGGCCTTGAGCTCTTCGTCATCGATCATGCGGCCTTGATCGAGATCGATCAAGAACATTTTTCCAGGCTGCAAGCGCCACTTGCGCACAATTTTGTGCTCCGGCACGGGCAGCACGCCAGACTCAGAACCCATGATCACCAAATCGTCATCGGTGATGCAGTAACGCGAGGGTCGCAGACCATTGCGGTCTAGGGTGGCGCCAATCTGGCGACCATCGGTGAACACAATGGAAGCAGGACCATCCCAAGGCTCCAGCATGGCCGCGTGGTACTCATAAAAGGCCCGGCGGCGGGGGTCCATGTGGGCATGTTGTTCCCAAGGTTCTGGAATCATCATCATGACCGCTTGGCTGATCGGGTAGCCCGCCATGGTCAAAAGTTCCAGGCAATTGTCAAAGGTGGCGGTGTCGGACTGATCGGCAAAACTGATGGGGTAGAGCTTTTTAAGGTCGGCCGCCAGCACGGGGGAAGACATGACCCCTTCGCGGGCTTTCATCCAGTTGTAATTGCCCTTGACGGTGTTGATTTCACCGTTGTGCGCCACATAACGGTAGGGGTGGGCCAACGGCCATTCGGGGAACGTGTTCGTAGAGAAACGCTGATGCACCAAGCCCAAGGCCGACACACAACGAGCGTCCTGCAAATCCAGATAGTAGGTGCCCACCTGATCGGCTAGCAACAAGCCTTTGTACACCACGGTGCGGCTGGACATACTGGGCACGTAGTACTCCTTGCCGTGCACCAAGTTCAGATGCTGGATGGCGGCACTCGCGGTTTTGCGGATGACGTACAGCTTGCGCTCCAAGGCGTCCTGCACGATCACATCGGCACCCCGACCGACAAACACCTGGCGGATGACGGGTTCTTTCTCACGCACGGTGGGCGACATCGGCATATCGCGGTTCACGGGTACGTCACGCCAGCCCAAAAGCACCTGGCCTTCAGCCTTGATGGCGCGTTCCATTTCTTGTTCGCACGCCATACGCGAGGCATGCTCTTTAGGCATAAACATCATGCCCACGCCGTATTCGCCGGGGGGCGGCAACTGCACACCCACTGATCCGTCTGGGGCCACACCGCTGGCCGCCATTTCTTGGCGGTACAGGGCATCAGGCAACTGAATCAAGATGCCTGCTCCGTCTCCCATCAGGGCATCTGCACCTACTGCACCACGGTGGTCCAGATTTTCCAAAATTTTGAGTGCACCGCTCACGATATCGTGCGAGCGCACTCCTTTGATGTGCGCCACAAAGCCCACGCCACAAGCGTCGTGCTCGTGTACGGCCGAGTACAACCCTTGGTCTTGTAAATGTTGAATTTCGGTGGCTTGGGTCATCACAGGCTCCTGAGGAGATAACGCAGCTGAGTTTCAATCAGGATCATGGTGCAGCAGCTGCAAAAACATTAAAAGTTGGTCGCCGAAAATAACAGCGACGCAGAGCATAGTGCACTGCAACAACAATGCCAAGCAATTTAAATTAGGGTCAGATACTATTTAAACGAATACGCTAATGTTAGAAATTTAATTGGGGACACATCAAAATTCAAGGATCAGCTAGGCAGTGCGGGCAGGGCGACCAGCTTTGGATAGGCGCACCCGCCTCGGCACCAGCTCTTCAAGCTGGCTTAAAAAGGCGTCGCTGCCCAAAGCCCATCCTTGTAAAGTAGCGAATGTTAGTGCTTGCACTTGTTGTGGACCAATTCCAGATTGCACAAAGCTGCAGTATGCGGCTTCACGGGCAAAAGGCGTGTTGCCCAAATCCCAGTAGGGCGCAGGTGGGGTCAGCCGCTTGTCGGGCTTCAGCCCGGCGTAATGCAGGTAGCTGGACCAAGCAAAGTCTTGCGGCTGAGCCACCAAGCCAGCGCGCACCGGGTTAAGGTCCATGTAGGCCATACAGGGCAACACTTGGGTAGCGGCTTCTAGTACCGTGGAGCGAAAGCGCCCCTCCCACAAGGTGCCACTGCGGCCCTGCAGGGCGTTGAAATACCTGACATAGCGACGGCCGATGGCTTGCATCAATTGAGTAACGCCTTCAGGAGTTCCAGGGGTCAGGAGCAGGTGAAAGTGGTCGTTCATGAGCACATAGCCATGAACCGCCACATCAAGGGCTCGGGCGTATTGATCTAAAAGCCCCAAAAAAAACAAGCGGTTTTCAGCGGAAGCAAACACGACCTGACGGTTGTTGCCGCGATGAATCACATGATGCACATGGCCCGCAACCGTCAACCTGGGCAAACGGGCCATAAAGGTGCAGAACGTTAAGGTTTGGCAGAGGCTGCAGGAGCTGTCACAGCTTTGGAGACGCGCACCCTACCGCTGCTGGTCACCAACAAAACGGCATCTCCTGGGGCAAACACTTCAGCACCCTTGGCTTGCACCACGGCGCGACGCTCGCCATTTTTAAGCTGCACCACAATTTCAAGGGCGTCTTCGCGGTTGCTCATTCGTTCAATAGCGTTACCAGCAGCAGCACCGGCCACAGCAGCCAGCACCCCAATGATCTGACCTTCGCGTTGATTGGAGCCGCCACCATAACCTGCTATGCCGCCCACCACACCGCCGGTGGCCGCGCCAATGCCAGTTTGACCGCTTTCCACCTTCACCTCACGCACCAAAACCACCACGGCGTCTTCTACAAGGGACAAGCGCTGGGCGTCATCACGGCGAATCACATCAGGACTGCTGGAGGCACAAGCCGCCAAGACCACCACCAGTAAAGACAAGATCGAAGTTTTCAGGGAGCAAGACATCACTTCAGTTCCTCCAAATTGACAGATACAAGCATAACGTTCGANNCTGGCCGAACGGGCTGACATGGAGCAAGACCTTTTATTTTTAACTTCAATTCTTGCGCCTCAAGTATTTGGCGCGGCATCCAAGAGGGGATAGCGCACCGCCGCCAGCTCTTGAAGGCCAAACTCTTCAAGAATGGCTCTCAAACGCCGGGCAGATGCCCGTTTGGTCTGGCCGGTACAACGGGCCAATATGAGCTCGTTTTTCATGCTGTG
>DDPM01000026.1 GCA_002342165.1 Hylemonella sp. UBA2468
AGGCTGGTCTGAAAAAAAATCAAAGTCCACCGATTGACGGTGCCCCAGCCGCAAGGCAATAGCAGTGCCCCCATAAAGGGTGAACCCCAAATTCAAAGCGGGTTGCAGCAAGGGCCAAAGGCGCTGCTGACCAGGCGGAAGCACATCCATGCGGGGTTTGAAAACGCCAGTCAATCCAAGCTCCGATGGGGCATGACAGGCACTTGCTCTGCATTGCTTAAACCCAGCCGATAGTGCCAATAGGTCCAGGAGCGTTCGTTGAATTCACCGGCCTGTGCATGCGTAAGCACCTTGCGCAGCACCTCGTCACCCAATTGTTTAGCCAAGCTCTGAATGTCGGCGTGATCGCCAAGGTTCATCACTTGGGCAATCACGCGCTCGGGCATGGCCATGGCCTCTTCAGGGGATTTCCACCAGATATACTTGCTTGCAAGTGGTTTTAAGGTGTCTGCGTCGCGGGGGTTCAAGCCACACTCCTGTGAACCCGCCCAGATGGGCTTGGTAATGCCAAATGGTATCAGCAGAGCAGTGCCTTGGCCAAGCGGCCAATGCCCTCTTGAATTTTGTCCAAACCCACGGTGGCAAACGACAGGCGTAGGGCGGCGGGGTTGGGGTTGTGGGCGTAAAATGGGGCGCCGGGCACAAAGGCCACACCTTGGTCGATGGCGCGGCGTGCCAACTCGGAGGCGTCTAGCAAGGACTGGGCGCCAGAGGGGCCTTGGCCTGTAAGCTGACCCCACACAAACAAGCCGCCACCGGGTGGCGTGAATTGAAACGCTGACCCCAACTGGGCTTGCAGCAACTGGCTCATGGTTTGGGCGCGCTCGGCATACACCGCACGCACACGGTCTAGGGTGGCAGGCATCCGCCCTGCCCTTAAGTACTGGGCTGCAGTGGCCTGCGCAAAGGTGCTGGTGTGGGCGTCGCTGAACTGTTTGCACATGGTGGCTTTGGCCAGCAGCTCGGGCGGGGCAATCATCCAGCCGATGCGCAAGCCCGGCGAGAGCACTTTGCTCAGGCTGCCGCAATACACCAACAGCTCACGGCTGCCGGGTACATCCTTGCTTAGGGCAAGCAGACTGGGGGGTGGGGGCTGATCAAAGTAGAGATCACCGTAGGGATCGTCCTCCACCAGCACGGTTTGGGTGCGCACAGCCAACTCCAGAATGCGCTTGCGCCGCTCTAGGCTCAAGGTGGCGCCGCTGGGGTTGCCAAAGGTGGGAATAAGGTACACAAACTTGGGTTTGTGCTCGGCCATCAAAGCCTCAAGGGCGTCCACCTGCAGCCCGTCGGCGTCTATGGGCACACCCATGACCTTCGCGCCGTAAAGCCTAAAGCACTGGATGGTGGCCAAAAACGTAGGGGCCTCCACCAGCACCGAGTCGTTGTCGGAAACCAAGGTTTTACCAATGAGGTCCAGCGCCTGCTGACTGCCGGTGGTAACGATGAGGCCGTCTGGCGCTACTTGCACGCCCTTGCTGGCCATGAATTGGCTCAGGGCCTCGCGCAAGGCAGGGTAGCCCTCGGTGGCGCCGTATTGCAAGGCGCCGCCAGGCTCTTGTTGGAACACTTTATCGGTGGCGTCCTGCAAACCCTCCACATCGAACATGGCTGAGTCAGGAAAGCCTCCCGCAAAGGAAATGATGCCGGGTTTGCCTAATAGCTTGAAAAGCTCGCGGATGGCGGAGGTTTCTACGTGGTCGAGTCGTGATGCAAATTTCATTTGGGGGATTTTGTTGGAATTAAAACGCCTCATACTTGTTGTGCGGTTACATTTTTATCAAATTTAGATTTTTTAGTTTTTTGCGGCTTAAATATGCCGCCATCAAAAACGTAACTGCCACTCAAACTATCTTTATGCGCCACATCAACGAATTTTTACATCACATCGCCCTACCGGTGATGCCCGAGGTGGCTCACCCACTGATTCGCACACTCAACGATGACCAGGTGGCCTTGTCTGATTTGAAAGACTTGGTGGCCCAAGACCCTACCTTAACTACCCAGGTGCTGAGGTTAGCCAACAGTGCGGGCTTGGGTATGCAGCACCAAGTCAGCTCACTGGAGCATGCTTTGGCGCTGCTGGGCACAGATCAGGTGCGGGCTTTGGCGATTTCGGCTTGTATGAATGTGGCGTTTCCAGTAGCCGCAGGCTTTGACCGGCGCGAATTTTGGAAAAACTGCATGTCCTGCGCGGGCTATGCCCACTGGATGGCTGAAAAACTGGGCCACAACACCAATGGCGCCTGGCTGTGCGGCATGATGCTGCGTCTGGGCGAGTTGCTGATTGCCTTGCACGAGCCCCACACCTTGGCGGTGATTGAGCGGCAGCCGCATATTCCCGGGCAGCGGTGGAGCCGCGAAGCCTCTGTGGTGGGCTTTACCGAAGCGCAAGTGATGGCCGAGCTGGCGCAACGCTGGACGTTTCCCCAAACCATTGTGGACGGTCTGCGCCAAGCAGATGCTCCCCTCGCGGCAGACGCCCTGAATCCACTCAGTGGTGTGGTGCACTTGGCCAGTTGGTTGGCAGATATGCCGTTTTGCGCCCCCGAAGTGATTGACCTGCTCCCCGCCCCGCTGCTGGAGCGCTTGGGTTTGGATCCACAATGGATGCGCGACTCCTTACCTCAACCCGAAGAATTTTTTGAAATGGCACACGAAGCCGACGCGTCCTGACCGGCTGGGAAATTCAGCTTAGAAATTCAGCTTAGAAATTCTTGGGCACTTTCCATGCGTTGGGCTCAAATTCGAGCCCCGCTCCCTTGCTGACATCTACCCCCTGCTGCTCCAGCAGATCGGAATGCAGCAAAAATAAAGACATCAATGCGTCGGCCACATCTTTTGGAAAACCTTGACGCTTGTTGTCGCGGGTGTCGGCCATCAGCTCTGTGAGGTATTTTTGCAAGGTGATCCTGCCCCAATCCAACTCAATGTGTTGGTGGATGTGCGCGTACCGCGCAATAACGACCATATGTTGGGCAGGTGGGCGTGACATAGCTCTCCAGCAATCAAAATATCTGATTCATTCTAGACAAAAGCCATGAAAGTAAAGCCCCCGCGCCATGAAGTCCGCCCAAATCGAGCAATTTTTTAAAACGCTGCAAGCAGCCAACCCCCACCCTAAAACCGAGCTTGAATACGGCTCCGACTTTCAGTTGCTTGCCGCGGTATTGCTGTCAGCCCAGGCCACCGACGTGAGCGTGAACAAAGCCACACGCGGCTTGTTTTCTGCGGCACCCACGCCGCAGGCTATGCTGAAGCTGGGGCTGGC
>DDPM01000176.1 GCA_002342165.1 Hylemonella sp. UBA2468
CCGATTGGTGACGATGACGACAGCCACTTGGGCGACTTCATTGAAGACACCGCCAATACGGCCCCCATGGACGCTGCCATGCAAGCGGGCTTGCGCGATGTGGTCAAGGACATTTTGGACAGCCTCACACCACGTGAAGCCAAAGTGCTGCGTATGCGTTTTGGTATTGAGATGACCAGCGACCACACCTTAGAAGAGGTGGGCAAGCAATTTGACGTGACCCGCGAACGCATTCGTCAAATTGAAGCCAAAGCGCTGCGCAAGCTCAAACACCCCAGCCGCTCAGATAAGCTGCGTAGCTTTACAACCGATGGCGTTTAACGGTTAATGGCTTATTCCAAGTAAGCGCTACGCAACTGCTGGCGCTTATTTGTATCTATTCCTATAGCCTGAACTAGGTAATGGTCCACAGTGCCGTAGTGGGCTTGAATCGTGGCCAAAGACGCGTGTAAGAAATCAGTCTGAACACCCAACAAAACGCGCTGCCCCTCTTCTGACAGCACCTTGCCTAAACGGGGTGTGGCGTTGAGCAGTTGGTTGGTGAGCAGGTAATCTTGCTCTATGGTGTCAGTATCCACACCCAAACTGTGTAGTACCAATGCGGCAGCAAGACCTGTTCTATCTTTTCCGTATGTGCAATGAAAGACCAAAGGCTCTGAATGAGCCAGCAGTACCTCAAACAGCTGCTTGAAGCGTGCGCTGTTGTGCAGCACAAAGTTTTCGTAGGTTTCTCGCATCAGGCCGGTCACTTCTTCGGGGCCCATCGCACCCCCCTGCCGGGCGCGCTCCTCAAGACGGTAGTGCACCGTAGGCTCTATAGAAAGGGCGTGCAACTGAACATCATCAAGCGCGCAGACGGCTGCCGCACTTTCTTGCACCCCCCGAAAATCTAGCACATGCCGCACGCCCAATGTCTGCAATTGGTGACGGTCTTGTGCAGTGGCATGGGCCAAGTGCCCAGACCTGAAGATTTTCCTCCACTTGATGGGGCGTCCCTCATGGCCAATGTAGCCGCCCAAGTCACGAAAATTTTGGATACCTTGCAGGGACAAGGATCGCGACCAAGCAGGCTGTGGAGGGACAGTTTGACTCATGAATTCATCCTACACAAAGCTTGTGAAGGTCATGATTTGTTAGGCGCCCCGGAACTAAACGTTTAACCACTCCAGGAGTGCTTGGTTCACAGCCTGCGGTTGCTCCATGGTGCACATGTGGCCACAATGTTCAATGATCACCAGGGCAACCTGAGCCAGACCACCCGCCTTGAGGGCTTGGTACATCGCCTCGTGCTGCGCAGGCGGGCTCCACCCATCCTCGCGACCGCACAAGACCAAAGTGGGGCAAATGATGGTGGACAAAACGGGCGCCGCATCTGGCCGTGTAAGCAAGGCGTTGATTTGCGCTGCAAACTGCGCCACACTGCCTCGCTCCAACATCTTGAGCACCTCCTCAAAGACATCTGAATTGAGGCGACTGGGGTGCACCATGCCCTGACCCCATTGCTGACCCATAGCCCGCATGCCCTTCTGCTTGGCCAGATCCAGGAGCGCCATCCGGCCTTGGATCTCCTTCTCGCCAGCAGCGCCAGTTGGTAAACTGTGGGTACCCGTATCCAACAATGCGAGGCGATCGACACGCTGGGGCGCCAAACGCATCAATTCGCATGCCACTCTGCCACCCATGGAATGACCGGCCACACTGAACGTGTCTGTGGGTGACAAGGTCAACACCTGCTCGGCCATGGCCTGAAAATTATTCATTAGCCCCCAGTCGGGAATGATGCAATTGAAACGGTCCTGAAGTGCCTCCACTTGAGGAGCCCACACTGCAGCGTCGCAGTTCAGGCCGGGCAGCAGCATGAGGGTGGATTTCAATGTAGGGCCTCAGGTGCAAAAGTTTCGGTATCCACTTCAATTTGCGACTGTGCGTTGTAACGATCACCCGACACTGTCCTTTGGTTGATTAACACCCCAGCTTGAGCCAACAAGGTGTCGGGCAACTTTAGATCTGCAGCCGCGAGATTTTCAGACAAATGCTCCAAGCGGGTAGTGCCGGGTATCGGCACAATGTCCGGGCCCTGATGCAGCAACCACGCCAGCGCCAGTTGAGCGGCTGTGCAATGCGCATCTTGGGCCAGTTGCTTGAACGCGGGCAACAACTTGAGGTTTTGCGAATAGTGCTCAGGGTGAAAACGCGGCATGTTGTGCCGAATGTCTTTGGCCTCAAGGGTTTGCAGATCGGACAAGCGGCCAGTTAAAAAGGCCCGCCCCACCGGGGAAAACGCCACAAACCCAATGCCCAACTCTCGGCAGGTCTGCAACACTGCAATTTCCGGGTTTCGCGTCCACAAAGAGTATTCAGTCTGCACAGCCGTGATGGGGTGCACCGCATGCGCTTTACGAATGGTGGCCGCCGAAACTTCACTCAGACCCAAGGTTCTGACCCAGCCCCGTTCCACCAGACGAGACAGCTCGCCGACACTGTCTTCAATAGGTACTTTTTTATCCCAGCGGTGAAGGTAATACAAATCGATCACTTCGGTTTGCAGGCGCCTGAGGCTGTCCTCACAATTTTTTCGGATGGCCTCTGGGCGTCCGTCAATCACCCGCTTCACTCCGTCAGGAAAACTCACGCCCGCCATACCACCTTTGCTGGCCAAGGTGTAACGTTGGCGGTGCGGTTTGAGCACGCGCCCCACCAGCTCTTCATTGGTACCAAAGCCATACAGAGCTGCAGTATCAAAGAAGTTGACGCCTGCATCCAATGCAGAAAGCAGCAAGCGTTCGCCCTGTTCGGCAGATGGCGGCACCCCGTAGGCATAACTCAGACTCATACAGCCCAAGCTGATGGCACTGACCTCAAACGGCCCTAGTGTTCTGTATTGCATGAGGACAATCTAAGAAAATCAGCTGTTGAGCTGCAACTCAAGCTCGTGCATGACCTGGTAGCAAGGCAACACTTGCGCCACGCTGGAATTGGGCTCACGACCTTCACGGATGGCAGCAAAAAATTCACGGTCTTGAAGCTCAATGCCATTCATAGACACCGCCACTTGGCTCACATCAATTTTCTCTTGTTTGCCGTTGTACAAATCGTCATAGCTGGCGATGTAAGTGCCGGTATCGCCGATGTAGCGGAAGATGGTACCCAAGGGTCCATCGTTGTTGAACGACAAGCTTAAGGTGCAGATGGAGCCATTGGCCGCTTGAAGCTGAATGGACATGTCCATGGCAATGCCTAAAGTGGGATGAATGGGTCCTTGCAAAGCGTTGGCCTTGACCACAGGACTTCCACATTGGTAAGTGAACAAATCGATGGTGTGAGCGGCGTGATGCCACAGCAAGTGATCGGTCCAACTGCGGGGTTGTCCGGCAGCATTCATATTGGTACGGCGGAAAAAGTAGGTTTGCACGTCCATTTGCTGAATGTGCAGCTCCCCTGAGCGCAAACGCTTGTTCACCCACTGGTGACTGGGGTTGAAACGGCGTGTATGGCCGCACATGGCAACCAAACCGGTCTTCTTTTGCAGCTCGACCAATTCTTGGCCGTCTTTGTAAACATCGCACATGGGAATCTCCACTTCCACATGCTTGCCTGCGAGCAAACAAGCCTTGGTTTGCTCGGCATGCATTTGGGTGGGGGTACACAAGATGACCGCGTCCACCTCTTTAATGGCCAGGCTTTCATTCAAGTCCGTGGTCACATGTCCTATGCCGTACTTTTGGGCGATATCTTTGGTTTTTTCTAATTCGCGGCCAATCAGGGACACAACTTCTACGCCCTCAATGTTGCGAATGCCTTCAATATGCTTGATGCCAAAGGCACCTGCACCAGCCAAAGCGACTTTAATAGGTTGACTCATCAAAACTCCTGCTTGAAAAAGGTGGTGTGTATAAAGAAAAAACCAATTAGTTGGGGTTTTCCAAAATCAAATGCCCTACCGCCGTATTGGAAGCAGGCACATGATAGAAACGGTGAGCCACATGCGGTTTAGACGCAGCACTAGCACCCGGGGCCAAATCGTCCAGAGCGCCTCGGGCAATCAACCACATGACCAGCTCAATACCTTCGCTGCCAGCCTCCCTGACATATTCGATATGCGGTTTGTTGGCCAAATGTTCAGGTTGGTCAATCATGTCGTCCATGAATTGAGCGTCCCAAGCCTTGTTGATGAGTCCCGCACGAGGCCCTTGCAGCTGGTGGCTCATGCCGCCCGTGCCCCAGATTTGCACATTGAGGGGTTGGTCAAAAGATTCCACAGCTTTGCGAATGGCTTTGCCCAGCTCCAAACAACGTCGGCCAGAAGGCACCGGATACTGCACCACATTGACTGCAAATGGAATGACAGGACAAGGCCACTGGAAATGTTCAGGTGATGGCTGACCACACACCAAGGACAAAGGAACCGTTAAGCCATGGTCCACATCCATTTTGTTGACGATGGTAAGGTCAAAGTCTTGCTGAATCACCGATTGCGCAATATGTCCTGCCAGATCGGCATGGCCTTGCACCACGGGGACTGGGCGAGGGCCCCAACCCTCGTCAGCGGGCTGATACTGGTCTGCGGTGCCAATGGCAAAAGTAGGGATGAAATCTAAGCTGAATGCTGTGGCATGGTCGTTGTAGACCAAAAAAATCACATCAGGCTTGTGTTGCTTGAACCACTGTTTGCCGGTCTCATATCCGGCAAATAGTGGTTTCCAATAATCCTCTTGGGTCTTGCCTAAATCTATGGCTGCCCCAATGGCGGGAACGTGGGAAGTGAATACCGAGGCGGTGATGCGTGCCATAAAATTCTTTCTCTGCTTCAGATGAGTTTGCCATTACCCGTACCTTGGGGCTGGCGGTGCACTTGTGCAGTTCCGTCTTCTCCCACAATGCGGTTACCTTCCACAGATCGCCCTCCGCTGATCATCATGTGCCGGTACTCCTCCTCGGTCATACCGGTCATGGACCCTGCCATTTGTTGAAAACTTTTACCTAGAGTCGCGCCTAATTTGGCCAGGAAATAAATGTTGCCGCCCAATGCAATACAGCGGTTCAAGTCAGCATCCAGTACGGCGAGCTTCTGTTCTTCTGTCATGGCCCATTCATCCAAATAGGCACGTTGATCGGCTTTAAAGCGCTCCCGATTGGGGGCGGTCATGAGCGACATGCAAAACTGGTTCAACCAGTAACCTTTGCGGGATTGTTCGGCATCAAAAATCGTGGTGCCGGGCACGTCCAAATAGGGCTTGTCAAGTGGCATCATGCCCCCCTGCCAACTCTTCAGGCCAATACAAACGCATGGGGTTGTCTACCAACAATTTTTGGCGCAACTCCGAGGTGGTGGCAATGTGGGGAATAAAGTCCACCAGCAAGCCATCATCGGGCATGTGGTCTTTGAGGTTGGGGTGTGGCCAGTCGGTTCCCCACAACACGCGGTCCGGGAAACTGTCCACCAAACGCTTGGCAAAAGGAATCACGTCATGATAGGCGTGCCGCTGACCATGAAGGGCGGGCGGGCCTTGTAAGGACAGGCGCTCAGGGCAGGTCACTTTGCTCCATACATTGGGGTGTTGGCGCATGAACTTCATAAAGAGCTCAAACTCAGGTCCATCGACGGGCTTGCTTACATCGGGTCGACCCATGTGATCCACCACCAAAGTGACGGGCAGACCGGTAAAAAAGTCCCAAAGATCAGGCAAATCGACGGCTTCAAAATAAATCACCACATGCCAACCCCATTTTTTAATACGGTTCGCAATATCTAGTAACTCGTCTTTGGGAGTGAAGTCGACCAAACGTTTGACAAAATTAAAACGTACGCCCCGCACACCCGCAACGTGCATCGCTTGTATTTCAGCGTCGCTCACACTGCGTTTGACCGTGGCGACACCGCGGGCTTTGCCGTTAGATTGCACCAAAGCATCCACCATCGCTCGGTTGTCTGCCCCATGACAAGTGGCCTGCACGACAACATTGCGCGTAAAACCCAAGTGGTCACGCAAAGCATACAACTGGTGTTTTGAGGCATCGCAGGGTGTGTATTTGCGCTCGGGTCCGTAGGGAAACTCAGCGCCAGGGCCGAACACATGGCAATGGGCATCGACTGCCCCTGCAGGTAGTTTGAATGTTGGTTTACTAGGGCCGTTGTACCAATCTAGCCAGCCCGCTGTTTTTTGAAATTCCATTTTTTTCTTAAGTTAGTCGACGTAACGCAAACCCGCTTTTTCAAGGGATTCGCGCATCTTGTACATGTCTAGTCCAAATTCACCAGCGGCTAATTTGGCGCGCTTCTCGCCTTCGTTGGCTTCTCTGGCCTCTGCGGCGTCGGCCACTTTTTGTGCCCAAGCTGCTGGAACTACGACCACGCCATCATCGTCGGCCACCACTGCATCACCCGGCTCTATGTTCACGCCAGCACAGACCACAGGAATATTGACTGAGCCGATCGTGGCCTTGATCGTTCCCTTGGCGCTGATACCTTTGCTCCACACAGGAAATCCCATGGAAGTCAATTCACGCACATCGCGAACACCCGCGTCGATCACCAAAGCTTTAGCGCCACGCGCCATGAAAGACGTCGCCAACAAATCGCCAAAGAATCCATCACAGTTGTTAGCTGTGATCGCAGCGACCACGATATCGCCGGGTTGAATTTGCTCGGCCACCACATGCAGCATCCAGTTGTCTCCAGGGTGCAAAAGCACTGTGACGGCAGTACCGCAAGCATACGCATCCGGGTAAATGGGGCGCATATAAGGCTTCATCAGGCCTACGCGGCCTTGAGCCTCATGAACGGTGGCCACGCCAAACTGAGACAACTTTTCTACAGCAGCGGCATCCGCACGAACGATTTGGCGCTTGACGATTCCCATTTGATGGACGGTGTTGCTCATAAATCAGACTCCTGAAAAAGTTATTGGCCTTTGGCTTTCAAGGCTTCATCCAACCGTGGGAACACCTTGCGGGCATTGCCCTCAAAAACCTTGAAGCGCTGTTCGTCATTCAAGTTAGGGGTGGCATGCACATAGCGTTTGGTGTCATCGTAGTAATGACCGGTTTCGGGGTCTATGCCTCTGACCGCACCAATCATCTCAGATGCAAACAAAATGTTGTCCACAGGAATCACCTTCGTCAGCAAATCAATGCCCGGCTGGTGATACACGCACGTATCAAAAAAGATGTTCTTCAAGACGTGTTCGGTCAGCAAAGGTTTTTTCATTTCCTGGGCCAGGCCACGGAACCGCCCCCAGTGGTAAGGCACTGCGCCGCCGCCATGGGGGATCACAAACTTCAAGGTGGGAAAGTCTTTAAATAAATCGCCCTGAATGCATTGCATGACCGCCGTGGTGTCCGCATTGAGGTAATGCGCGCCCGTGGTGTGAAAGCAGGCGTTGCAGCTGGTGGACACATGCACCATGGCCGGAATGTTGTGCTCCACCATTTTTTCGTAAATGGGATACCAATGACGGTCGGTCAACGGGGGGCTGGTCCAATGTCCACCGGACGGATCGGGGTTGAGGTTGATGCCTACAAAACCATACTCTTTGACGCACTTTTCCAATTCGGGAATACAGGTTTTGGGGTCCACGCCTGGGCTTTGCGGCAACATGGCAGCCCCGATGAAGTGGTCAGGAAACAGCTGGCTGACCCGAAAACACAACTCGTTACAGATGGCGGCCCAAGTACTGGACACATTGAAGTCACCGATGTGGTGGGCCATAAAACTTGCGCGGGGGCTGAATATGGTCAGGTCTGAGCCCCGCTCTTTCATGAGTTTGAGCTGGTTGGTTTCAATGGACTCGCGCAATTCGTCGTCCGAAATTTTCAAATCGGCCACTTTGGGCATTGCAGCGGGATCTTTGATGCCCGCTATTTGTTGGTTGCGCCAGTTTTCCAGGGCTTTGGGTGCCGTGGTGTAGTGCCCGTGGCAATCGATGATCAGTGGCTTCTTCAAAAAATTCTCCTTCTAGTAAGTTGTGATTAGAAACAGCGCTCAGGCAGGTTCCATACCTTGGCGGCGCTTGGCTTCATCAGCAACTGGGGACGCCAAAAATGCGATAAGTTCCTTCACCAAGGCTGCCTGCTGGGACGTTTGGGCCACAGCGGCAGAAAAGGTGGTGGTGATTTGTATGGATTCAGGTAAGGGCTGTAGCACGGTCACCCCCTCAAGGCTGATGAGTTCGCTCAATTGCTGGAACCCTAAATCGGCTTCGCCTTTGGCAACCCAAGACCCCACAGGAATACCCGCAGGTGCTTGGAACAAATGCTCCGCCAACTGTTCAGATACACCCCAACGCTCAAACAACTTGAGCAAGGCAGTGCCGCTTGGGCCGGTGGAGTAACACACACGTGGGGCGGCCAACACCGCTTGTTTGACGGCCTCTTCAGTAGAAATATCCGGTACGGCTGCCCCCTTAGGCACCGCCATGGCCACGCTGGAGTGCACCAAATCCACCTTGCTGCCCGACAAGAGATGCCCCGAGGCCAAAAGCTTGTCCATGACGTCAGATGCCAATATGACGGCATCAAACGCCTCACCGCTTTGCACCCGCTTGGCCGCATCGACCCCACCCACGGCCTCTAGGTGCACGGTTTGCCCCGTTTGGTTTTGGAAAGCCTGAACCAGCTCGGCCAAAACCAAACGGGTGGCCATGGAAGAAATGCCTTTGATCATGACGCCCGCTTACACGTGGTGACCGCCAGCAGCATCAATCAGCTCAGCGCACTGTGGTTTGGCAAGCGGCTTCAAACCGTAGGCTAAGGTTTTACCTACCTCACCGTAGCCTACCAATACAATGTCCAAGTTCATAAGGACAACTTATTGCTTGGCAATTTTGGCACGCTCAATCACTTCACCCCAGCGCTTGATATCGTTATTCAACAACGCAGCAGCATCAGCAGGAGACCCTGGGGTTGGCTCCACATTGAGTTCTTCTAGGCGTTTTTTGATGGCGGGGTCGTTTAAAGCAGATACCACCTCTTTATTCAAACGGTCCACCACGTCTTTAGGTGTTTTGGCGGGCACGGCCAATCCGTTCCAAGAGGACGCACTGTAACCTTGAACCCCTGATTCACGGGCGGTAGGCACTTCGGGCATGACACGGGAACGCCTGTCGCCCGTGACCGCCAAGGCCACCAAGGCTTTGGCTTTGATTTGGGGCAGCAACGGGCCCAAAATGTCCACACCCGCATCAATTTGGCCGCCACGCAAGGCATTGATGACCGAAGGTGTTCCGTTAAAAGGAACAATCTGAATATCCAAGCCAGTTGCAGACTTGAACAATTCTGCCGCCAGATTTTGAGTGGTGCCAATGTTGGGGGTGCCCACATTGAGTTTGCCAGGGTTGGCTTTGGACCAGGCAATCAAATCGGCCAAGGTTTTAAAGCGGCCGCCTTCGGCCGACACAATGACCAAGTCAAACATGCCCAAAGGGACCACAGGAATAAAGTCTTTGACGGTGTCAAAAGGCAGGCTTTTGAACAAACTCTCACTGACCGCCGTGCCACTGGAGATCAGCAACAGGGTGTGGCCATCCGGGGCGGCCTTGGCCACCAGTTCGCCCGCCACCACGCCACCGGCACTGGGTTTGTTGTCGATCACCACCGGTTGACCCCAAGCTTCGCTCAGGCGCTGGCCCACGGTGCGTGCAGTCAAGTCGGCTGCGCCACCGGGAGCGTTGGGCACCACGATTCGGATGGGCTTGCTTGGAAAGCTCTGCGCCTGAGCCGTTTGCAAACCGCCCAGCGGTGCCAACCCTAGTAGGCCCAACATAAGCCCCAAGCCCAGAACCAAGGCCCGATGCTTTGGGTATAGGGCGGTCATTTTGAAGATGTTTTTCATATGTTGGACTCCTGTTGATTCGTTAAATGAAGCGACCTGGTTTTGGGGTTTGATTTGGAATTTGGCTAACGGGCCACGCCCAGCAATCGATCGAGCAGCTCGGGTTGGTCCAACAGCTCTTGGGCGGCGCTGGAATGCACCGCAGAGCCATGATCCAGCACCACGGCACGATCAGATATTTTCAAAATGGCCTGAGGATGTTGCTCTACGATGATGGCGGACATGCCATCTTCCTTGGTAATTCGAGAAATCGCTTGCAAAAGCTCTTGAACAATGATGGGCGCCAAACCCTCAAGGGGTTCGTCCAAAAGCAGGAGCTTTGGATTCACCACCAAGGCACGCCCCACAGCCAACATTTGTTGCTCGCCGCCCGAAAGCTGAGTGCCCAAATTGGTTTGACGTTCTGCAAGGCGGGGAAACAACTCATACACACGGGCAGGCGTCCAAGGACCTGGGCGTGCCACGGCGGTGAGGTTTTCATCTACCGTGAGTGACTTGAAAATATTGCGCTCTTGCGGCACCCAACCAATACCTGCACCTGCACGTTCGTGTGAGGGCAGAGTGTGCAAAGCCACGCCATCCAATTCGATGGTGCCGCCATGCTGGCGCGTGGCACCCGCCAAGGTGTTGATGAAGGTGGTTTTACCCGTGCCATTGCGTCCCAGCAGCGCCAAGGTCTGCCCCTGTGGCAAGGACAAGGACACCTGGTTCAACACCACGGCTTCGGCATAGCCCGCGCTGAGCTGTTGCACCTTAAGCAAATCAGCCATTTTGAGCTCCGTGGGTGTCACCCTGCCCCAAGTACACGGCTTTCACTTGGGGATCATTGGCAATTTGGTCAGGGTCGCCTTCGGTGAGCACAGTTCCATTCACCAAAACCGTCATGCGTTTGGCAAAGCTGAACACCAAGTCCATGTCATGTTCAATCAGCAACACCGACACTTCTGGCGGAAGTGCGGCTACGGTTTGCAAAAGTTCTTCGCGCTCGCCAGCAGGCACGCCAGCGACAGGCTCATCCAACAAAAGCACTCGGGGCTCGCACGCCAAGGCAATGGCTATTTCAAGGAGGCGGCGCTTGCCATAAGCCAGCTCTTGGGTAGGTTGGCTCATCACCTCGGTGAGGTGGAATTGGTCCAGCAAGGCCTCGCAGCGCTTCACTACCTGGGTGTTTTGGCCCAAGGGCTGCCACCAACGTTGCCCCAAACCCATGCGCTGAGACACCGTCATGGCCAGGGTTTCCAGCGGTGAAAAAGAGTCAAACAATTGGTTGATTTGAAAGGTGCGCACCATGCCGCGAGCCACGCGCTCGTGCGGGGACAGGCGCGTGATGTCTTGACCTTCCAGAATGATTTGGCCCTCACTGGGCTCCAACACTCCAGTGAGCAAATTAATGAGGGTGGTTTTACCCGCGCCGTTGGGGCCAATCAGGGCATGGCGCGCGCCCTGCCTCAGTTCAAGATGGACGTTGCCAGTGGCCGTAATGCCGCCAAACCGCTTGACCAAACCTACTGCGGCCAACACCACGGGGCTGCTCATGAGCGACCCTTCCACCAAGTCCAGGGACGGATCAGACGGTCACGCCCCACCATCACGAGCACCACTAAAAACAGGCCAATCCAGAAGGTCCAGTATTGGGGGGTTATGGAAGACAGCCAGTCTTGCATGAGCTTGAACACAATGGCTCCGGTAACGCCACCGTAAAGCCAACCCGTACCGCCAATGACCAGCAACAACATCAGGTCGGCAGAGCGGTGAAAGTCAAATACATCAATAGAGGCAAAGCTGGTGGTTTGGGCCAACAGCGCACCAGCCGCACCCGCCACGGCCGCGGCAACGGTGTAAATGACCGCAATGCGCTGATGTACCGAAATACCAATGGCCATAGCGCGCAAACGGTTGTCTCGCACGGCCTTGAGCGTGGCACCAAACGGCGAATGCACCAGACGCCGCATGAGGACAAACAACACCAACAAGACGCACAAGGAATAGGTAGCTGAGGTTTGGCCATACAGGTCAAATTCGAACCGGCCCAGCACCGGCCCCATAACCACCCCTTGCAAGCCATCCGCTCCACCCGTGAAGTCCAGTTTATTGGCCAACTCCATCAGAATCAGTGCCACCCCTAAGGTGACCATGAGGCGGGTGAGGTCGGTGCCTCGCATGATGGACAGGGAACAAAAAGCCCCCAACAGCGTCGAGACCACCACCCCGACACATAGCCCGACCAATGGGTCTGGCATGACGTGCTTGGCAAACAAAGCGGCGCTGTACGTCCCAACCCCAAAAAAAGCAGCGTGCCCCAGGGACACAATGCCGGTGTAACCCAGCACCAAGTCCAATGACACCGCAAACAAGGCGACGATGGCCACTTCATTGATGATGAGGGCATGCTCAGGCAGTGCCCATGGAGCCACAAAGGCCAACACCCACAACACAGGCTCCCATGGCTTCCATCGGTGAGCCGACTGCAATGTCCGATAGGCAGCCCCTGAATCCAAACTCATGGTTTGCCTCCCTGCCGCACAAACAAGCCCTGCGGCTTCCATATCAAAATCGCGATCATCAACACATACACAATAAACGCACCAAATTGGGGAACAAAGTATTTGCCCGCGACATCGGCAATACCCAGCAGCAAAGCCGCCAGCAACGGGCCCGTAATAGAAGACGTGCCGCCCACGGCCACCACAATCAAAAAGTAGATCATGAACTTGAGCGGGAACATAGGGTCCAGCCCCAGCACTTCAGCGCCTAGCGCGCCACCCAAACCCGCCAGACCAGAACCTACAGCAAAAGTGGACAAAAACACGCGGTTCACATTAATGCCCAAGCCGGCGGCCACCCGCTGGTCATCTACCGAGGCGCGCAATCGGCTGCCGAAACGGGTCCGCGCCAACACCAACTGCAGGACCACGGTGAGGGCGGCGCATATCAAAATAATGAACAAACGGTAATGCCCCATACCCAACATCCAGGCGCCCTCGCCTATTTCGGTGCGGCCTTTAAGCCAGTCGGGCAATTGAATGATTTGCTGGCTGGACCCCACAAAATAGTCCATGGTTGCCACGGCCATAAAGGTCAGCCCAATGGAGAACAACACTTGGTCCAAATGAGGTTTGCGGTACATGGGACGGTAAAGCGTACGCTCCAAAACCCCACCCAGAATGGCCACCCCAAAGAATGAGGCGGGAAGGCACCATAAAAATGGCAATTGAAACTTCTGCATGAGCACCACCGTGATGTAGCCGCCCAGCATGGCAAACGCCCCGTGCGCCAGGTTGATGAAGTTCATCAACCC
>DDPM01000009.1:0-2092 GCA_002342165.1 Hylemonella sp. UBA2468
ACCACCAAAAATAAACGCATCAATGGGCACGCCTGCAGGGTCGTCCCAAGCGGGGTCCAAGGCGGGGTTGTGGATGGCCGAAACCGTAAAACGCGCATTAGGGTGGGCGGCTTTAGCGCCGGTTTGCTTGGCTATCTCGGGTGTCCAGTCTTTGCCTTGCCAGTCGATGGCGTGCGCAGGTGCGGGACCCATGCCTTCCCACCACACGTCACCATCGTCGGTCAAGGCCACGTTGGTGTAGATGACCTCGCGTTTCAAGCTGGCCATGCAATTGGGGTTGGTGAGGAAATTGGTGCCCGGCGCCACACCAAAGTACCCGGCCTCAGGGTTGATGGCGTACATGCGACCGTCTTGGCCGGGCTTGATCCAAGCAATGTCGTCGCCAATGGTGGTGATTTTCCAACCCTCAAATCCCACAGGCGGCACCAGCATGGCAAAGTTGGTTTTGCCGCAAGCGCTGGGGAAAGCCGCCGCCACATGGTATTTTTTGCCCGCAGGGTTGGTGACACCCAAAATCAGCATGTGCTCTGCAAGCCACTCTTGGTCTCGGCCCATATTCGAGGCAATGCGCAAGGCAAAACACTTTTTACCCAGCAAGGCATTACCGCCGTAACCTGAGCCGTAGCTCCAGATTTCCCGGGTTTCGGGGTAATGCACGATGTATTTGGTTTGGTTGCATGGCCAAATGGAATCTTTATCGCCGGGTTGCAGGGGCGCACCCACGGTGTGCATGCAAGGCACAAAATCGCCGTCATTACCCAGCACGTCATAAACCGCTTTGCCCATGCGGGTCATGAGCTTCATGTTGACGGCCACATAGGCGCTGTCGGAGAGCTCAATGCCAATATGTGCGATGTGGCTGCCCAGCGGTCCCATGGAAAAAGGCACCACATACATGGTACGGCCTTTCATGCAACCGTCAAAAAGAGCGGGTTTGCCGTCGGGCTGGCCGTGCTGCATCAGCGCGCGCATGTCTTTGGGGTCAATCCAGTTGTTGGTGGGGCCTGCGTCGTCCTTGTTGGCCGAACAGATAAAGGTGCGGTCTTCCACACGGGCCACGTCGCTGGGGTCGGAGCGTGCCAAATAGCTTTCAGGACGCTTGTTGGCGTCGAGCTTGATGAAAATGCCCGCCTGCACCAACTGCTCGCACAGGCGCTTGTACTCGTCCTCAGAGCCGTCGCACCAGTAAACGCGATCGGGTTTGCACAGGGCCACCATGTCGGCCACCCAAGACAGCAAGCGGGGATGTTGTACATAGCTGGGGGCGTTTAAGCCCGCCACGGCGGATGACGATGGGTTCATCAAAGGAGCTCCTGGGGATTTCAAAAACTGCAAAGGAAAAACTGCAATAGACACAGTTTAGCCAACTTCCGTCATGATAATGACGCAAAAGGCAGAAACAGGTACAGAACTAGGGTAAACCCGCTCAAACCCTGTGAAACAGGCCTCAACAGAACAGATGGCCAGGCTGCCCTGTTGGATAGATTAGGCCAAAAAGACGGCGATAAAAGCCAGTAAAAAAATCAACAAAGCGCCCACAGCTGGAATCACCACAGGAATGCTGTGAACAATGCTTTCCAGCGCGTCGGGTTCGTGCTGATCAGGCTTGGAATGGGGCTCAGACATGGCAAATCCTAGAAAAAATATCGACTTTTCGGCACATATCAAGATTCTAACTGCCAGATATGTCTCCCATCTTGTCAACCAAATGCTCAGTTGGCGCGTGATAGGCACAGAAAGATATGTTCAAGTGCCCAAGAGCTTCATATCGCATTTGTTGATTGGCAGCGTTTTGGGTACGGTTTATCCACCTGTATTGAGTTAACACCATGAGAACTGAAATCATTCAAGTTCCGCCTAAAGGCACATACAAATGGCAGCTGTTTAGCCAGTGGACTGACGAATTCCGTCAGACCCAAGCTGACCATGTGGCCTATATTGCACTGCATTTGGCTGGTGTGCTCGATCCCTGCCGCGCCAAACTGAACAAACTCATGCAGCACCACATGCAGCAACTGCGCACAGCCTCCAAACGTCAGGCAGTTCGCCACGAGCGGGCTATAGAACGTTTACAAAATACCATGACCGGCGC
>DDPM01000009.1:2133-4086 GCA_002342165.1 Hylemonella sp. UBA2468
TAGGCCTCTAGTTTTTTAATTCCAATGCCGCTGATGGCGTGCAAGGCTTCGGGGGTTTGGGGCGCCACTTGCGCAATGGCGGTCAAGGTGGCGTCATGAAAAATCACATACGGCGGCAGGTTGTGTGCGCTGGCCACTTCTGCCCTCCAGTGCTTCAACGTGGTCAAAAGCGCAAGTGCTTGCTCACTTAACAAGGCCAACTCTGGTCGAGAATTGGCTTCAGGCATGTCTGAACCACGCGACAAAGCCTTCATTGCCTTACGGGGCTGTTCTGATGCCCCAACCCGCAAGCGGATAGGTACCTCGCCCCGCAGCACTTGGCGGGAATGTGGCCCCAACCCCAAAGTGGGAAAGTCTCCCGTCTGCACGCTCAAGGCCTCCAAGCTGATGAGTTGGCGCATCACCCCACGGAGTTGGGCCTCAGAGCAGTCTGCTGCCAACCCGAAGGTGCTTAAGGTTTGGTGCTGGTACTGCTGGACCTTGTCGGTCATCTTGCCGCGCACCACGTCCACCAGATGACCTGCCCCAAAACTCAAACCGTCATGTTGCTGGATGCGGTAGACGCAGCTTAAAAGTTTGCGCGCCGCCTCGGTGCCGTCCCATACTTCGGGGCGGTCCAGACAGTTGTCACAACTTTGGCAGTTAAGCCTGGTGTTGTCATAGGCGGATTGGACCGCTGGGCCCACATCAGGCACATAGGCTTCACCAAAATAGCCCAACAGGCGCACGCGGCGGCAGTCAGTGCTCTCAGCCATGGACAGCAGGGCTTCAAGCTTTTGGCGCATCACTTGCTTGAACGCTTCGGGGGCCGGGCTATCGTCAATCATGCGGCGCTGGTTGACCACGTCTTGCAGGCCATAAGCCATCCATGCATCGGCGGGCAAACCGTCACGGCCTGCGCGTCCGGTTTCCTGGTAATACCCTTCAATATTTTTGGGCAAGTCCAAGTGCGCCACAAAGCGCACGTCCGGCTTGTCTATGCCCATGCCAAAGGCAATGGTGGCCACCATCACCAAGGCGTCTTCACGCGTAAAACGGTTCTGGTGGCGTTGCCTGACGGAGTTGTCAAGACCGGCGTGATACGGCAAGGCTTCTATGCCGGCCTGACACAGGGCACGGGCCACCTCTTCAACGCGCTTTCTGGACTGGCAATACACAATGCCGGCCTCGCCCGCGTGCTCTTGCTCAATAAAGCGAATCAGCTGCTTTGGAGGGTCTTGCTTGTCCACAATGGCGTAGCGGATGTTGGGCCGGTCAAAGCTGCTGACAAAGGGTTGCGCTTGTTGCAGATGCAGCCGCTCCACTATGTCAGCCCGCGTGAGTGCATCCGCGGTGGCGGTCAAGGCCATGCGCGGCACACCAGGAAAGCGCTTTTGCAACACGCTCAGCTCCCGGTACTCAGGTCTGAAGTCGTGCCCCCACTGGCTCACACAATGCGCCTCGTCAATGGCAAAAAGGCTCAGCAAACCCCGTTGTGCCAAAGAATCCAAGAGCGCCAAAAATCTTGGGTTGCTCACCCGCTCAGGTGCGGCGTAAAGCAGTACCAACTCGCCCTGCAACAGCCGCCTCTCAATGTCTTGAGAAGCCTCGCCCGACAACGTGGAATTTAAAAAGGCGGCTTCTACCCCAGCCTCACGCAGGGCGCCCACTTGGTCGTGCATCAGTGCGATCAAAGGCGATACCACCAAGGTGGTGCCCAGCCCCGCACGGTGCCGGGCAATTGCCGGAATCTGGTAGCACAACGATTTGCCGCCACCCGTGGGCATGAGCACCATGGCGTCACCGCCAGCCAGAACGTGGTGGATGATGGTGCGTTGCAAACCTCGGAAATCTTGATACCCAAACACCTGCTGCAAGATGTCGAGGGGGTCTGTGGATGGGGGGGTCATAGTGCTGGTCGACAGCAGACTAGTGGAGCGCATGAGGGCAAGCTTAAACGCTTACCTACAATCA
>DDPM01000009.1:4126-9468 GCA_002342165.1 Hylemonella sp. UBA2468
GATGGCGCCATGGGCACCATGATCCAGCAGCTCAAATTGAGCGAGGCGCATTACCGGGGCGAGCGGTTTCAACACCTGAAGCAGGATGTCAAAGGCAACAACGAACTGTTGTCCTTGACGCTGCCCCACGTGATTCAAGACATCCATGAAAGCTATTTGCAAGCGGGCGCAGACCTGATTGAAACCAACACCTTCGGCGCGACCCAAGTGGCACAGGCCGACTATGGCTTAGAAGCCTACGCCAAAGAAATGAACTTGGCCTCAGCACAACTGGCACGCGCCGCCTGCGACAAGTTCAGCACCCCTGACCGCCCCCGCTACGTGGCGGGGGCTTTGGGCCCCACGCCCAAAACCGCCAGCATCAGCCCCGACGTGAACGACCCCGGCGCACGCAACATCAGCTTTGAAGAGCTGCGCCTCAACTACTATGAGCAAACCGAGGCACTGGTGCAGGGTGGTGCCGATGTGCTGTTGCTCGAAACCGTGTTTGACACCCTCAACGCCAAAGCCGCCTTGTTTGCCATTGATGAGTTTTTTGAGGCTTCGGGCGAGCGTTTGCCGCTCATCATCAGCGGTACCGTGACCGACGCTTCCGGCCGTGTTCTCAGCGGCCAAACGGTGACTGCCTTTTGGTACAGCGTGCGCCATGCCCAGCCGCTTGCGGTAGGCTTGAACTGCGCTTTAGGCGCCGCCTTGATGCGGCCCTATTTGCAAGAGCTGGCCAAGGTGGCACAAGACACCTACATCAGCTGCTACCCCAATGCTGGCTTGCCCAACCCCATGAGCGACACCGGGTTTGACGAAACCCCCGAAGTCACCAGCCGATTGCTGCGTGAGTTTGCGGCCGAAGGCTTGGTTAACATTGTGGGAGGCTGCTGTGGAACCACGCCCGACCACATTCATGCCATAGGGCAACAGGTGGTGCGTTTGAATCCTCGGCTATTGACCTCTACTCAACATAACCCAAAAAATCTTCGCAACTTCGTGGATTTAGAGACATGAGCCTGATTGCCATCGACATGGATGCCGTGACCTTAGGCAAGCCCCTGCCGTTTTCGTTGCGCGACGCCCACGGCCAGCTCTTGGCCGCAAAGGGCTATGTGATCCATTCACGGGCAGACCTGATCAAGCTGCAAGGCCGCGGCGTGTCCTTGTTTGTGGATGAAAACGAGGCTATTTTTCTCAACCGTGCCTTGGTCAGCAAAATCATGACCTTGGTGGCGGGTGGCTCCACATTGGGCGAGATTGCCCGCGCAGAGCTCACCTCCGACGACAAAGACACCAAGCTCGTCAAAAAAACCATCACCGACGTGGATTGGTTGGACCTGCAATACCAAGCCCACCGGATACTGCGCGACCCGCGCGACCCCAAATTTGTCGCCAACGTTCAGGCCTTGTTTGAGGCCTTGTTTGATTACGCCAAATTTCACCCCGATGCGGCGCTTTTGGCCTTGTTTCACATCTCGTTTTCTGAGCTTCGCTACTACAGCTCTACGCACTCCATGTTGGTGTGTGTGATGGTCTTGATTGCTTCCAGAGAAGTCTTGGGCTGGGACGAAGACCAACAAAAATCCTTGGGCATGGCCGCCCTGACCATGAACATCGGCATGACGGTGTTGCAAGACCAGTTGGCCTCTCAAATGTCAAGCCCTAGCCCTGAGCAGCGCAAACTGATTGAGGCGCACGCCGACCACTCCACCGAACTGCTCATTGAAATGGGCGTGACCGATGAGGGGTGGCTGCAAGCCGTCAAGGAACACCACCTGCCGGTAGCCATTACCACCACAGAGCAGCCCTCTGTGGGGCAGCGCATGGCGCGGCTGATCCACCGTGCCGACCAATTTTCTGCCCGTTTGTCCCCCCGCGCCGGCCGCGCGCCGCTCTCGCCCGNNGGCCGCCATGAAGGCCAGCTATTTCAATGAAGACAACCAAGTGGACGAAGGCGGCGCTTCGTTAATCAAAGCGGTGGGTATTTATTTCCCCGGCGCTTTTGTGCGCCTGAAAACCCAAGAGGTGGCCGTGGTGGTGCGCCGCGGCATCAACACCTCTACCCCCAAGGTGGCGGTGGTGCTCAACCGCGAAGGCTTTCCGGTGGCTCAGCCCATTTTGCGGGACACGGCCATCAAAGAATACGCCGTTGAAGCCGTCATACCCCAGACCAGCGTCAAGCTTCAAGTGCAGCTTAAAAACCTCTTGCAATTTGCCATGAGCGGCAAAGACAAGTGGTAAGCCAAAAGGCTTGAGCCTGAAAAGCTCAAACCCAAGGCCACAGATGGAGTCTTCAACTTAAACCGACGTAAATGGCAGGCTGCGTAGACGTTTGCCGGTCAGTGCCGCCACTGCATTGGCTACGGCTGGAGCAATGGGCGGCAAACCGACTTCGCCCATGCCACCGGGATGGTTGTCAGAAGGCATCACCTTGACGTTGACCAAAGGTGTTTCATTAGCACGCAACACCCGGTAACTGTTGAGGTTGGTTTCTTGCGGCTCCCCGTTTTTCAGGGTGATTTTTTCGTGCAAAGCGGCCGACAGACCATAGATCACCGAGCCTTCTACTTGCACCTCAATGTTTTTAGGCTGAACGGCATGACCAGGGTCCACTGCAGCCCAAACCTGATGTACCACGGGTTTGCCATCCTTGATGGACACCTCTGCCACCATGCCTATCATGGAGTTCCAAGCGTCAGAAAAAGCCAAGCCTAAGGCGCGGCCTGCCGGCATGCCGCGGCCCCAACCGGCCATTTGGGCCACTTGGTTCAAAACGGCCCGCGCGCGTGGGTGTTGACCCAGCATGTCAAGGCGGTAGCCCAGGGGGTCGCGTCCTACGCCACGGGCCACTTCGTCAATCAAGGTTTCAATGGCGAACTTGGTGTAGCCGGGACCCACAGCGCGCCAAAAGCCTGCGTCCACACCGCGCTCTTCAATCATGAACTGCACCAAATGGCCCGGCACGCCGTAAGAGATTTCAACCCCTTCCATCACCGGCTGGTCTTTGCCGCCAGAAGCTTTAAAGGCTGGAGGGGCCACCCGAGCGTAAATACCTTCAGATACCACCCGGTGCAGCAAGCCCACCAGCTTGCCTTGTGCATCCACACCTGCCACCAAGTGTTGGCTGGTAAGAGGGCGGTATTTGTCGTGGGTGATGTCGTCTTCGCGCGTCCAGATGACCTGAATCGGCGTGCCGGGCATGGCCTTGGCCACCAGTGCCGCGTCCAAGGCATAGTCGGGCTCGACCCGGCGACCAAAGCCGCCACCCAGCAAGGTGATGTTGATTTTGATGTTTTCGGGCTTAAAACCCGCTGCGCCGCTTAAAGCGCCAATAATGAAAGAGGGTGACTGAGACGGTGCCCACACCTCAACCTGGTCGCCTTCCACCTTGGCGGTGCAGTTCATGGGCTCCAAGCAAATGTGGCTCACCATTTCGCTGGTGTAGGTGGCGCTGAAGGTTTTGAAGGCTCCGGCCAGTTGCGCGGCCGTGTCGCCATGTTTGGCAAACTCTACACCGGCATCGCTCAGGTTTTGCGAGCGGGCCACGTACTCGGCCAACACGGCCGCAGAGTTGTGGCTGCGCGCTTTGGAAGTGCTGCTCCATTGGGCTTTGAGCAAATCGCGGCCTTGGCGGGCGGTATGGAAAGAATCTGCCACCACCGCCACACCATAGGGCAGGCGCACCACGTTTTTCACGCCGGGCAAGGCCCTTGTGGCGGCGTCGTCCACACTCTCTAACTTTTCGCGGTGCAAGGGCGCGCGCAACACCGAAGCCCACAACATGCCGGGCATGCGCTGGTCAATGCCGAACTTGGCGGTGCCGTTGGACTTGGAAGCCACGTCCACCCGAGCAATGTCGGTGCCAATGATTTTGAACTGGCTCATGGGCTTGAGCATGGCTTTGTCCACCTTGGGCAGCTCTGCAGGCGCTTGGGCCACTTTGGCAATTTGTGCATAGCTCAGCTTGCGCCCACTGGCGCTGTGGATGACCGTGCTTTTTTCAGTACGCAGCTCAGCCGCGGGTACTTTGAGCATGTCTGCTGCCGCTTGCACCATCACCAAACGGGCTTGGAGACCGGCCAAGCGGATGGGGTCGTAATAGCCGGCCACGGTGCGCGAGGCACCAGTGACCATGCCGCCGCCAAAACGCGGGTTGCCAAAAATCTTGGAGTGCGCGGGCGCCTGCACCACCTTGACCTGTTTCCAGTCCAGGTCCAACTCTTCAGCCAGCAGCATGGGCATGGCCGTCATGGTGCCTTGGCCCATTTCTGCTGCAGGCGAGACTAATGTCACCGAGCCATCGGTGCCAAAGTGCACCCAGCCATTGGGGCTGAAGGCGTTCCCTGAGGTTGTGCCGCCAAATCCTTGGGCATGGGCAGCATCTAAAGTGGCCCAGGCCGAGGCCAAACCAAAACTGATGCCCAATGAACCGGCACCGGAGCCGACCATGAAGGCGCGGCGAGAAACTGTGGTCACGGGGTTCATGCTTGACCTCCCTTCAGGGTTTTTTGCGCCAGCGCTACCGCTTGGGCAATTTGGTTGTAGGTGCCGCAGCGGCAAATGTGGCCGCTCATGGCCGACAAAATGTCTTCCCGGCTGAGGGTTTTTTTGGCTTTATTCAGAAGATCGGCAGCCGCCATCAGCTGACCCGATTGGCAGTAACCACACTGCGGTGTTTGAACTTGATTCCAAGCCGCTTCCAGCGCTTTGCCGGTACGGGTTTTCATAAGTCCTTCAATGGTGGTGATTTTTCTACCACTCACAGCGGATACGGGGACCGAGCAGGACCGCACGGGTGCGCCATCCAAGTGCACGGTGCAGGCGCCGCACTGCGCAATGCCGCAGCCAAATTTGGTGCCGGTGAGATTGAGTTTTTCGCGGATGGCCCACAGTAAAGGGGTGTCCGCTGGGGTGTCAAGCGACACCTTCTGATTGTTGACGGTCATTTGGGTCATTCAAATCTCCAAGGGGCAGGTAAGGCGAGTGAGGATCATGCCCTAGAGGTCCGGGGTGACTTGCAAGGGTTTTCCCTGCCCTGCTTCGCCAGTATTAAGCCCCCAGCAGTTCCCAACGCTCCAGTGCCTGTATCAAAGCGTCGTCAATTTCGGCGCTGCGGCTGGCCAGCGCGGCGGCACGGGTGGGGTTGCTGGCGTATAAGCTGCCGTCGGCCAGCGCTTGGGTGATGCCTTGCTGTTCGGCCTCCAGCGCCGCAATGGTTGCGGGTAGGGCGTCCAACTCCCTTTGTTCTTTGAAGCTGAGCTTTCGGGACTTTGAGGGTCGTGGGGAGGCGGGTGAAGGCGGGGCTGGCGGTGGCGAGGCGGAGGCAGCAGCACTCACTTTGGCCGCGGCCTGCT
>DDPM01000183.1 GCA_002342165.1 Hylemonella sp. UBA2468
CTGCTAAAGCTTGAAAAAGCGTAAAGGAACCATGAAATGAAATCCTCCTCTTCTGACCTGAAGCGCTACGAAGACAGCACCCGAATGAACCACTGGGCGATTGCCTTGTTGTTCTTTTTGGCGGCTTTGTCGGGCTTGGCTTTTTTCCATCCCTCGTTCTACTTCTTGACCAACTTGTTTGGCGGTGGTCCGTGGACACGCATCTTGCATCCCTACATGGGGTTGTTGATGGCGCTGTTGTTCATTGGCATCTATGTCAAGCTCTGGCGCGACAACGTCTTGGTTCCTGTAGACCAAGAGTGGCTCAGCAAAACGGGCGAAATGTTCAAGGGCAACAAAGACGGCATGCCACCTGTAGGCAAGTACAACGCTGGCCAAAAGTTGGTGTTTTGGTCCATGACCATCAGCTTGGTGGTTTTAGTGCTCACCGGTATTTTGTTCTGGCACGCTTGGTTCCCGGATTTTCCTGTGGTGCTCAGGCGTATTGGGGTACTTTTGCACGCCTTTGCCGCTGTTGTTTTA
This sequence comes from Hylemonella sp. UBA2468, assembly GCA_002342165.1. Classification (GTDB taxonomy): domain Bacteria; phylum Pseudomonadota; class Gammaproteobacteria; order Burkholderiales; family Burkholderiaceae_C; genus Hylemonella. The sequence continues at coordinate 523 of DDPM01000183.1, forward strand.
GTATTGACAGTTATCGTCCACATCTATGCCGCCATCTGGGTTAAGGGCACCACGCGTGCCATGACCAAAGGCACCGTCAGTCGTGGATGGGCGCAAGCCAACCATCCTCTGTGGCATAAAGAGATGACCCGCAACGATCGTTAATATCTAGTGCTTTTCATTCAATGCGGCACTTGGTTGCCGCATTTTTTTTATTGAGATCTCATGAGCGAACCCCGCAGCGTCAAGTTTTTATCACCTGAAGAAATTGCAACCCGCAACCTAGGCGATACGGTTTTCATCAGGCACGCGGAAACCGGTCAAATATTTCGCGATCGTGAGTTGCGTTTGCGCCAGTTGGCCGCGGGCCATTCCATGCGGGACTATCTGATATTCATGGCCGATGTGGCAGCTGCCCAGCACACCCTGCTACAAAAGCCGCGTGATGTGGAGCTGCCGGAGCTGACATTTTTTCAAGAAGCTCAAAGTTTGGGCGAGCCTCCGCTCACACCAGACCGCTGGAAGCTCAGCACCCAATGGGTACAAGATTTGCAAGCTTTGTTGCAAGACCTCATTCCCAGGCTTCAGGCAGGTCCCACCCTGAATGTGTTGGTGTCTTTGCGTGATGCGAGCTCCGATCATTTGCAACTTCAAGCCGAACGATTGCTCCAAGGCATTATGTTGGGGTTGGATTTGGGTACGGCCCCTTTAATTGGTGCTGCGCTGCAGGTGTACTGGGCACGTCTAATTCAGCAAAGCGTGAAAACCTATGGCGANNATCTTTGGATTTGTAGACAACCCCACACATTGCCCCTGCTGTGGCTCAAGACCTGTGGCCAGCGTGGTGCGGGTGGGCGCGGTAGAAACAGGCACCCGATATTTGCACTGCTCTTTGTGCCAAACCCAATGGCACATGGTGCGCATCAAATGCAGCCATTGCGAAAGCACCAAGGGCGTGGCTTATCAATCACTTAAGCCTTTAGAGCCCAGTTCGAGTTCCCAGACTGGAGTTCCTGAGGGTGCGGTTCAAGCTGAAACTTGTGACGAATGTGGCCATTACCTCAAAATCGTGAATATGACCAAAGACTTGTACGTCGACCCTGTGGCAGACGATTTGGCTTCCTTAACTTTGGATTTGTTGGTGTCCGAAACAGGCAAAGAACGCTACGGGGTGAACTTTATGTTGTTGTTTGGCGCACCAGAAGACGAACCCACCAAGGCCTAAACATATGCCCGAAAGATCCATCGTGAATGGTCCTAAGGTCAGTTCAATGCCTCAAGAGGCTTCGGCCCAACCCCTCACCCAACTGCTGTCCCAACTTCCCTCTACAGACCGCTTGGTCAGCAGTCCGGTGGGTCAAGCACTGGTGCAACAACATGGTGCCACTTTGGTCACGCAGCAGGCACGTGAGCTGTTGACCGCCACACGTCAACACCTTTTGGGCGGTGGCCAGCACAACGTTGAGCTCAGTTTGGAGCAGCAGTTGGCCCAAGGGGTCGCTGCCAAAGTGGCGCCCCGCCTAAAGCCAATGCTGAACCTGACAGGCACGGTCATCCACACCAATATGGGCCGCGCCGTGTTGCCACAAGTGGCCATTGACTACGTGCACGCCATGATGCAGCACCCGCTCAATTTGGAATACGACTTGCACACGGGCCGGCGTGGCGACCGGGACAGTATTGTGGAAGGGCTGATATGTGACATCACCGGTGCTCAAGCTGCAACCGTGGTCAACAACAATGCTGCGGCGGTATTGCTCACCATTGCCGCACTGGCCCGAGGCCGAGAAGTCATTGTGTCGCGAGGCGAGTTGGTTGAAATTGGTGGTGCATTTCGTATGCCAGACGTCATGGCCAGCGCCGGTGCCTCCATGGTGGAAGTGGGTACCACCAATCGCACCCACTTGGCCGATTATCAAAACGCCATCACGCCCCAAACTGCTTTGTTGATGAAGGTACACACCAGCAATTACGTCGTGCAAGGGTTTACTGCCGAGGTCACAGAAGCCGCCTTAGCCCCGCTGGCCGCCGCCAAAGGCATACCACTGGCTACCGACCTAGGCAGCGGATCGCTTATGGACATGAGCCGCTACGGTTTGCCCAAAGAACCCACGCCCCAAGAAATGATTGCCGCTGGCTGCGATGTGGTGACCTTTTCAGGCGACAAATTGTTAGGGGGGCCTCAGGCTGGTTTGATTGTGGGCAGCCAGGACGCCATTACAAAAATCAAAAAATTCCCCATGAAGAGGGCCTTGCGCCTCTCTAAGTTGCCCTTGGCCGCGCTTGAAGCCACGCTGCGTTTGTACCTGCAGCCCGAACTTTTAAGAACCCATTTGCCCACCTTGCGTTGGCTCACGCGTTCTCAAGCCGATATTTTGAACATGGCCCAAACCGTGTGTCCTGCGGTCCAACAAGCGTTGGGGCCACGTTACGAGGTGCGTGTTCAAAACATGATGAGCCAAATCGGTTCGGGCTCACTGCCCATTGACACCTTACCTTCTGCAGGATTGTCCATAGCACCCAAGTTGGCAGGTAAAAAAGGACTAGGTACAGCCCTGGATCAGCTCGAAGTGGCCTTGCGTGCCTTGCCCACCCCTGTGATTGGCCGTATTGATAACGACCATATTTTGTGGGACTGCCGCTGCCTGGACCACGCCCAAGACCTGACCAACTCCTTGAAGTTTTTGAAGCTTTAAACGGCCATGATTGTTGGTACAGCGGGTCATATTGACCATGGCAAAACCAGTTTGGTGTTGGCGCTTACGGGCGTTAATGTTGACCGTTTGCCTGAAGAAAAAAAGCGCGGCATCACCATTGAGCTGGGTTACGCGGCCATGAAGGTGCCCGGCCAAAACTCCATTGCCTTTGTAGACGTGCCCGGCCACGAGAAACTTGTGCGCACCATGATTGCAGGCGCCAGTGGCATTGACTTTGCGTTGATCTTGATCGCTGCTGACGACGGCGTGATGCCCCAAACTAGAGAGCACCTCAGTATTTTGTCGTTACTGGGTTTGAGCCGAGGTGCGGTGGTCATCACCAAAGCTGACAAGGTGGACGCTTCCTTGTTAGCCCAACGGGAGCTTGAAGCCAAGCAAATCATTGCATCTACCTCATTGGCTGGCAGCCCTGTGTGCTGCGTCAGTTCCACAACCGGTGAGGGTATAGACACGCTGAAGCAGTTGATTATCAAGGCACAAACCCATGAGGTTCAGCAGCAGGCCCACCCAGTGCAGCCTGCGTTGAAAGCCGATCTACAAGCTGCACATTTCGGCGCCCGCATGGACTTGGACAGGGTGTTCACCCTAGACGGCTTAGGCACGGTGGTGGCGGGTTGCTTAAGGCAGGGCAATGTAAAAGTGGGCGACAGCCTGTGCTTAGCGCATGAGCCCACGCAAGCCTACCGCGTCAGAAGCTTGCAGTGCCACAACCAATCGGTTCAGCAAGTGGCGGCGGGNNGCGGTCTCAAGTAGAGCGAGGCCAAACCTTGTGCGACCCGCGCATTGCCTTATCTACACAACGTTTTGAAGCATGGCTTACTTTGTTGCCCGAAGAAGCTAAAGCTTTGCGTTCTGGCACCTTGGTCCACCTGCATATGGGCACACAAGAGGTCATGGCGAGCGTCGCTGTTTTGGGTCAATCATCTTTAGAGCCAGGTGCCTCGGCTCTGGTTCAGTTGGTGGTGCAGCAGCCAGTGCATGTGTGGTGGGGCGACCCGTTGGTGCTGCGCGACGCTTCTGCGACGCGCACCTTAGCGGGCGGGCTGGTGCTCGAACCGCATGGCTTGTTGCGCTACCGGCAAACGCCCACCAGGTTGACTTACTTGCGCCAACAGCACCAGCCTTTGATTCAATCGCGTTTTGTAGCGGCCTTGCAAGACATGCCTTTTGGCCTGGACGCTGCACATTGGTGGCGTGCCAATGGATTGGTGGATTGGCCTTTTGTCCCGACTGATATCCCCCATGTCGTAGCAGACCAGCACCAACGATGGTTTATTGCAGCGCCACACTTTGGCCCCATGCGAGCGCTGGTGGTGGACGCTTTGACTGCCTTTCATACCCGATGGCCCGACGAGGTGGGCCCTGACGTGCAACGTGCCCGCCGCTTGGCTTTGCCCAAAATGCCTGAAACACTTTGGACCTTGTTGCTCGAGCAGTTGGTTCGTATGGGCGACGTGGTGCTAAACCGGGGTTTTGTGCAGCTGCCCGCGCATTCTGAGCAGCTGCGTGAGGCCGATCAAATCATTGCCGACAAAACCTTGCCCCTGCTTCTGAATGGCGCGGTCGATCCGCCATGGGTGCGCGATTTGGCAGGTACCTTGTGCTTGCCCGAAGTGCAAGTGCGAATGACCCTAGCCCGACTCGCCAAAATGGGGGGCACCTATAAAATAGTCAACGATTTGTATTACCACCCCCAAGTGGTGACGGAGATGGCCAGCTTAATAAGAAAACTTGTGGCCCAAGAGGGTCACGTCACCGCTGCCAGTTTTAGAGACGCGGTAGGCTTAGGGCGCAAGCGGGCCATACAAATTCTGGAATTTTTTGATCGCATTGGTTTCCTGCGCCGTGTGGGAGACCATCACCTATTGCGACCTGGCACTGTGTTGTTTCCCGTGGTGGGTTCATGAGTTTTGAGGAAGGGAATCGCTTCTGGTGGAGCGGCTGGGCTTCAAACCCAGTGGGTGGCGCCATGCGTTGCCGGGTGGGTTCGACTCCCGCTCCCTTCCGCCATAGC
>DDPM01000031.1 GCA_002342165.1 Hylemonella sp. UBA2468
GGTTTCGCATGGCATCTTGGATCAACAAATGAATGCGCTTAAGTGTTTTTTTGTCTTGGCCTTGCCAGTACAGGTAATCTGACCAAGCTGCGTGGGTCCACGTCAACCTACGGTGCATCCACCAAATCCTTGTTTTGGGTTTGACCCTTGCGGTACTGCGCTAAGGATTTTTCAAGGTGCCTCAAATTGGCCGGTGTTTTGACCAGATGAAAAGTCTCCATCATGCTGTTGTAGGTGTCCAGCGACATCAGAACAGCATCTTCTGCATCTCGTCTGCAAATCACGGCAACGTCGCAGTCTTCGACCACTTGGTCAATGACCTTTTTGAATTGATTCCTAGCCTCTGAAAAGCTGATCACTCTCATTTTGAAGTCCTTACTTGTCTTGTATATAGTACAAGTTTACAGGGTTTAAATGAAGTGCAGAAAAGTCAATCCACAAACTTGGACTTGATGTCCAAGACTTCTTCAAAGTGGTTTAAAAAGGCATCCACACATTGAGGGTCAAAGTGGCGGCCTTTTTGGTCCTGGAGGTAAGCCACCGAGTCTTCTACCGACCAAGCGGCTTTGTAGGGTCGCTCGGAGGTGAGGGCGTCAAACACGTCGGCTACGGCCACGATGCGGCCGGACAGCGGAATATCAGCGCCCTTCAAGCCTTGGGGATAACCGCTGCCATCAAACTTTTCATGGTGCGAGCGGGCAATCTCGGCGCCTTTTTGCAGCAGCGGTGAATTGCTTCCCGCCAAAATCTGGTAGCCCTTTTCGGCGTGGCCCTTCATGATTTCAAATTCTTCGGGGAGCAATTTGCCAGGTTTGAGCAAGATGTGATCGGGTATGCCCACCTTGCCGACATCGTGCATGGGGGCCGACTCCAGAATCAATTGCTGTTCTTGTGCGCTCAGACCGATTTGTCTGGCAATCAGCCATGAGTAGTGGGCCATTCGCTGGATGTGACCGCCGGTTTCAGGGTCTCTGAATTCGGCCGCTTTGGACAACCGCACTATGGTTTCACGCTCTCTGAGCATGTTGGTGTTCTCGGCTTTTTGAATCTCGGCGGCCAGCCAATCGGCGCGCTGTTCAAGCGCCTTGAAGTGCATGCGCAGTTGCAGCATGTTGTGCACTCGGGCTTTGAGTTCCACCAAGTCATAGGGCTGGGTGAGAAAGTCGGTGGCACCCATTTGCAGGGCTTGGTGACGCACATCCAGCTGATGGTTGGCCGTGATCATCAACAGTGGCGTGTGGATGCTGTTGGGACGTTGGCGAAACTGCTTTAAAAACGCCAATCCGTCCATGCTCGGCATCATATAGTCCAAGATGATCAGGTCCGGTGCCTGGCTATGACAGTACCCCAAGGCTTCTGTCGGATTTAAAAATTCATGAACATTGAGGCCAAGATCCAGCTCTGCCAACTGGTGACGCAGCAGGGTTAGGTTGGTTTTCAGGTCATCTACCACGACCACTTCGAGCTTGGACATGGCTGTCATGGTAGCTCAGATGGACTCATGGGATTTTCCTTTGGCCTTGACCCATTGCTGCAGCATGACCCAAAACCGACTTGGCAGTTGGGGCATTCGGGCCAGCAACAAGGCGCACACCAGGCCATGCGATACGCCCAAACACAGCCAAATGCCTGAGATGCTGACCCCCCATGTCAACAGTGCGCCCGTGATGAGAGCACTGGTCACCATGAACAGCGCATTCAAAATATTGTTGGCCGCCATCATTCGTGCGCGGTGGGTGTGCGGGCTGCGCTGTTGCACAAAGGCATAAAGCGGCACGCTAAATAGCCCCGCGCTCAGGCTCAGCAAGCTCAAATCCACCAAGATGCGGGTGTGCGTCCAAGGGCCTAAAAAAGCGCCAACACCCATCAGATCGACAATGGCGGCGCTTAAATCTGCAGCTCTTGAAGCCTCATGTGCGTCCGCCAAGCCGCTGCTGGCTGCATACAAATCCAGCACAAACACGCCCATGCCTAAAGCGCCCAAAGTCACCAAGCCCAGCTCCAACCCGTGTTCGGCCGTGGCGCGGCCCAGCCGCTCGCACAGCAAAGAGCCCACGCCTATGCCTACCGAAAACACCACCATCAACACAGACGCCACCGCCTCTGAGCCGTGCAGCACCTCTTTGGTGTAGCTGGGAATTTGGCTGAGCATCACCGCCCCAAAGCACCACATCCAGCTGATGAGCAGCAGCGCGCCCCACACCTCGCGGTCGGTGCGCGCACCTTGCAGGTTGCGCCAGGTTTCGCTGACTAGGTTCCAGTTGATGTGCAGGTGCGGGTCTGCTGCTGGAGTGTCAGGCACCTTGCCCGCCGCCCAACGGCCCAGCAAGGCCACCAGCACACAAGCCAAAGCCGCCCACAAAGCGCCGTGGGGCAGCGTCATCAGCAGGCCGCCGACCATATTGCCCAGCAAAATGGCTACAAACGTGCCCATTTCCACCCAACCGTTGCCGCTGACCAGTTGCGTGGGGCCTAGTGCACGGGGCAGGTAAGCGTATTTGACCGGGCCAAACAGGGTGGAGTGCATGCCCATTAAAAAAATGCACAACAACAGCACGCCCACTTGCTCCAATAAAAAGCCCGCAGCGGCCAGCAGCATGATGGCGATTTCTAAGTTTTTCACGCGGCGCATCATCAGCGCCATGTCGGTGCGGTCGCACCATTGTCCGCAGGCGGCAGAAAAAAGCACATAAGGCAGGATGAACAAGCCGCCAATCACCAAGCCTGCCAAACCGGCGGGCAGCCAATCCACCTGAAGCTGGTAGGTCACCAGCACCGTCAGGGCAAATTTGAACAAGTTGTCGTTGGCCGCCCCTGAAAACTGGGTCCAGAAAAAGGCTCCAAATCCGGTTTGCCGCAACAAGCCTAAAGGTGTTGGCCCAGCGGGCAGGGTCGACATGGCCGCTTCAGTCGGTGGTGAACACCGTGAGCACGCCGGTATAGCCGTAGAGGTGGTGGCGCGCAATTTCGCCACCCGCAAAAAACCCCACTAGAGGCACATCGCCCAAGGCTTGCCGCACCACTTGCATTTCTGCACTGGGGGCGCCAAAGTGGGGTCCGCCGCGACCCGCGCAACTCACATACACCGCACCGGCAATGCGACGCGCCAAATGCGGCGCGGCGTCGGCCGCGTGCGAGCCCAGCGCCAAGGCGGTTTCCATGGGCATGGTTTCGGGTTCCAGCTCTTCGCGAATTTCGGCGCAAATGCGCACCAAGTCGGCTCTTGCGGCTTTTTTGTCGCGCTGGCAAAAAGCCAGTTGCATGCCGTTTTGCACGTGTTCGGCCAAAGCAATGCCCTGGCGTTCACCATCCAGCCCCACGATGTGCCGCACCAGCACATCGGCGCCAAAGTTTCCCGTGCGCGAAATGGGCGCCGGCTGGTCGGTAATAAGCCCCGCGTCGTCGGGCCACATCAGGCCCACCAAGGTAGAGCGCACAGCATTTAAGGCTTCTTGTGGGCGCTCCAAAGAGACTTTCAGGTCTCCTAGCAGCACCTCAAGGGCGGGTTGCCCGTCGAGCCGGTACACCACATTGCGATCGGCAACGGTGATTTCGCGGGCTTTACCCAAAGGGAGGCAGCCCTGCGTGACTCGGGAAATCACCCTCACCTCAGGCCCAAACGCCACGCCGCTGAGCCCGCCTTGAAACACACCGGTAGATGGACCCTGCCCCCGCATGTAGCCGTCGCCCCCCACCGAAAACTGCAGGTGTTGGGTGCGGCTGGAGGCCAGCCCCCCAAACAAATAACCGGTAGCGGTGCGACCCGCCATTTCGTCAATCAGATCGGCCAAGTCTGGGGTGTGGCCATCGGCATGCACTAGGGCGGTGTGCGCCTCAAATCGTGGCGACAGCGGCGCCACCCCAGAAAACACGCGGTACTGGTCGGCAGGCAGGTCACACAACATCACGGCCATGGCGGGCTCGTCAAAGTACTCCACATTGTTGGCGGCAATGCCCACGCCTACGGTGCCTGACCAGTCGGTAATTTGCGGCAGCTCGGCGCTCAGGTGGTTCAGGATGTCTTGGGCCACATCGGCATAAGCATCGGTGATGTAGAGCAAAGCCAGCGTGGGGTGGCGCGCATAACCCGGCAGCTGCAACTGTGCACGCAACTGAGCCAGCACCAAGCCCGCAGCCATAGGCCACTGGGGGTGCGTGGCATGCGCATGCGCGAACAAATGCATCATGAGTGCAAGGACCTTCAGCCGCGGGGTCGCTTGGCAGGAGTGAAGCCTTTGCGAGCGGCTGAAGTGGCTTTGGACGCGGGGGGCGTCTTTGCTGCGCCGGACTTTGACTTGGCGGGCTTGGCGAAATTTGATGCAGTCTTGTTCGCGGTAGCGGGCGGCTGAGACCCCGTCTGAAAAGGGGTTTGAAAAGGCGCAGCTTTGCTGGCCACGTCTTGCAGGGCTTGGGTGGCAATGTTTTGAAACTGCTGGGTCAAGGCGCCCCACATTTGCATGGGGTCAGCTGCTGGCTTGGCCTGCTCTGCCTTGGCGGCCTCGGGCTTAGCTTGAGGCTGGGGTGCGGGTTCTGGTTCAGCTTGTGTTTGAGGCTGAGCATGTGTCTCAGCCTTGGCCTTGAACATGGCCGACCAGTCGGGCGTATCGACGTTCATGGTGCGCAGCGCGCTGAGGGTCATTTTTTGCACTTCCAGCGCCTGAATCGTGGCTTTAAGCGCGGTGGTGTTTTGCTCCAGCCAAAACAGCACGGTGCGCAGCTCTTCGAGGCGCTTTTCTATAACCTCGGGGTCCATGGTGGGGGCCACCCACTGGTTAAAGGCGGACTGCATGCCTTGCGGCATAGAGGCCGAGGCCCCCTTGCTCAGGCTTTGCAAAAAGTCAAAACCAGGCACAAATTTGGCGAAACCGGTGGGATCAAAACCTGAATTGTCTTGTGTGGCCATAAGGCATGCTCCAGTAAAGGGCTAGGGGTGTGCGTGCTTAAAACTCAAAACCGCCTTGGCGGCGCACGGCTTGAGTGGGCTCGCCCGTAAGCCAGTCGGCCAGCAAATGCGCCAACTGGGGTCGGGCAGATTGGGTGCACACGCCCAGCGTGTAGTCGGTGGCCAATTCAAACTCGGGCGGCAGGTTGCCCACGTAGTCCACCCCGGGGGTGTAGTTGATTTCGGTAGCCTGGGTGCAGCCCACCAAATCGGGCTCAGGGTTAGCCGCCATTTCACGCATGGCGGTGGCCCCGTTGGGGTACTGGCGCAGCGCGCCGCGCTGGGTTTGGTCCAGCCCCAAGGCCTGCAGCACCTTCATAAAGTGAATGCCAGCCGTGGCTTTGGCCGCGTCAGGAAAGTAAATACCGCGCGCCTTAGAAAGCAAGGCCAACACGTCTTGGCGTGTGGCAATGGGCGGGAACGGCGTGCCGGTTTTGACGGCAATGCCCGTTTTAACCAAGCCCAAAGAGCGGGTGCTGCCCGCCGCCACATGGCCCGAAGCCACCAGCGCATCCATCATGGCTCGGGTCAAGATGATGAGGTCGCAGGGTTGGCCGGCCAGCAGTTGGTCGCGCATATCGCCCACAGCACTGTAGGTGCCCACAATTTGGCAGCCGGTGTCGGCCTCAAAGGCGGGCTGAACCGCCCGAACCACTGCGGCTGCAGCGCCGCCGCTCAAAAGGTGCAGCTGCATCAGTCGGGCTTGGCGCCAGAGACTTTCACCACCGTGGCCCATTGGGCAATGTCAGCGTCCAAAAAATTGGTGAATTCTTGGGTGCTCATGATCATGGGGAACGCGCCTTGTTTGGCCCATGCGTCACGAACCTCGGGGCGGCTCAAGATTTTGCGAATTTCTTCGTTTAGGCGAGCCACGATGGGAGCAGGCGTGCCTTTGGGGGCCATGATGCCCAGCCAAATGCTCATTTCGTACTTGGGCACACCAGCCTCGGCCACGGTGGGCATGTCGGGCATGATGGTGGATCGCTTGCGGCCTGTGGTGGCCAGGCCACGCACGCGGCCGTCGCGTGAAAACTCGGTCATGGTGGTTACTGCGTCAATCATCATGTCCACTTGGCCACCCACCACGTCGGTGCGGGCGGCAGCGCTGCCTTTGTAGGGAATGTGGGTCATGTCCACGCCCGCCAGGTATTTGAACAACTCGCCTGCCATGTGGTAGGGCGTGCCGTTACCGGAAGAGGCATAGTTGATTTTTCCGGGTTTGGTTTTGGCCAAGGCAATCAGCTCACCCACGGATTTGGCGGGTACCGAGGGGTGCACCACCAGCATCAAGTCTGATGAATTGATGGGCGACACCGCCACAAAGTCGCGCATCAGCGCAAAGGGCTTGTTGGGTGTGAGCGACTCGTTGATGGTTTGGGTGTTGGACATCATCAACAGGGTGTAACCGTCGGCGGGCGACTTGGCAGCAAAGTCGGTGCCAATGATGGAGCCCGCGCCGGGCTTGTTTTCCACCACAAAGGTTTGCTTGAGCTCGTCGCCCAAACGCTGGGCAATAAAACGGGCATAAATATCGGCAGGGCCGCTGGCAGCGAAGGGCACCACAATTTTGACCGGACGGTTGGGGTAGCCCTGCGCAGTCTGTGGCTGGGCAGTCGCCACCGAACCCAAGCCGCTGAGCANNGGTGCCAGCTCCAAGCAGGGCGCTTAGCAAACCGCGGCGCAAGGTGTTGTTGGGTGTCATGGGGTGTCTCCTTAGGGTTTAGTTATCAGTTTTAGGTGGTCAGCGGTTAGGGGTGATCGGTGCTT
>DDPM01000079.1 GCA_002342165.1 Hylemonella sp. UBA2468
TTGACCCACTCTGCCAGCCTTCCAATGTCGAGCGCAGCGCGCACCTCGCGCATGAGGTTCAGGTAGAAGTACAGGTTGTGCACGGTGCACAGCATGGGTCCCAGCATTTCGCCGCAGCGGTCTAAGTGGTGCAAATAGGCTCTAGAAAAGCCTTGCCAGCCGTTGGCCGCAGCCCGATCTGCGCCGGTTTGGGCGGTGGCCGCCTCAAAGCTCACCCCCGCAGAACCAGCGCAGGCATAGCAGGTGCAGGTGGTGTCTAGGGGTTGTTCGTCAGTTTTGTGGCGGGCGTTGCGCAACTTCAAATCCCCGTAGCGGGTGAACACATGGCCGTTGCGGGCGTTGCGGGTGGGCATGACGCAATCAAACATGTCAATGCCGTTGAGCACACCTTCTACCAAGTCTTCGGGCGTGCCCACGCCCATCAGGTAATGCGGCTTGTGCGCGGGCAACTTAGGGCCAATGTGGTGCAGCAGGCGCATCATGTCTTCTTTAGGCTCGCCCACGCTCAGGCCGCCCACGGCCACGCCGGGCAAATCCAGCGCTTCTAGCCCGGCCAGCGACTCGTCGCGTAAAGCTTCAAACATGCCGCCTTGGACAATGCCAAACAAGGCGTTGGGGTTGTCTAAGCGGGCAAATTCTTCTTGGCAGCGCAGGGCCCAGCGCAGGCTCAACTCCATAGAGGCACGGGCCTCGCCCTGGGTGGTCAACTGGCCGGGGGTTTTGGAGTCCAGCGACACATAGGGCGTGCATTCGTCAAACTGCATGACGATGTCGGAATTGAGCACCGTTTGAATTTGCATGGACACTTCGGGCGTTAAAAACAGCTTGTCACCGTTCACGGGTGACGAAAAGCGAACACCTTCCTCGGTGATTTTGCGCATCTCGCCCAAGCTCCAGACCTGAAACCCACCAGAGTCGGTCAGGATGGGGCGGCTCCATTGTTCAAAGCGATGCAAACCGCCAAACTGGCGCATCACGTCCAGCCCGGGGCGCATCCACAAATGAAAGGTATTGCCCAAAATAATTTGAGCGTCCATGTCCAGCAGGCTGCGCGGCATGACCCCTTTGACCGTGCCATAGGTGCCCACAGGCATAAACACCGGCGTTTGCACCACCCCGTGGTTGAGCGTCAGGCAAGCGCGCCGCGCGTGGCTTGTAGGGTCGGTGGCAAGGACTTCAAATTGCAGCATGGGCGGGGGGAAATAGAGTGGGGCTGATTCTAGGTGCAGGGTCTTGGATGACCTCGGGGATGACCAAGGAACCTTCTTAAGCCTATGGGGCAAACCCTAAAAGGACACAGCCCTTCATTTAGGGAAAATAGCGCCCATGAATTCCAACAGCAGTCCCCTGAACTGGAGCGGCGACAGCACCCACCACATTCCCTTTGGCGTCTACACCGACCCCAATCGCCACCAGCTGGAGCTGGAACGGTTGTTTTACAACAAGCACTGGTGCTATGTGGGCTTGGAGGCCGAAATTCCCAATCCTGGCGACTACAAGCGCAGCAGCATTGGTGAGCGCTCGGTCATCATGGCGCGCGCCGACGATGGCGCCGTGCATGTGCTGGAAAACGTGTGCGCGCACCGTGGCATGCAGTTTTGCCGCGAACGCCATGGCCACCGCAAAGAATTTGTGTGCCCCTACCACCAATGGAGCTACACCCTGCGAGGTGACCTGCAAGGCGTACCCCTGCGCCGCGGGGTGAAGCAAGAGGGCAAGGTGTTGGGCGGCATGCCCGCCGACTTTGACCCCAAGCAGCATGGCTTGAATCGATTGAAGGTGGCCACCCGAGGTGGCGTGGTGTTTGCATCGTTTGACCACAACGTGGAGTCTTTAGAAGACTTTATGGGCCCCACCATCTTGAAGTACTTTGACCGGCTGTTTAATGGCCGCAAGCTCACCTTGCTGGGTTACAACCGCCAGCGCATTCCAGGCAACTGGAAGCTCATGCAAGAAAACATCAAAGACCCCTACCACCCTGGGCTGCTGCACACTTGGTTTGTCACCTTTGGGCTTTGGCGGGCCGACAATAAAAGCGAGCTGCGCATGGACGCGCACCACCGCCATGCCGCCATGATTTCTACCCGAGGCAATGCCATGAAAACGGGCGATGTGGCACAAGTGAGCAGCTTTAAACAAAGCATGCAACTTGAAGACCCAAGGTTTTTAGATATCTTGCCCGAAGCTTGGTGGCAGATGGAGGACAAAATGCCAACCGCGGTGATGATCACGCTGTTTCCCAGCGTGATCTTGCAGCAGCAGGTCAACAGCGTATCCACCCGCTTGATTCAGCCCGATGGCCATGGCGCCTTTGAATTTGTGTGGACCCATTTCGGATTTGAAGACGACACCCCCGACATGACCCAACGCCGTCTGCGCCAAGCCAACCTGTTTGGGCCAGCAGGTTTTGTGTCGGCCGACGACGGCGAGGTGATTGAGTTTTCGCAACAGGGTTTTGAGCAACACCCCGCGGGCCACGCGTTAGCCGAACTGGGCGGGCGTGATGTGGACGAGACCGAGCACATGGTGACCGAAACGCTCATTAGGGGCATGTACGCCTATTGGCGCAAGGT
>DDPM01000179.1:0-11272 GCA_002342165.1 Hylemonella sp. UBA2468
GCGGGCGTGTTGGCCATTGCCCTGACCTATGGAGGCATGCTGGGCAAAGTGTATGGAGAAATTTTAGAAAGTTCAGACGCTCATGCCACGCAAAACTTGCTGCGCAATGGCGGCAGTAGGGTACAAGCATTTTTTTATGCCCTATTGCCTTCTAGCTCTTCGGAGCTGGCCAGTTACACCGTCTACCGTTGGGAGTGCGCCATTCGCTCCTCGGTCATTTTGGGTTTTGTGGGCGCGGGCGGCTTGGGCCAGCAGCTCGACAACTCCATGAAGATGTTCAATGGTGGCGAAGTGGCCACCATTCTGTTGGTGTTTATGGCACTGGTTGCCGTGACGGAGCGCATCAGCAACTGGTTGAGGTCTTCGTTGTCATGAGTTACAAAGCCTTATGGTTTGCTTTGGCTTTCTTGGTGTTGGTGGTGGCCAGCTTTGCATCTTTAGATTTGCAGTGGGGCCAATTCTTATCGCTGGAGGCCGCGCGCAGCATGGGGCGGTTTTTTGCGGAGTTTGTACCCCCCGACCTGTCGCCCATATTTGTATCCAAAGTCGCAGTGGCCGCATGGGAAACCTTGGCCATGTCGGCGCTAGGCACTTTGCTGGCCGCGGTGGGCGGGCTTTTGTTGGCTTTACCCAAAAATCGTTTTTTCGCCTCAGCGGTACTTAATGCGCTACGGTCTATTCCAGAGCTGGTGTGGGCGGCGTTGCTGCTGATATCTGCAGGCTTGGGGCCCTTTGCGGGCACCATGGCTTTGGGGCTGCACACCATGGGCGTGCTGGGCAGGTTGTTTGCAGAGGCCATAGAAAATGCCCCACAGGGTCCGGCAGAGGCGTTGCGTGCGCAGGGCGTGGGCAGGGTTCAGGTGTTTTTTTATGCGACTTGGCCCGAGGTGCTGCCTCAACTGATGAGCTACACCCTGTACCGTTGGGAAAACAATATCCGCGCTGCTGCCGTACTGGGCGTGGTGGGGGCAGGGGGGTTGGGGCAGTTGTTGTCGTTTCACATGGGGCTGTTTCAAATGCACAAAACCGCCACCGTGCTGGGCGCTATGGTCATCTTGGTGGCCTTAGTGGACACCTTAAGTTACCTCTGGCGCCGAGCCTTGAAGAGCTAAACGCTCATGGAGTTTCAAGCCGAAATCCCTCGCCAGCGAGCAGTATTTTTTTACGCTCCAGTCCGCCTGCATAGCCCGTAAGCGAACCATCAGCACCGAGCACGCGGTGGCAGGGCACCACAATGCTGATCGGGTTGCGCCCCACGGCTGCACCTATAGCGCGAACAGCTTTTGGCTGCCCGATGCGTTGCGCCAAAGATTGGTAACTGACGGTTTGCCCTGCTGGAATATTCAGTAAGGCTAGCCACACCTTTTGCTGAAAAACCGTGCCTTGGTTCAGGTCCAGCGGCACATCAAAGGTGAAAGGTTTCGCGGGCTTGGAAAAATAACGGTCAAGTTCTTCCTGGGCCTGAAGTAAAAAAGGATGGTCTGAAAATAGTTGAGCTGAAACAGGAGAAGCCGAAAAAGGCGAGCCTGAAAAAGCAAGTTGTGCCGCTGCAGGCAGATGCCGGTGGCCTTCAAACCACACCCCGCACAAACCCAAGTCGCTGGCAGCCAACAGAATGCGACCTAAAAGATTCTTAGGGTCGCGGTAAACCAAAAACGTACACTGCGGCATCATGGATTTGGCAGTGTAGCGCGCCACCTAAAATTCAATTCAGGACCTAAAGTCGATCCACCATTTACTAACATGCAGATTTCCCCCACCATTTTCAAAGCCTACGACATTCGCGGCATTGTGCCCACCACCCTCACGGAAGATGTGGCCTTGGGTTTGGGTCGTGCATTTGGCATGGCAGCACTTGCAGCCGGAGAGCCCACGGTAGCAGTTGGGCGAGACGGCCGTTTAAGCGGCCCGGCCTTGAGCAGCGCCCTCATGCAGGGCTTGATGGATGTGGGTCTGCAGGTGATTGATGTAGGCATGGTCACCACGCCCATGCTCTACTTTGCAGCGCACACCTTATGCAGCAGCGGTATACAAGTCACAGGCAGCCACAACCCTGCGGACTACAACGGCTTCAAAATGGTGTTGGCGGGCAAAGCCATTTACGGCGAAGACATTCAAGCCCTGCGCCGCACCATGGAGTCTGAAAGCTGGACACTCAAGTCCGGGGGGGCTAAGCTACATCAGGTCGTCATGGTGGCTTACCAAAACCGCATTGTGAGCGACGTCAAGCTCAGCCGCCCCATCAAAATCGTGGTGGACTCCGGCAACGGCGTGGCTGGCGCCTCTGCCCCCCATATCTTGAGGGCACTGGGCTGTCAAGTGACCGAATTGTTCAGCGAAGTAGACGGCTCCTTCCCCAACCACCACCCCGACCCCAGCAAGCCCGACAACCTGCGCGACCTTATAGCCGCCCTAAAAGCAGGCGACGCCGAATTGGGTCTGGCGTTTGATGGCGACGGCGACCGCCTGGGCATCGTCACCAGAGACGGCACCAATATTTTTCCGGATCGTCAAATGATGCTCTTTGCCCAAGACGTGCTCTCACGTGTGCCAGGCGGCTCCATTGTGTTTGACGTCAAGTGTTCGCAGCGCTTGGCCCCCGCCATAGAGGCAGCAGGCGGTCAGGCGGTGATGTTCAAGACCGGGCACTCCCTGATCAAAGCCAAAATGAAAGACATCAACTCGCCCTTGGGCGGCGAGATGAGCGGTCACATTTTTTTCAAAGAGCGCTGGTTCGGGTTTGACGACGGCACCTACGCTGCCGCCCGCTTGCTGGAAATTGTGAGCCGAGCACCGGACGCCAATGAGGTGCTGCACGCCTTGCCCACCAGTTTTTCTACTCCCGAGCTCAACGTGCCTTGTGCCGAGGGCGAGCCCCATCAAGTGGTGGCGCAATTGGTGCAAAAGCTGAAAGCGCAGTTTCCTTTTGATGCGTCAGCCCAGCTCAACACCATTGACGGCGTGCGTATCGATTGGCCCGATGGTTTTGGTTTGATTCGGGCCTCCAACACCACGCCTGTGTTGGTGCTGCGTTTTGAAGGCCACACCCACGAAGCCTTGAGCCGAATTGAGCACGACATGCTCGGGTTGCTGCGTTCGGTCAAGCCGGATGCGGCTTTTCAAGAGTCTGCGCATTGAGCGATCAACCCTTAAAGGTTTTGATCGTTCGCCTTTCGTCTTTGGGCGATGTGGTGCAAAGTTTGCCGGTGGTGCACGATGTGCTGCAGGCCTACCCGAATGCACAGGTGGATTGGGTAACAGAAGAAGCCTTTGCGCCATTGGTGCAATGTGTGCAGGGCATTGGGCGCGTGCATGTGGCGGCACAAAGGCGCTGGCGCAAAGGCTGGTGGACGCCGCAAGTGCGCAGGGAGTGGAGAGACTTCCAAAAATCCCTGCATGCCCAGGCATACGATGCAGTCATCGATTGCCAAGGCTTGATCAAATCGGCCCTCATAGCGCGCCAAGTCCGTTTAACGCCCACCGGTTTTACCGCCACTTATGCCAATTCCAGCGAGCTGTGCAGTTACGAATGGCCGGTACGTTGGCTGCTCAAACGTCCCATTCCTATGGAGCGTCGCGTACATGCGGTGGAACGCTCCCGCAGGCTGGTGGGTCGAGCTTTGCAGCTGCCTTGGGCACAAGACGCGGCATTAAGCCCGCCCCAAGTGTTGTGGCGCTTTCCGTCCAATGTGCAAGGTGCTGGGCTCAATGTGAGTGCTGCGCCAGTAGCCTCAGAGGTGTGGCTGATGCATGGCACCACTCGGGTAGACAACGAATGGCCACTGGCACATTGGGTGGAGTTGGCCAGGCGTCTTCAATCGCAGGGTCATCGGGTGGTGTTGCCGTACTTTGGCGAGCGCGAGTTGCAGCGCGTCCAATCAGTGGTCAGCCAAGCCGGTTTGCCCTCAGGCAGTCTGTTTGCCCCAGGCCCATTGAGCGTGTTGGCAGAACGCATGGTCCATGCCTACGGGGTAATTGGGCTGGATACGGGCTTGAGCCATTTGGCCGTGGCCTTGAACCGCAGGCATGTGCAGTTGTTTAGCCAACCTCGCATTCACCGCGCGGGGCCGCAGGGGGGCCTTCATCAAAAAGCGGTAGGGGGCCAGCAAGCCCCCACTTTGGATGAGGTGTGGCAGGCCTGGACGCAGGTTTGCCAAGCATGAGCACGTTGGGACTGAGCATTTTGAGAATGAGCGTCCTTGAAGTACTGGCCCTTGAGGCCTTCGGCCTTTTGATGTGGGCGGTGCAGCCGCTGCTGCGCTTCAAGCTCAAGCGGCGCGGCATCAAAGAGCCGGGCTATCTGCTGCATATGGAAGAACGCTTTGGCCACTACCACCACCCTCAAGGTTCGGGGTATGTGTGGGTGCATGCCGTGTCTTTGGGCGAAGCGCGCGCCGCCGGCGTATTGTTGCAAGCTTTGCGGCGCCTACACCCCACCATGCGGTTTGTGCTGACGCACGGAACTGCTACCGGCAGGGCGTATGGGCAGAGTTTGCTGGCTGATTCAAAAGGCGATGTGCAAGTTTGGCAGCCTTGGGACACCGCAGAAGCTGTTCAAAAATTCTTGCGCCATTTCCAACCCAAGCTTGGGGTGCTGCTTGAGACCGAAGTCTGGCCTCACATGGCGGCGGCTTGTAAGGCGGCGGGTGTGCCTTTACTCTTGGTTAATGCGCGTATGAGTGCGCATTCTTTTAAGCAAGCGAATGCATGGCGGTGCCTGTCTCGTCCAGCCTATGCCGCCTTGGAAGGCGTTTGGGCGCAAACCCAAGAAGACGCCCTGCGCTTGCAGCAGCTTGGGGCCAAGGTACAGGGCGTGACGGGCAACGTCAAGTTTGATGCTCAGCCCGATAGCGCACAACTGGAACAGGGGCAGTCTTTTAAAGCCCAGCACAAACGCCCCGTGGTGATGTTGGCCAGCTCTCGAGAAGGGGAAGAGCAGGAGTGGTTGCAAGCGCTCCAAAAAATACAAGGTTTGCAACCTGAGTCTCAGCAGGTCGCCGATGTGCAGTGGTTGGTGGTGCCACGGCACCCGCAGCGCTTTGAAGCAGTGGCTGAACTAATTATGTCTATGGGCTGGGCATGTGAGCGGCGCAGCCAAAGCATTGCAGGGCAGCTTTGGAATTCAACCCCAACCGAAACGCAACCCCCCACCATTTGGCTGGGCGATTCGCTGGGAGAAATGAGTTTGTATTACGGCCTGGCCAGCGTGGCTTTGCTGGGCGGAAGTTTTGCACCCTTGGGTGGGCAAAACCTCATAGAAGCCGCCGCCTGCGGTTGCCCAGTCGTGATGGGTCCGCACACCTTTAACTTTAAAGAGGTGGCCGAGCTGGCTGAGCTTGCTGGGGCAGCGCAACGCGTGAACACCCTATCAGACGCCATTACTTTGGCCCAAAACTGGGCCCACCAGCCCGAATTGTCAAAACAGTTGTCGCAAAAAGCCTCAGCCTTTGCACAGGGCCATCGCGGCTCAGCAGAGGTGACTGCAAAGGCGATAGAAGGTTACTTGGGGCTGAAAAGCAGCCCGTAATTAAGGCGCCAATAAAGCGTTAACGCCTTGTAAGTCGTCGCTCTTGAGGGTGCCATTGGCCTGACGAAGCTTGAGGCTGCCCAACAACACGTCGTAACGGGCCTTGGCCAGGTCACGTTTGGTTTGGTACAGCTGGCTTTGCGAGTTGAGCACATCGATGTTGATGCGCACGCCCACTTGGTACCCCAGTTTGTTGGCATCCAGGGCCACTTGGCTGGAGGCTTCTGCCGCCTCAAAAGCCTTGACTTGCCCCATGCTGGACAACACACCAAAGTAGGCGGTGCGTGTGGCTTGTTCTACGGTGCGCTGAGCGGCTTCTAAATCAGAGCGGGCTTTGTCTTCCAGGGCTAAGGTTTCTTTGATTTTGTTGGTGGTGGCAAACCCTGCAAACAAGGGCAAGCTAAAGGTCAAGCCAATGTTTTGCCGGGTCAAGGTGGAGTCGGTGGCGTTTAGGTCAGAGCCGCTGGTTTGGCGGTTGACGAAAGAGCTGGCGGTTAAATCTAGAGTGGGCTTATGGCCCGCTTGGGCAATGGCGGTGTCGAGTTTGGTCACATCCACTTGCAACTTGGCCTTTAACACGGTAGGGTGCTGACGCAGGCCCTGATCCACCCAAGCCTGCGGGTTGGTAGGTTGGAGTTCAGGCAAGGCCGTGGTGGCCAGGGGTTTGGGCTGACTGCCGTTTTTGCCAACCAATTGATCCATAGCTAATTTTTTAACCCTGAGATCATTCTCGGCGGCAATTTCTTGGGCGACGACCAAGTCAAAACGGGCTTGTGCCTCGCGGGTGTCGGTGATGGTGGCGGTACCCACTTCAAAGTTGCGTTTGGCTGACGCCAGTTGTTCGGCTACAGCGGTTTTTTGTGCTCTTACAAATGTAAGCGTGTCTTGAGCCCCCAGCACATCAAAATAAGCTTGGCTCACACGCACAATGAGATCTTGATCTGCAGCATCCAGCACCGTGCGCGCTTGCTCCAACTGTCTTTTACTTTGCTCCATGGTGGCCGTGTTGGACGGTCTATACAAAGGCTGAGTTGCGCTAAGGGTGGCGTTTTGAGTTGTATAACTCAAGTCTTGTGGGTTGGCGGAACTGCTGTTGCGTTGGTTTTGCGTGCCCACTGCACCCAAAGTCACTGTGGGAAGCGCCAAGGCACGAGATTGTTCGGCCTTGAATACGCTGGAGTCGTACAGGATCTTGGCCGACTGGTAGGAGGCGTCGTAGTTTTGAGCGGCCCGGTACAGCTCTACCAAGCTTTGTGCCTGAACCAAGCCGCTGCCTGCTCCCCATGCCAGTAACAAAGCCAAATGCATGGGGCGGAGACGTGAAGGAAAAATAGTCATGTAAGTCCAGATGCTGTCGAATTGAAATCAATATATAGGAACCGAGGAATCCACTTGTTCAGACCAAGCATGAATCCCCCCCTCAATGTTGGCCACTTTTTTAAAACCTTGCTGCACCAAAAAGCGCGCAACCTGCATGCTGCGGGACCCATGGTGGCACAAGCACGCCACAGGTCTTTGGGGGTTGAGTTCATGCAAACGTGAAGTGATCTCACCCATAGGGATGTATTGCACTTCAAAGCCATTGCTCGACGCTTGGCCTTGAATGTGAGCGGTTTCCACTTCAATGGGCTCTCGCACATCCAGCACCAAGGCTGGAGTGTTGACATGTTCAGCATTAACCCGCTCGGTCCATGCCTTCAAGTCGCCTGGGTGCACGTGTTCAATCATCACAAATCAAAACTCAAAATTGAAAGCGAGCATGCTCGGCAAAGTTTAAAAGGCGGGGTGCTACCGTGTCCCAAGCTTGGATGGTGCTGAATTGTCCTGAGCCAGTGCAGGTGATCAGGGTGGCGCGCATCATGGGCAAGTCGCCCACCACCGCCATCAAACGGCCACCTGGGCGCAGTTGCTCCAGCAGTTTGTGGGGCACTTCGGCCACGGAGCCGCTCAGCAAAATGACATCAAAAGGCCCATCCACTGCCGCACCTAGAGCGCCGTCGCCCTCCCGCACTTCCACATTGTGAATGCCCTGGCGTTGCAAATTGTCGCGGGCCATTAGGGCGAGTTTGGGTTCAATTTCCAAAGTGATGACGCGTTGGACACGTTTGCCCAGCAATGCGGCCATGTAGCCCGAGCCTGAGCCAACTTCAAGCACTTTGTCCTGAGCAGTCACTGCCAAATCCTGCAGCATTCGGGCTTCCACTTTCGGAGACAACATGCATTGTCCGGATTGCAAAGCGGCTTCTGAGTTGCTTGTAAGGGGGAGCTCGAGGTCGGCAAAAGCCAATGCTTTGTGAGTAACCGGCACAAAGTCTTCACGTTTGACTTCGCTAAGCAAGCGCAGAACATCTTGGTCCAGCACCTGCCAGGGGCGGATTTGTTGCTCGATCATGTTGAATCGGGCGCGTTCAAGATTCATGGGGGCTCCGCAAGGTTGGGGTTGGTTATAAAGGCACCAAAATTTTAACGTTCGCTTGTGGCAGGGGCCCAAAACCGCTTGATCCAAGACGCCAAATCATCCAAATAGCAGTAGACCACAGGCACCACCACCAAGGTCAGCAGGGATGAGGTGACCACCCCTCCAATCACAGCCTGCCCCATGGGAGCGCGCTGTTCAGAGCCTTCGGTCATGGCAAAAGCGAGCGGCACCATACCAAAAATCATAGCTAAAGTGGTCATCAAAATGGGGCGCAAGCGCACTCTGGCGGCCAGCAGCAGAGCTTCATTGCGGCCCAGGCCCGGGTGGGGGTTGCCGTCTTCAGAGGTGTGGGCCGATCTGGAACGAATGGCAAAGTCCACCAGCAAAATGGCGTTCTTGGTGACCAGCCCCATCAACAGCACCACACCAATCACGGAAAACATGGACAGGGTGGATCCGAACATCAGGAGCGCCAACACCACCCCAATGATCGTCAGTGGCAAAGAGGTCATGATGGCCAAGGGCTGTAAAAAACTTTTGAACTGGCTGGCCAGAATCATGTATATGAAAATCACCGCCAGCGCCAAAGCACCAATGGCATAGCTAAAAGACTCCGACATGTTTTTGGTGGAGCCGCCGAATTGGTAGCGGTAGCCGGGCGCAAAGTTCATACCTTCCATCACTCGGCGTATGTCGGCAGACACCTCGCCTGCAGAGCGCTGGTACACATTGGCATTGATGGAAACCTCTCGGGTCAAATCGCGCCGGTTGATTTGGTTCACACCAAAGTCCTCCCTCAGTTGCGCCACTTGGTTGAGTCGCACCACCTTAGAGCTGCCGTCGGCTTGCGTGCCCAAAGCCAAGGGCAGGCGCTCTAAATCTTCTGCGCGGGTCCGTGCGCTGGGCTGGAGCCGCACATTGACATCGTAGGTTTGGTCGTCAGGGGCGCGCCAGTTGCCCACGTTTTGTCCAGCAATCAGGATGCGCAAGCTGTTGCCAATTTGGTTGATGTTCAAGCCAAATTCAGAGGCCGCTGCGCGTTGCACGTCAAGCTCTAGGGTGGGCTTGTTGGCTTTGAGGCTGGAGTCTAGGTCCACCAAGCCGGGAATGTCGCGTATGCCTTGCATGGCCTGAAATGTCAGGCGCTCAAGTTCTCTCAAATCAGGCCCTTGAATCGAGAATTCAATTTGCTTGTTACCCCCCACCGCATCCAGCAGACCCACGTGGGTAACGGTAAGACCACTGATACGGTTCAAGCGCTCGCGCAATACCGCTGACAGTTGCTCTACAGAGCGGCTGCGGTCTTTGCGGTCGACCAAGCGCACATATATGGAGGCGTAGTTTTTTCCTAAAGCGTTGCCGGTGTTGAGGGTGGCCAGTGTGTAGCGCACTTCGGGAAGGCTGCGAATGATGTCTTGTACCTGTTGGGCCTTGGCCTCAGTGGCTTCAATGGAAGACCCCACCGGCGTGTAAAAGCTGACGTTGGTTTCCGAATAATCGGCCTTGGGCACAAATTCGGTGCCCAGCAGGGGCACCATCAGCACGCTGCACACCATCACCACAACAGCCATGACCAAGGTCCATGCCTTGTGATTCAAAGCCCATTGCAGCAGGTGTTGATAGGCATCGCTCAAGCTTTGGGTCAGCCGCTCGAATGCAAAGGTTACCCGGCCGATGGTGCGGTCATACCAAGAGCGGCGCTGCAATGAGGCTGACTGCCCCTTGTGGCCATTCGGTGTGATGCTGGGGTCGTGCCACAGGCTGCTGAGCATGGGGTCCAGGGTGAAGCTCACAAACATGGAAATCAGCACCGCCGCGACGATGGTGATTCCAAATTCATGAAAAAACTTGCCAATGATGCCGCCCATGAACCCAATGGGTAAAAACACCGCCACGATGGACATGGTGGTGGCCAGTACTGCCAGTCCAATTTCCTGGGTACCCTCCATGGCCGCTTGAAAAGGCGACTTGCCCATTTGCACATGACGCACGATGTTCTCGCGCACCACAATGGCATCGTCAATCAGCAACCCTACGCACAAAGACAAGGCCATGAGCGTCACCATATTGAGGGTGAAACCCAAGGCGTACATGAACAAAAACGTTCCAATGATGGCAATGGGCAAAGTAAGCCCCGTGATGATGGTGGAGCGCCAGGAATTTAAAAACAAAAATACGATCAGCACTGTGAGCAGGGCGCCTTCAATCAGGGTGCGTCTTACGTTCTCAACCCCCACGCGTATGGGTCGTCCCCCATCAGAAACCAGCTGCAATTTCATGCCCGGTGGCAGTTGGGGCGTGATTTGGCTGACCGCACGGTTCAGGCCGTCAATCACATCCAGTGTGTTGGCGTCTTGCGACTTTTGCACCGACAACAGCAAGGTGCGCTCACCGTTGTACAGCGCCAAGTTTTCCAGCTCTTGGGGGCCATCCACTACTTGTGCAATTTGCCCCAGCAAGATGGGGGTACTGCCCCGGCGCGCCACAATAATTTTTGCAAAATCTTCTGGCCGCTCCATACGTGCATCTAGCTGCACCACCCGTTCATTTTGTTGGGTGCGCAAGGCGCCCAAGGGTAAGTCTTGGTTTTCGCTCTTGATGGCAGCAACCACCTGGTCAGCTGTGATGCCGTAAGCCTCCATGGCTTGGGGCCTTAAATAAATGTTGATTTCTCTCTTGGTGGTCCCGACCAAGTTCACGGAGCCTACGCCGCGCACGTTTTCAAGCCGTTTTTTAAGTATTTGGCTGGACCAATTGGTCAGCTCCACTGGGTTTAGGGCTGCAGGCGAGGTGTTATCTGGCACGACCGCCAATGACCATATGGCCCGGCTGCTGGGGTCAAACCGCAGAACACGGGGTTCTTTAACTTCAGTGCGCAGCAGGGGGCGAATGGCCGAAACTTTTTCGCGCACATCGTCAGCAGCTTTTCGGCCATCTACCGACAGGTCAAACTCAATCACCACCAAGGAATTGCCTTCGTAGCTGCGCGAGGTCAGCGCATTGATGCCCGCAATGGAGTTCACACCTTCTTCAATTTTTTTGCTGACTTCGCTCTCCACAATCACGGCAGAGGCACCAGGGTATTCGGTGATCACCACCACCACGGGGAGGTCAATGTTGGGAAACTGATCCACCTTGAGGCGTTGGTAAGAAAACAAACCCAACACCACAAAAGCCAACATCATCATGGTGGCAAACACGGGGTTGCCCAGGCTGATGCGAGTGAACCACATGAGGGGGGTCAGTTCACCGGTTCAGGTGAACCAAGGTGCCTTCACGCAGCAGTCCAGCCGACCCCGCCAACGCCAGTTGCCCTTGCAAAGTCT
>DDPM01000179.1:11307-16586 GCA_002342165.1 Hylemonella sp. UBA2468
GCGCTCACGCCCACCATCCAGCCCGGGCCCGTGGGCTTGAGTGGGGTGTGCGCTTGGCTCATCAACTGCCCACGTTCGCCCAGTTGCACATTCACGTGCTTGACTCGATAAGTGTCAGCGGTGGGCATAGGCTCCAAAATTTGCAAGTAGGGGGCGGGCTTGTCGGTGCGCACCGCCTCCACGGGCACGGCCAAGGTGGTTTGAGTGGTGGCGCCCACAGTCCCTTCCACATAGAGGCCCTGCCGAAGACCCTCTTGAGGACCTATGTTGGAATCCAACTTCAAGTAGACCAACACGCTTCGGCTACCCGCTTGAGTGCTGGGGTTGATGCGGGTGACTTTGGCCTGAACCGGTTCAGGCAGACCCTCCACCTGTAAACGTGCCAGTTGGCCTATGCGAACGCCTAAGGCATCGCCGGGGCTCATGGGAGCCTCTACCTCCAAACTGCTCAGGTCCAAAATTTCCAAAATTCGTCCATCCATGGCCACCCGTTCGCCGGGTTGGGCCAAACGTTGCGACACCAGCCCTGAAATGGGGGCTTTCAGTACCGTGTCGGTCAAGTTTTTGCGGGCTACATCCGCCGTGGCCATAGCCGCTTGAAAGGTGGCCTGTGCAGCATTTAAGTTGGCAATGGAAGTGTCTAGCGCGGTTTTGGATATGAAGCCTTGGTCTACCAACGAACGGTTGTTGTCCAGTTGCCGCTGAGCAATGTCTACTTGTGCCTTGGAGGCGTCGGCTTGCTGTAGGGCCTGACGGAGACGGGCCTCGTATTCTTGGGGGTCAATCCGAGCCAATTCTTGGCCCACCCGAACCGAGTTGCCTTCGCGCACGGTCAGGACCTGCAGCTCTCCAGCCACGCGGGCTTTGACCACCGCAGTGTTCATGGCCCGCAAGGAGCCCGTTAAAGGCATGGCGTGTTGCAGGTCTTGAATTTGAATTTGCAACACATCTTGAGCACCAAGCTCTATGAGCGACTCGGCCCTTTGCTTTTGGTTTTGCAGCAAGTTGCTTTGTTGGGTTTGCCGCGCTTGCAAGGCCTTGAAAATACCGTAACCCAAGCCCGCAACGACTGCAATAGACAGGACCCAAGGGGCCCAACGTTTGAAATTCATGGGGTGGCTGATCTATTGTGGGGGGTAGTTCTGTTAACCAAAGCTTATTGTGAGGTAATTCAAGGTGAGCTGACTTTGTTGTGGATCGGTGTGGGGTTTTAGTATTTGCTCTATGACTGTATGGGTCTGATAGTATTTGGATTCATTCCTATGACTTCAATCCCTAACCTCAACCTTTTAACCTTGGTGCTTGGCGGCGGCTGCTTTTGGTGCACCGAGGCCGTGTTTAAAGAGGTGCGTGGCGTGTTGGACGTGGAAAGTGGTTACTGCAATGGCCAAGCTGTTAAGCCCAGCTACGAGCAGGTGTGTACCGGCACCACCGGCCACAACGAAGTGGTGCGCCTGGATTACGACCCTCAAATTGTGAGCACCCGCCAACTTCTGGAAGTGTTTTTTGGCACGCATGACCCCACTACGCCCAACCGTCAAGGCAATGACGTGGGCACCCAGTACCGCAGCGGGATTTACTTCACCACGCCTGATCAAGCCCAAGATGCCCACGATGTGGTGGCAGAACTTCAGGCGCAAAAGGTGTTTGGGGCGCCCATCGTCACGGAGGTGCAGGCGCTGTCCAACTATTGGCCAGCCGAGGACTACCACCAGGATTATTTTGAGCACCACCCCAACCAAGGCTATTGCTCTTATGTGGTGGCTCCCAAAGTGGCCAAGCTGCGACAAAAATTTACCCCTTTGCTAAAGACCTAAAGTTTGGGTCCTGGCCCGCAGGCATGCAACACACTTCTTTCCCCCCTGTACTAGATCGATTGCGGGCCAATGCAAGGGGTTTAGGGTCATGCGTGTGGGCACCGGTGTTGGTGTTGGCCTTATGGGCCGCTCAAATGCTGGGTTTGGTGCACCAGACCCAGCATCACTCGGTGCTGCCCGGTGCTGCATCGGCTGCCACCTCGTCCATAGCCAAGCCCTCGCATGGGGTGCTGGCGCATGTGTTTTCAGCTCATGGTGACTTGAGCGAACGGGTCGATTCAAAAGATTGCCGCCTTTACGACCAATTGGCACATGCAGATGCATGTGCCGTGGTGCCTTGGGTGTGGCACACCGCACCCAAGCCTCAGCCCTTATTGGCACCCCCCGAGCAGGTTTGGGTTGCCGACACTTTCACTCACTTTTCAGCACGCGCACCTCCTGCTTCACAACAGGCTTGATGGTTTAACTCAGTGCTAGGGCTTGCCTTGGCATTGCCCTTTTTGCTTTGTGAAACACAGTTGAGTGAGAGATGCGTATGAAATTTGTAAGAAATGTGATGAGGGTTTGGGCGCCTATTTTGAGCGGTATGGCTATGTGCGGCTCGGCTTTTTCTGAAACCAGAACCCTTGAAGCGGTGACCGTAACCGCCAACCCCTTGGGTGCGACCGATTTGATCGCACCTGTGATGAGCCTGACCGGCACCGAATTGTTGCTGCGAACCCAGCCCACTTTGGGTGAAACGCTCAGCGGCATGCCCGGGATCAGCAGCACTTACTTTGGACCCAATGCCAGCCGCCCGGTCATTCGCGGGCTGGACGGCGACCGAGTGCGCGTGCTGCAAAACAGTGGGGCCAGTGGCGATGTGTCCGCACTCAGCTACGACCATGCCGTGAGTCTGGAGCCGATGCTGGTGGAGCGCATCGAGGTGCTGCGCGGACCGGCTGCCCTGATGTACGGTGGCAGCGCGGTAGGGGGCGTGGTGAACGTGTTGGACAACCGCATTGCCCGCGAGGCCATGTTTGAAGCCCGTGGCGGTGTATTGGGCAAAGCCGAAGCAGGTTTGGCCAGTGGCAACCGCGAACAAAGTGGGGTGGTTATGGTGGAAACAGGTACCGACCGCTATGCCCTGCATGTGGATGCCATGTCGCGCAACACCCAAGATGTGGCGGTGCCCATAGACCAAAGTTGCTCCCGTGGCGGCGTGACCACAGTGTCGCGCAGCATCTGCAACTCCGCCAGCCAAAGTTGGGGCGGTGCCTTGGGGGGATCGATGTTTTTTGATCAGGGCTATCTGGGGGCTTCTTTGTCGACGCAGGGCATGAGCTATGGCACCGTGGCGGAAGATAAAGTGCGCATTGGCATGCAGTCCAGCCGTTTCAGGCTTGAAGGGGAGTTGAAAGATTTCCGCCACACCAAGTTGGCGGGTGGATGGTTGCAAGGCCTGAAAATGCAGTTCACCCGCAACCAATACCAGCACACTGAATTTGAATCGGAAGCACCTAAAACAGTGTTTGATTCGGCGGGTCATGAGTTTCGGTTGGAGGCTCGACACCGCAAAACCGGCGGGTGGGAGGGGGTGTTGGGCTTGCAATTGGAGTCCAATGATTTTTCTGCGTTGGGGGATGAGGCCTTCATGCCTGTAACCCAAACCCGTTCTCAAGGCCTATTTGTCCATGAGGAATACCCCACGCATTGGGGGCGCTGGAGTGCAGGCGCCCGGGTAGAACAGGTCAGCGTGGCGTCTTTGGGACACCCCACCTTGACGAAATTTCAGGCGGTCAGTCGCAGTTTTACCCCGCAAAGTTACGCTTTGGGTGCATTGTGGCAAGTGGCCCCGAATTGGCAGCTCACCACCAACCTGACTTGGAATGAGCGCGCGCCCAAAGACTACGAGCTCTTTGCCAATGGCAACCACGTGGCCACCAAAACTATTGAAGTTGGTCAGTCGAATTTGGGTAAGGAGCAATCCAGAAATCTGGACGTGGGCGCAGCGTGGAAGCGTGGCGCTCATCTGGCTCAGGTGCAGGCTTTTGTGCATGAATTCAGCAACTTTATTTCGCTGGAGTTAAGCGACGCCAGCACCTCGCCCGCCACCTACACCTTCACCCCAGTTCAGGCCAGA
Source organism: Hylemonella sp. UBA2468 (assembly GCA_002342165.1). Taxonomy (GTDB): domain Bacteria; phylum Pseudomonadota; class Gammaproteobacteria; order Burkholderiales; family Burkholderiaceae_C; genus Hylemonella. Next base: position 15,247 of record DDPM01000179.1, read on the forward strand.
CTCACGGGCATGGAAGCCAGCGGCAATTTGCGCTTGCTGGGTTCGAGGCAGGAGGAAGCCTCTGGACTGTGGACCAGCCAAAGAGGGTCTTTGGATCTTGGGGCGCGTGCAGACATCGTTCGAGCTGACAACACCATGACGGGGCAAGCGCTGCCGCGTGTAGCTCCCATGCGGATCGGCACACATTTGCGTTGGACCCAAGGCCCATGGAGTTCGCGCTTGGGCGTAGATCAGGTGTCTGCGCAAGACCGGGTGCCCACAGGCCAGCTGGCGACACCCGGTTATCAGATGTGGAACGCCGCCTTGACCTTCAGGGAAAAAAGAGGGGCCACCCAGTTGCAATGGTTTGCACGTCTGGAAAACATGAGCGATGTGCTGGCCTACTCGGCCTCATCCATATTGACCCAAACCGTACCAGGCAAAGCCCCGCTACCCGGGCGCAGCGTGAAGGTGGGCTTGCAGGTCAGTTTTTAACAATGACTTCAGTTAGAAAGACACCATTTGACCTTCGGTCATAGGCACGATTTTGGTTTTGCTGCCTTTCATGGCGGCTTCAAACTCGGCCAAAGTGCCAGGGGTCAGCGGGTTGGAGTTGTAGTGCATGGGGATGACCATCTTGGGCTTGATCCATGTTTTCATGGCAAAAGCTGCATCCTCAGGCCCCATGGTGAAGTTGCCGCCAATGGGGGAGAGCACCAGGTCGGGTTTGTAATGTTCGCTGATGAATTTCATGTCACTGAACAACCCTGTGTCGCCCATGTGCCAAATTTTGAAACCGTTTTCCATTTCAATAATGAAGCCCATGGCCTCGCCTGCAGGGTGAGATTCGTTTTTGCCGGTGGCGGGGTTTTTCCAAACCAATAGAGAAGAATGCTCCGCCTGAACCGCTGTGACTTTGATACCAGGGGCAGGGCGCACAGAGCCGGTTTTGTTAAAGCGATGCCCCAGTTCAGGAGGAATTTCGCCCAGCGTGATCAAGGGGGTCACCATATCAGCGGCGCCATAAAGTTTGATGTTGTTGAGCTTGGCAATAGCAGGCGCGTCGCCAATGTGGTCCACGTGTGCATGGCTGACCAGCAGCACATCGACTTTGCCCAAAGCGCTGAGGTCGGTTTTATAAGGGGCAGGTGTTTTGGGGCCGCCGCTCAGCCATGGGTCCACCACAATAATTTTGCCTCCAGGTGAGGTGATGCGAAAACTTGCTTGGCCAAGCCACAGCAGCTCAGTTTTGCCCGAAGCCGCAGAAGCAGCGGGCGCGGCGGTTTGGGCTAGAGCTTGTGGGGCGGCCAAGCTCATGAGCGCGGCCGAGCCCAACACACAAAGTGACGCTAAAAGTTGGG
>DDPM01000179.1:16607-16795 GCA_002342165.1 Hylemonella sp. UBA2468
AGAAAACTTTGGATTTGGGTTCGTAACGCTCATGCTAGGTGATGTAACCCTAAACACCCATCAGGGTTTGCATGGGGGCGGCGGTTACCATCGCGGCGCATGACCCATCCTGTTTTATCTTCACTTATGCCTGTAGTCTTGCTGGTGGCCACAGGTTATCTAGTAGGCCGATTGCGCTGGGTGCGAAC
>DDPM01000113.1:0-311 GCA_002342165.1 Hylemonella sp. UBA2468
TATGGCTTGGGCGCCATCAAAGGTACAGGCGAGCAAGCCATTGAGGCCATTGTGGCCGCGCGCGAGGGCAGGGGCACTGGCCCGCAAGGTGACCGAGCTGGTCCCTTCACCAGCCTGTTTGACTTTTGCGTGCGGGTAGACCGCACGCGGCTGAACAAACGCACCATAGAAGCCCTTATTAAAGCCGGCGCTATGGACAGCTTGCAGCTCAACCGCGCCGCCTTGCTGCAAAGCGTAGACCGTGCGTTTGACTTTGCTGCGGCAACCCAAGCCAACACCAACCAAGGTGGGCTGTTTGACATGATGGGCGA
>DDPM01000113.1:366-14224 GCA_002342165.1 Hylemonella sp. UBA2468
TTGTTTGACGAAGTGGAGCTGGAAGTGCGCCGCTTTGCCAAGCGCCAACTGGCCGATTTGATCGACACGCGCGAGCCGCAGCTGCTGGTGGGCGTGGTGGGCGACTTTAGGGTTATCAACGGCCAGCGCGGCAAGCTGGGGTTGTTCAAGCTGGATGACAAATCGGCCGTCATCGACGCGCGGGTGGACGAAGCCTTGATGAACGCCCACAAACACCTGTTTAAAGAAGACGAACTCATCATCGTCATGGGCAAGGTGCAGCCTGACCGTTTTTCGGGTGGATTGCAGTTGAACATACAACAAGTTTGGGATTTGCCCGCCGCCCGCTGCCGCTTTGGCAAGTTTTTGCGCGTCAAGGTCAACGGTCATGCGCCCGATGTGCAACGGTTGTTGTCAGACCACCCGCCACGCAAAGAAATGACCGAACACGGTGAGCTGTTGCGGGGCTTAGGCGTTAGGTTTTTGGTGCACCGGCCCCAACAGGCGCAGGCCGAAATTCAGTTGGGTGAACAGGCCAAATTTTTCCCCACCGATGCCGCCCTAGCCAGCTGGATGGCGCAAGCCGATCAGGGGCAGGCGCAGGTGGTGTACGAGTAAGCAGGCTTAGCTCTTTGGTCTCGGTTTATTTTTACGGCAATTTGCCGTACAATTTTGCAGACATTAGGAGAAACGCTATGACTGTAAGAGCCCTTGCTACGCCACGATCATTAAAGACTAAGTCTGCACGACTGGAGGCTCGAATCACCCAAGACTTGCACATGACCGTGAAGCGTGCTGCCGAGATTCAAGGGCGAACCATGACGGACTTTGTGATTCATGCCTTACAGATGGCTGCCACCAGTGCCATTGCCCAGTCCGAACTTGTGCACTTATCTGTTAAAGATCAGCAGGCGTTTGCCAATGCCCTGATTGCGCCCAATAAGCCAAATGCAGCACTCAAGCGTGCTTTCACTAAAGCTCAGAAACTTTTGTCAGCCTAAGCAACAGGGAAGTTGGTTGTCAAATGGCTGAAAAGTTTTCTGTTGCTTCACTAAACCTTTCTAGCGACCGTTCAAGCTTTTCAAGTGGCGTTGAAGCACTGGATCGGTATTTTAGAAACCAAGTAAGCCAAGATATCAAGCGCCGAGTGACAGCTTGCTTTGTTGCCACCGATGGACTTGGACAAATTGCGGGTTACTACACCTTGGCTTCGGCCAGCGTATTGTTGGCTGATTTGCCCGAAGCGGTCGTTAAAAGACTTCCCCGCTATCCAAGCGTACCAGCGGTACGCATGGGGCGACTTGCTGTGGATCAGTCTTTAAAAGGCAAGGGCCTAGGCGCTGCACTTTTGGCTGATGCCTTGCGCAGAGCAGCTACTGCAGAGATCGCGGCATATGCTTTTGTAGTGGACGCCAAAGATGAGGGCGCTGCTGGTTTTTATGCGCATCACGGATTTGTTCCCCTGCCTGATCAACCTTTATGTATGTTCTTGCCGATTGCAACGGTTAAAGACTTGATCAGATAAGCTTTACCTATTGGGCTTGTTCTTATCCTGAATGTATTGCCCAATGGCGGCCAGTGACATTTCGGGCACTTCTACAAATGACACGCCGGTTTTAAAACCGCTTTGGCTTCCCGAAAAAGTGCATTGCATGGTTTTGCCCACTGCTGTCACGGTGAACAGTTTGCCATTGGGCATGGTGAGTCTGAAAATCACGTTGCAGCGGGAGCCAACGGGAAGGCTGCGTTCGGTCAGGACTCCAACGCCACCTAGGCTTAAATCCACCACACGCGCTGTATCCAAGGTGATGCCCGGCAGGGTGACGTGCGCCCGCAAATTCAAGGCGATTCGCTGGTGGTTGCGCTTGGGACCCTCGCTCAATGTCTTGCTCCGTGGTGTTTAGTGCTATTCAAAAAAGAATTATCAACAGTGCACATGACGGTTGAGGCGGCCTAATCCAAAGGTCTTAATCCAAAGGTCTAATCCTTGGGCCTAAAGCTGATCACCAAAGGCGAGGGAACCCGGCCATCGGTATCACGAGGCAAGATTTCTGTCTTGTCAATGGCCTTGAGTACGGCTTCGTCCCAGTTGGCAACACCGCTGGACTTGATGAGCTTGCGGCCCACTATGGTGCCATCGGGAGCAGCACGCACCTCAACTTCGGCCACGGGATTGCCGGAAACTTCTTCAGAAAACACAATATTGGGTTTGATACGCGCCCGAATGCGTCCTGCATAGCTGGGCGACGGGCCTGAGGCTTGCAGGGCGGTACCCGTTGCACCCGTAGCGCCCGTGGGAGCTTCAACGCCAGCCTGACCGGTCATGCGTTTGAGGTTTTCTTCGCGCAGCTTGGCAACCATTTCGGCTTCTTTGCGCTCTTTTTTCTTGAGTTCGTCCAGACGTTTTTGCTCTTCAGCGCGTTTTTTGTCGGCCTCGCGCTTGTCCCGTTCTTGACGCTCTTGCCGGTCCTGTTTTTCTTTCTTTTCGCGTTCTAATTTTTCGCGTTCGCGTTGCTCTTTTTTCTCGCGTTCTTTTTCACGTTCCTTTTGGCGCAATTTCTCTTTTTCAAGGGCAATGTCTACTTTGGGCGGTACGACGGGCTCAGGCTCAGCACGGGGCTTAGGTAGAGGTTCTGGTTTGGGTTCAGGTTGAGGAGGATCAGGAGTGAGTTCAGGTGTGGGCTCTGGGGTGGGTTCCGTCAATTTGGGGGCAGCAGCTTGGGGCACTGCAGACCACAGTTCAGCCTCTACATCCACCGACAATGGATCTTTGTTCCATTGCACGCCCCAAGTCAGCGCCGCCAAAAGCAGCAAGTGGGCCAACACCGCCAGTGCCCAAGCCGACCAACGCTTTGGGGCGGGTGGCGGGGCAAATTCTAGGCGTTGCGGGAGAGCGTTCATGTAGTCAGGTAGCGATACTTCTTAGGGTGCTAATTGCACCGACAGGCCCACGCGCTGAATGCCGGCGCGCTGCAAAGTATCCATCACCTGTACCACTTGTTCGTACTTCACGGATTTGTCAGCGCTGATGACCACGGCAGAACTCGCTGCAGCAGCACTGCCCGGCGCACCTTGGGCGCTGCGCACGGCAGCTGCCAAGTCTTGCAGCTGTATGGGGCGGGTGGCATTGGCAGTTTTAAGCTCCAAGGCTTCTTTTTTGGTCACCACAACTTGGATGACTTGGTCGGGTTGTTTGGCCGCTTTGCCCATGTTGGGCAAATCGATCATGCTGGGTGAAATCAGGGGGGCGGTGACCATGAAAATGATCAACAGTACCAACATCACGTCAATAAAGGGCACCATGTTGATTTCATTGATGGTGCGGCGACCTCGGCTTCTACTCGCTACGGCTGGCATCTTGCGCTCCTGGCTGGGTTGGACTTAGCGGCCCGAGGGCGACGCATTGGCTTGGTTACCCACGCTGCGCTGCAAGATGTTGGAAAATTCTTCAATAAAGGTTTCTTGTTGGATGGCCACGCGGTCAACATCACGCGCAAAGCGGTTGTAGGCCACCACGGCTGGGATGGCCGCAAACAAGCCAATGGCCGTAGCGACCAATGCCTCGGCAATGCCAGGGGCCACGCTGGCCAGAGTCACTTGCTGCATTGAAGCCAAGCCCGTAAAGGCATGCATGATGCCCCACACCGTNNATGTTGGAGAACTCTTCCATGAAGGTCTCGAGCTTGATGGCCACGCGGTCGATGTCTCGCGCGAAGCGGTTGTAGGCCACCACTGCGGGGATCGCGGCGAACAGGCCGATGGCCGTGGCCACCAGCGCCTCGGCAATGCCCGGTGCCACGGTGGCCAGCGTGACCTGCTGCAGCGATGCGAGCCCGGTGAACGCATGCATGATGCCCCACACCGTGCCAAACAAACCCACGTAGGGTGATACCGACCCTACCGTGGCTAAAAACGACAAATTGGATTCCACCGAGTCCATTTCTCTTTGAAAGCTTGCGCGCATGGCGCGACGGGCGCCGTCGAGCAGGCTAGGCGCGTCTGTAATACGGCGTTCGCGCAGTTTTTGCACCTCGCGCATGCCGCTGGCAAAAATGCGCTCCATGGGTCCAGCAGACCTGGAGTTTTGAGTGGCAGCGGCAAACAGCTCGTTGAGGTTTTTACCGGACCAAAAGTCGCGCTCAAAGTCTTCGTTGAGGCTCTTCACGCGCTTGAGCGAAAACAATTTTCTGAAAATGGCCGCCCAGCTGGACACCGACATCAGCAACAAAATAGCCATCACCAACTGCACAACCCAGCTGGCGTGCAGCACCATATTCAAAATGGACAAGTCTTGGTTCATAAAACGTTTCCGTAAGTCAAGAAAATCAACAGTCAATCAACTCAATACCGCCTGGAGCCGACGCACGGCTTCATGCAATTCGGGCAGCGCGGTGGCTGTAGAAAACCGAATGTAGTTCATGGTTTGCGCCTGGCCAAAATCTCGACCCGGCGACACAGCTACATGGGCTTGGCGCATCAGGGCATAGGCCAAATCCCAGCTGTTGGCCACCCCCAGCCGCTCGCAGGCTTGGGTGCATTCGGCCCAAGCATAAAAAGCACCATCGGGCATGACGGGCACGGTCAGCCCCAGTTGGTTCAGGGCTGGTATAAAAAAGTCGCGTCGCTCTTTAAAAGACTGTCGCCGCGCTTCGTAAATGGCCAAGCTCTCAGGCTCAAAACACGCCAGCGCCGCATGCTGGGCCACGGTACTGGGGCAGATGTACAGGTTTTGCGCCAACCGCTCCACCACGTCGACTAGCTTGGGCGACACCACCAACCAGCCTAGCCGCCAACCGGTCATGTTGAAGTACTTGGAAAAACTGTTGATGCTGATGACGTCTTCCCCCAGTTGTAAGGCAGATTGCCCGTACAAAGGGTCGTAGCTCAGGCCCACATAAATTTCATCCACCATGGTGATGCCGCCTTTAGCGGACACATGATCATGGATCTTGCGCAGTTCAGCCGCGGCAATAGAGGTGCCTGTAGGGTTGGAGGGCGATGCCAGCAGTACCCCGCGGGTGTTGGGTCCCCAATGCTCTCGCACCTTTGCGACCGAGAGCTGAAACCGATCTTGCGCGTTGGTGGGAATCAGCACCGCACGCCCGTCCGCAGCGGCCACAAAGTGCCGGTTGCATGGGTAACTGGGGTCGGGCATGAGGATTTCGTCGCCGGACTCCACCAGCGCCAGGCAAGCCAGTTGCAAAGCCCCAGATGCACCAGAAGTCAGCACGATGCGGTCAGCAGACACCTCAAGCCCAAAGCGTTGCTTGTACCAATGGCTGATGCGCTCGCGCAAGGCCGGCAAGCCGGTGGCGGGCGTGTACTGGGTGCGCCCTTGGGCAATGGCTTGGTAAGCTGCCTCTTGAACCAGCGGTGGCGCCGTAAAGTCAGGTTCCCCAATGTTTAAAAACAGCATGGGTTTGGCGCTGTGGGCCACCTGTTGCGCCAATTCGGAGGCAGCCTTGGCCATTTCCATCACATAAAACGGCTCAATGCGCTGGGCTCGTTGCGTGATGCGGGTCATACCTCTCGCCGACTGCGGTCTTGTTCTATTTCTGGGCCCCGCAAAGTGGGGGCCAAACCGTTGAGCACGCCGTTGACGTACTTGTGGCCGTCGGTACCTCCAAAAGACTTGGCCAGTTCAATGTATTCATTGAGCACCACGCGCCAAGGCACATCGAGGCAGTATTTGAATTCGTAAGCGCCCATCCACATCACCGCATGTTCTATGGGCGAAATTTCGGTCCATTTTCGGTCGAGCAGGGGGGTAATGAGCGCGTCCAGCTCTTGCTCCTGGTCCACGCAGCCATGCAACAGGGCGTCGTAGTGGGCAGCATCGGCCTTGTTGAAGCCGCTTAAATCGCGAGTGAATTCGTCAATGGCCTGAACCTGTTGCTTTCCTACCAGGTGTTGGTACAAGCCCTGGAGGGCAAATTCCCGGGCCCGCCCGCGTGCGGGTTTGGACGAGCTCTTCACGGCGGAGCGGGGACGCGCAGGTTGCGAAAGTTCAGGTCGTTCTGAAAGGTCTGGCGTGTCTGTAGGGTCTGGCGACATGGGTAATGAGGTGTCCGGGTGAAATCTGGCTATTAGGATCTGGCAATTTAATTTAGCGGTCCAGTTCGCTCAAAAGGTTGGCCATCTCCACGGCTGCACGGGCGGCCTCCAGGCCTTTTTCGGTTTGGCGGGCTTCGGCTTGGGCCATGTTTTCGGTGGTGAGAATGGCGTTTGCAATGGGCAGCTGGTAGTCCAGTGCCACGCGGGTCACGCCAGCGGCGGATTCTTGCGCCACCAGCTCAAAATGAAAGGTTTCGCCGCGAATCACGCAGCCTAGGGCAATCAAGGCGTCGTAGCGGTTGCTCTCCGCCATGGCCTGCAAGGCCACGGGTATTTCCAGCGCGCCAGGCACGCTGACCAGCTCCATGTGTTTTTCGGTCACACCCAAAGCCAGCAACTCTTGGCGGCACGCTTGGGCCAAAGCTTCTGTCACTGAAGTATTAAAGCGTGCCTGAACGATGCCCACACGCAACTCCGAGCCGTCTAGCTTGCGGTCCGATGCATTCAATTCGCCTTTTTGAGCGCCAAACATGGAAAAGCGTCCTTTGAAAAATTAAGGTTGTGGTGTGGAAAGGGTTTTGTGGTGTGTCAAGTGGCCTTTAGTCCATTTTGGGCCACATGCTCCACCACTTCCAGTCCGTAGCCTGCCATGCTAGGCAGGCGGCGCGGACTACCCAAGAGCCGCATGCGATGCACGCCGCAAGTGCGCAAAATTTGGGCGCCTATGCCGTAGCTGCGCAAATCCATGCGACCGCGCTCAGGGGCATGGCTGGAGCGGGCCTTGCCTTCAAACTGGGCCAGCAACTGCTCGGCTGATTCGCCGCAGTTGAGCAGCACCACAATGCCTCGGCCTTCTTGGGCAATGCGGGCCAATGAGGCATCAAGGCTCCAAGAGTGCATGGCGCGGCCATGCTCAAGTGCGTCCAGCACCGACAGTGGTTCATGTACACGCGCCAGCACAGTGTCTTGTTCTGACCAGGTGCCACATACCAGAGCCAAATGTACGCCGCGGCTTGGCTGGTCTCGAAAAGCGCGGGCCGTAAAGCTGCCGTAGGCGGTTTTGAGCGGGCGTTGGCCAAGATCGCTGATGAGCGACTCGGTGCGGCTGCGGTACTCAATCAAGTCGGCAATGGTGCCAATTTTGAGGTCGTGGAAGTGGGCAAACTCCATCAGGTCGGGCAGGCGGGCCATGGTGCCGTCGTCCTTCATGATTTCGCAAATCACGGCAGAAGGCGATCAGCCCGCCATTTGAGCCAGGTCGCAACCCGCTTCGGTGTGGCCAGCCCGCATCAGCACACCACCGTCTACCGCCTGCAGGGGAAAAATATGCCCGGGTTGCACCAAATCGCTGGCTTGGGCCTTGGGGTGCACCGCCGCAGCAACGGTACGCGCGCGATCGGCCGCTGAAATACCGGTGGTGACGCCTTCGGCAGCCTCAATGGAAACGGTAAAAGCAGTACCCATTTTGGTGCCGTTGCGCGAGACCATGGGGGGGAGTTGCAGCCGCTCGCAATGTTCTCGGGTCAGGGTCAGGCAAATCAGTCCACGCCCGAAACGCGCCATAAAGTTGATGGCTTCGGGCGTCACGTGGTCTGCCGCAAGCACCAAGTCGCCCTCGTTTTCGCGGTCTTCTTCATCTACCAAAATCACCATGCGGCCGGCCCGCATCTCGGCCACAATGTCTTCAACTGGGGAAATGGCTACTGCGTTCATGTTTTGATTCTCGCAGATCGCCCCAAGAGAATCCCACGGGCGAATCAGCTTGGAGGGCGCTTGGTGGTTAAGGCGCCGTTCAACACCACCGCCAGCGCAGCACCTGCCAGTTCGGCCAATACAAAGCCGGGCACGCTGCTTGGTGCAATGCCTGCAAAACTGTCGCTGAACATCCTCCCAAAGGCGGCGGCGGGGTTGGCAAACGAAGTGGAAGACGTGAACCAGTAGGCTGCCCCAATGTAGGCCGCCACCATAGAAGATGCCTGGCCCGCAGGGGCGCGCAAAATCACCAACAGCAGCCCAGCAGTGGCCACCATTTCGCCCACCCACTGGCCGAGACCGGATCGAACATGGGTAGAAAACTGCCACACCGTCATGTCAAACATCAGGTGCGCCAGCCAAGCCCCCAGCATGGCCCCCAGAAGCTGCGCCGGAATGTAAAAAGCCAGTTCAGACCAAGAAAGCTCACGCCTGAACGCCATGACGGCGCTGACAGCCGGATTAAAGTGCGCACCGCTGATGGGCCCCAACACCTCAATCAATGTGTAAAGCCCGCATACAGTGGCAGCGGTGTTGCCCAAAAGCGCAATGGCCACGTTGCCGCCCGACAAGCGTTCGGCCATGATGCCCGAGCCGATGACGATGGTGAGCAGCAAAGCCGTACCGAGCAGCTCGGCCAGCAGTTTGCGAGCAAGTGAGACGCTGAAAAAGGGCATCAGCTGCGGGCAATAGCGGTCAAAGCAGCTTGCAGCTCGGGCTTGCCCATACTGCCCAAAGGCAAATGCAGCAGCTGCAGCAGCCGGTAGGCAATGGCTTGGCGGGTCAATTCAAAGGCGCGTTGCTTGTCTTCGTCACTTCCTTGGGTAAGTGAGGGGTCTGGGTAGCCCCAATGAACCTTGACGGGTTGGCCATTACCGCCAAAAAACACGGGGCAGGCCTCGGCGGCGGCGTTGTCGCACACGGTGATCACGATGCTTAATGGCGGCGCGTCTGAAGTGGTGAACACATCCCAGTTTTTGCTGCTGTAGCCCGTGGTGTCCACACCGGCTTTGTGAAGCGCTTCAAGTGCAAACGGGTTGAGGCGACCGCTAGGGGCGCTGCCAGCGCTGAAGGCTTTAACGTCTTTACCCAGTTGGCGCGCCAAATGGTTGAGCATACCCTCTGCCAAAACGCTGCGTGCGGAGTTGTGGGTGCAAAGAATCAGGATGTTGGTGGTCATAGACCGGGTCATTAGGTCGCTGGCGCTGCTGGCATTGTGGTTTGCCCCAGCATCCGCTCCACATACCGGGCAATGAGGTCAATTTCAAGGTTGACCTTGGCCCCAGCAGTCAGAGCGTGGAGAGCCGTGTTTTGGTAAGTGTGCGGAATCAGGTTGATGCTGAGTTCGCAACCTTCAGGCACGTCGCGCACCAGGTTTACTGTCAGGCTCACGCCATTGACGGTGATGGAGCCTTTGTAGGCAATAAACCTCGCCAAGGCTGGCGGTGCCAGCACCAAAAGCTCCCAAGATTCGCCGCGTTGCTCCAAACTGAGCACTTGGCCCAGGCCATCCACGTGGCCGGACACAATGTGGCCACCAAGGCGGTCGTGGGCACGTAAGGCTTTTTCGAGGTTGAGGGGCGCACCTACAGACCAACCCGAGGTTTTGTCCAGGGATTCGGCGGACATCTCAATGGTGAATTCCCCATTGGCCACGCTAAAGCTGGTCACAGTCATACAGGCGCCGTTCAGGGCAATGCTGTCGCCTAGGGTGACATCAGTCAAATATTCGGTGGGGCAAGTGATAGTGATACGAATGCCGTGTTGAGATGAGCTGCCCAATTGTTGGATCTCGGCGATGCGACCCACGGCAGTGATGATTCCAGTAAACATGCCACTATTTTGGCAGGTCAGAGCGCCTTGTCTCCTATTTTTGCAATCTTTGCCATCAAGCGCACATCGGGGCCGATGCGCTGCACATCGGTGAATTCAAGGTTGGGGGTCTGCAAAAGCTCGGTAAATGGGCCTAACTGCAGCATGCCTTGGCCTTGCCCCAGCAGTTTGGGTGCCATGTACACCAAAAGTTCGTCCACCAACAGCTCGCGTATCAAAGAACCATTGAGCTTGTGTCCTGCTTCAACGTGCAGTTCGTTCACTTCGCGGCGCGCCAGATCTTGAATCATGGCTTGCAGATCGACTTTGGCTGAAGATGTATTCACTTGCGGACAATGCGCCAGCTTGACCCCCAAGGCTTCAAGTGTGGCCTGTTTGGCTTCAAAGGGCGCTGCTTGCTGCAGTGCTGCGGGTACCGCGTGGTAAACCCAAACTTCACGGCCTGAACTTTGAATGTTGTCAAGCAGTTTTGCGTTTAGGGGCAGCTCTAAGCGGCTGTCCACCACAACCACATGAGGCTGGCGCAGGGTGGGTGCCTCGCGCACGTCCAGCCTTGGGTTGTCTTGCAGCACGGTGCCTATGCCTGTGAGCACGGCGCAAGCGCGGGCACGCCACGCATGGCCGTCAGCCCGCGCCGCCTCAGAAGTGATCCACTGGCTCTGCCCGTTTTCAAGGGCGGTTTGACCGTCCAGACTTGCCGCAATTTTCATGCGCACCCAGGGGGTGCCACGCTCCATACGGCTGAAAAACCCCACATTGAGCTCGCGGGCTTCGTCGTGCAGGGCTTTAAACGGCTCGTGGGTTAGGTCCAGTAACTGCGCCTGAACCCCCGCTGCTTGAAGTTTGGCCAAACCTTGCCCTGATACCAAGGGGTTGGGGTCTGGCGCCAAGGCCAGAACTTGAGACACGCCCGCAGCCAACAGAGCATCGCAACAGGGGCCTGTGCGTCCCACATGCGAGCAGGGCTCCAGGGTGACATAGGCTGTTGCCCCTTTGGTAGTGTGGCCAGCGTTGCGGGCTGCGTTGATGGCCATGATTTCTGCATGGGGTCCACCCACTTGTTGGGTGTGGCCCTGCCCAATGCACTCTCCTTGCGGGTTGACCAACACGCAACCCACCGCCGGGTTGGGCGGGCACAGCAAGCGAGCTCGATGCGCCTGTTGGAGTGCTTGACCCATCCAGGCTTGTGTGGCTGCAAAAGGAGACGACATCAGCCCAGTTTAATGCCCGAGCAGGCAGTGAGATTTAGCGCCAACAAGTGTCGCGCACAGTGGTGCTGGCGGCTACCCCGGCCACCACATTCCCCCTGAGGCCGGTTTCGGTGAGGGTGAATGAGCCGCATTGATCATTGGACATGGACGAGTTGGACACGGGCGTCATGACCAGTTTGAATGTGCTGGACGTGACCACGCTGCTGGCAGTGTCCAACTGGTACACCGCTGTGCTGTCTGTGGGCGATTGCTTAAGATTGGCAGGCATTTGACTGGCCCAGGTGTTGCCCGCTCGGTCTTGGTTGAAACGGTCGTTGGCAGAGTAAAAGCGCTGCATGAATTGTGCTGCCGACACCAGTTGGGTTCGAGCATCGGCCCGGCGCGAGCGCGCCACATGCTCCTGGTAAGACGGTATGGCAATGGCCGCCAGTATGCCAATGATGGCCACAGTGATCATGAGTTCGATCAGGGTGAAACCGCGAGAGAAATGAAGGTTCATATGAGGTCTTTATGGAAAAACAATAAGTTTGGAGTGAATACATGGCGAGCTTCGAGTCACCTCAGCGCAAGTAGAGCTGGCGCCACTCCCGAGAGGCAATGGAAGCGGTGGAGCAGCCTGCCAAAGCGCAGTTGATGTTCAAGGAGTTGGATGCCGAGCTGCTGGCCGAAATGAGGATGAAGCTTTGCGTGGTGCTGGGCCCAGAAGGGCTTGTGGATGCTGAAGTGGAGCCGGCGCCTGACCCTGAGCCCGGTTTTCCGGGGGTTGGCAACACCATCAGTGCGGTGCTGATGCCTTTCGCGCCAATTTCGCTCACCATCTTGGCTGAAGTGTTGGCCCCTGAAGTGGTGGTTCCGCCCGAATTGGTGCCAAAAATAGAGGCCCAGTTTTTCTTGTCAATGTCGGGCGCTTTACTGGGATTGGCGCCGTAAAGGCCATCAATCCAAATTTCCCATTGGGTGCCGCTTCCGGTTTGAATGCAGGGGTCCCGAGACACATTGGCAGGCGACAAACTGGCCACGTAAAGCGTGCGTGAATTTCGATACCCCAGTTTGCGCAGTGGAAAGACCACTCGTTCCCCTGCGTTGGGCAAATCCAGCGTCCAACCCAGCTTGTTGCTCCAGTCAATCACCTGAAGTGGACCACCTGCGGCGGTGGTGAGGTCGCCATCAACCATGACCCTTGCATCGAGTTTGCTGGAAGCTATGGGATAAACCACGGACTGAGCGTTCAACGAGGTGCCAAACGCCGCTTTATCCCACAAACCAAAAAGCGATTGAGTGTTGTAGGGGGGGGGCATGTCTTTAAGTTCGAAAAATTTACCCGTACCCACCACCACCATGCGCCCACTGATGGGGTGGTTGACGACCTCTGGAGCCGCCGTGATGGGCTTTAAGGTCCCGGTGTTGAACAGCAGTTCGGGTGCGGGCCATTTGCTGGGGTCTTTGTTGCTTAGGTCAAAGCGCCACACATTGCCCCTCAGGTCGCCGGCATAGGCACCCAGCACCCGTTGCGCACCGGAGTCCAGTACCAGTTTCACACCCCCCAATCCGTTTTTATAAGTGGTGGTAACCCCGTTACTGATAACGGACCATGGTCCACCGGTGGCACTGGGGGTTTGCAATTCCCGAATCAACTCACCAGTAGCCAAATTGATGACGAACAAACTGGCGATGCCGCTGGTGCTTTCATAACCATTTCCCACAAAACCGGCCCAAAGGCTCGGGTTGGCTGATGGGTCCAACCCATTGGTAGGGCCTGCTTGAATTTCAGACAACACATAGCCCAAATTGGCAAAACCGCTGGTGTTGGGGCTGACCTCCCACAACACCGTGCCCGTACCTAAATTAGAGGTGCCGCCCCGCAAAGGTTCCGTGACGTTCAGGGCATAAAGGCTTTTGGCCCCGGCACCGGTGCTGCCCAGCAACAACTGCTTCCAGCTGCCTGAAAAAAAAGCGTCGGTTTCGGTTTGGGGGCCGTCTACGAAATACTGGTGGGTGTAGTAGCGGTCGGCCAGTGCCGACATTTTGGGCAGCACACTTCGAGGTACAAAGCCAAAAATCTCTTGTCCGCCTGCGACACCTGGGCTGCCATCGCGAAAGGCATGCAATATGCCGTCGTTCCCGCCTACCCACAACACGCCCTCGCTTCGAGCAGCCAAAGTGCTGCGGTAAGCCGTGTAGGCGGCACCGGTCCCAGGCAGGGGATTGCTGGAGTTGAGCACTTCCATGGCCACCGGACTGAAGCCGCTTTTCGCGTCGCTGGCTTCTCGAAACGGGGCACCCTTGATCATGATGGGTGTGGAGTTGACCATATCTCCCAAGACTGTCAAGCGTTCTCTGAAGCCGCCAGCGTCGCCTTCTTTGCTTTGGTCGCCTCGCAAAAAATTGATCATGTCGGCGTTGCGGGCAACTGCAGGCAGGTCGTTGAGCATACCCGCAGAGCTCATGGCGCTCAGGGTAAAACTCACACTGCGCGCGCTGCTGGAATTCGGCGCTGCTCCAGTGCCCACGACCAAGTTGCGGCTGCCATGGGCGGGAATGTTGCTGATGAGCTTGCCCGCAGCATCTTTGGCCACCACCTGCCAAGCGATGCTGCCTTGGTTGCCTGCGTCATCCAACTCATACGCCGTGATGTTGCCGGTCCAGCTGCCGGTGGTGTATTGGGGCGTGTATTTGCGCGTATCAACATTGAGCGAGGCGGTGGATACGGCCACACCGGACTGGGTATTGGTAATTTGCCGAATGCTGGCCATCATGGCATCAATGCTGTCGTTGAGCGACTGCGAGTCGGTCGCTGTCAGTATGCTGCCCCGTCCGTTCAGTGTGGCGTGCCACATGTCGTCTATGGCCGTGGGGTCATCTGTGTCGGGAATTGGCCAAGAAAGTGTCCCCGCTTTGAGTTTGCTCAAGTTGGCGGCATTGGGCTCCAAAGTGCCCCAAATACCCAAGCCAATGGCGTAAAACGACATGTTTTGCCAAAACGATTCATTGGTGGGGCTGGCGGGTACGTTGTTGGCCAAGTCGGGTCG
>DDPM01000113.1:14242-22046 GCA_002342165.1 Hylemonella sp. UBA2468
GCGATGGTGGGGCCTGTGCTGCCATCCGTATTACCCAAACCGTTGAACGAGTCGTTGTAATAACCATCTGTCATCAGCATGGCAAACGAGCGCCTGCAGCTCAAGTGCGCCGAGCTGGGCTCGTTAACACCGCCCAGGCTGGAACCCGAAGCCGAGATGCCGGTAGAGCTGGGATTGGGGTTGCTTCCCCATGGGCCAGCGCTGTCGGTGCGGCTGAAGTACTTGCCAACTGTGTCCAAAGCCTTTCGGTTGGGGGTATCGCCGGAAATGGGAACGTTGTACAGCCAGTCGTAGAACCTGGCCTTGACGGATGCATCAAACAATGCCACCCCTGAAGTCAGTTGCCCGTTCTCCAGCTTGTTGATGGTGCCCCAACCCAGTCGTATGGTGGGGCCAATATCCTTGAAGGCCAGACCAACTCCCGTTCTTGAGAGATCTTCTCTGGTTTTGTGATAAACGCTCCAGACCGAATAGTTTTGGAGCTCTTCTTGCCACGTGCAAACAGTAGGACTGGAAATGCAATCGGTTCGGCCCAGCCATTTGGGAAAGTTTTTGATGTTATTGCTGACCTTGTTGGGGTAGGGCGTGTTGGTTGAGGCGCCCGGTGCCAGCTCTGAAGTCTGAGGTTGATAGCCATTTGGCGAACCTGATTTGAAATAACTGGCACTGCCATTGGAAGGGTCGTTACCCGTGTTGTTCCATGTACTGGTCTGAGTGGCGCTGGGGCTGACCTTATAAAAATACACCTCAAATTCTGTACTGTTCCTGAGGGTGTTGGGCCTGATGTCATTACCCGTGGCATCCACACGGTTTTTATAGCGGATTCGGGGGTCGTAATAAATTCGGTTGATGCTGGGTGAAAGTGCGGCCTCGTCCACGCTGCCTTTTTGAGGCGGGCCGCTCATGCCCATACCGCTGGGCTTGCCGCCATACTGAAACATGTAGGTCGCGTTCATGGAGCCGGAATCGTCGAAAATGAAGACGAGGTTCGGGAGAACCGCGGTAGATCTGGTCAACAAAGGCTCGGTGGCCATTTGAGCCCCCACCTTGTGGGGAACATAGCCAGCAAGACCCCCAAGGCAAAGGCTCAGTAAAGTCTGAAAGTACTGTCGGCGCATGAGGTCAGTTGAGGGCAATGGTGGATTGCAGCCACACCTCAGCACCTGTAGGTCTTGAGGTTCCTGAGGCCACCTCAGGTCCAAAGCCGCGTGCGGTGACCACGAAGCTGGTGCTGGTGTTGGTGCTGTTGTCGGCGTTGGCCATGGGCAAGCGCTCCACCACACACTCGGGTAGCCGGTTGTAGCTCACGTAGGGGCCTGCTTGGTTCAGGGCAGAGGCGGGCACCACAAACACCCCCACACGGCCCGAATCCCAGTTGTCAAGGTCTTGCCATTTCGGGATGGCGCTGGCCAGGGCGGGGTAATCTTGTATGGTGGGTACGGAAGGCAGCGTCACGGCGGACTGAATGAGTTGTACTGTTGCCTCTTCACAATATTTGAGGGCCAATTCAGCAGCTTGATGGCCCATGACCATGACCCTGGGCCCACTGGAAATCGCTTCTGCGTTGATGGCGGTACGCAGCGTCATGGCTGAAAGCAGAGAAATCACCACCAACAAAATCAACGTCACCACCAGAACCACGCCGCGTTGGCCGCGTTTGGGGTTTGAAAAGTGAATGGTCTTTCTCAAGAACAGGCATGACATGCAGATAGACTAAGGGACGCGAGTGACGTCTTTTTTAAACAAGTGCCGATGCTTGGCCCGAGCTGTTAAAACGCCTTGCCCACTAATTCAGAGGGCGCTGGAACGCGTTTTATCTGCAATGAATTCGGTGATGGCTGCGACAGCTTCATCGGGAAGTTTTCCAAACCGAAGACCCGTTTTAAAACCATGCTGGCGAGCGTTGTAGGCGCTGTAGATGGCCTGAGCTGCAGCGACCACGGTAAAGAGGTGGCCTGAAGGCATGGTGAGTCGAAATTTCACGTGGCAGACGGATGCCATGGGGATATTACGCTGTGTGATCAATCCAATGCCGCCCAAGCTCAAGTCGCACAAACGAACGTCTTCTGGGGGTTGCCCCGATTGCATCATCTTGGCGCGTACGTTGCAGTTCACTCGCCTGAACTTTCGCTGGCCTGGGATTAGGGTGCCGTCACGCTCGTCGTCCACGCTAGGGATCAGCGGGGTGGGCCTAAGGCTCGCTTGTTGTAGTGTGGTGGCCTCTGACTCGTCTCGTTCTTGAGCCTTGAGGATGGCCTCTTTAGCCTCAGCCAAACTTTTAAGAATCTCATCAGGTTTGGGCCCCAGGCCTTTGTGCGGAGTATGCGCTGAAGTGGAGGTTTTTTCGACCTCCACGGCTTGTGATTCGGGCTCGGTATCGGTAGTCTTTTCGGCGTTTAGGATTTCCATCGCAATGGGACTATCAAGTAGGTTTTCACAGGTAGGGGCTGATGCTTATCCGCATTTGGAAGGGCGCGTTTCAAGGAAACAATTTAGAGCGTATGTGTGACGCCAAGCAGAAACTTTTATATAAGTTTTCTTAAGGACAACGGCTCATGGCAATCGATTACGCAAACTCACGGTAGCAAAGTAAGCTCGGCGCAACCTTAGGTCGGTGGTGTTGGTTTTTAAATTGCCGTCGCAGTCCAGGTACTGGGACGAGGTGTTGGAGTTGGTGATGTTGGCTTCGCTTCGAGCCACAATGCAAATGCGAACCGCCACCACGCGCTTCCAGCGTTCTGAAGAGGATCCCAAATTCACCGTTGAGGCATCGGTTTCTATTTGACTCGCGCTTAGGTAACCTGCCACCACACCATCGTTGCCGCTTGCCTGAGCCACGCCATAACTGAACTTCAGGTCTTCTATGTTTTCGACCATAGGCTGGGGCGTGCCCTTGTCGCCATTACCAAAGCAATACAGAGACGGATTGCTGCTGCCACTGGGCGTGTCAATGTAAAAGCGATTGTCCGCCTCGTAAAACGTGACGGCGGTAGCTGCGGTGCTGGTAGCTGAAGTGATTTTGTTGACCGTTGCCATTTGGGACTTTAAACCCGTCCCCACACAATCGGTGGGCGTGCCGTTGCTGAGCGGCACTGTGTTGAACTTATCTGCTTCGTAGGCCACTGCCAAGGAGTGAGGCTGAGCAGCATCGGACGTCACTGCAGGACAGCTCAGTTTGGAGACGTCAGTTGCCGCCGTGACACCTCCAGAGGCTTTGAGGTTGCTGAAGGCGGTGCCGCAACCGCGCAAGCTGAAGGTGTTGGTGATGGGGTTGCGTGGGGTGGACAGGGCATAGTTGGCTTGTTTGGGGTTGGCACCTGCCATGCGAATTTGCTGGCTCAAAAGTTCCAAGGCTGCGTAGGCATCTTCATTCATGCGGCTTTGTGCCTCGGCCACGCGTGAGGCGGTGGCTGTTCCTTGGTACGCCGAAAGCGCGGCCCCCATGATGACCAGCCCGATGGTCATGGAAATCATGAGCTCAATCAGCGAGAAACCGGCACCAGCTTGTTTTACCCGGTTGATTCGAGGTCGTCGGTTGATGTGCAAACGCAAAACAAGTCCTGTCAAATTCTGAAGCGGATGTAAACGCACCGCGGCACAGGATCGGTAAAGCCGGCACTGACCGATGAAGGGCAGTTGTCGCTGGTGGCCGTGTTCGTCAGCCCGTTAAAAGAGCCGGGCTCCTGCCAAATGACCCATAAATGGCCGTCACTCGAAGTTGTGGAGCCGGTAGTGGTGTCACGCTGCAGCAGCATGCCGCCAGCCGGAAGCTGCTGCCTGAGGGCTCTGAGCGTGAACGTACGGTCCATGAGGGCCAAGGTCTCTGGAGTGCAATTGGGGTAGCTGCAATCTGAAAGATCGGGGACCGTGCTGGTGCCGTCATAGCTCAAGGCTTGGTCATAGTGACCCGCTTTAAAACCGGCTGCATTGGCACGAATCCGGTCGATGTGGCTGTTGGCCAATTGGGTCGCGGTGGCCTTCATGGCGGAAAGCTTGGGTAATTGAATGGCCGAAGCCATGATGATGCCCATAGCCAGGAGTCCGAAGGACAAGATCAGCGTAGCAATCAGCACCTCCAACAGGCTGGCACCAGTTTGCTTTTTGCGGAACTTCATGAGCAAGAGCTCAGGCCGTCGCCCGCAATGCGCACATGCCCGGACATGCTCACGCACACCACGCGCTGCTGGGCGTTGCTGTACGCGGGGCCGCCAAAGGTGAGGGTGGTGGCGTTGGATACATTGCGCAGTCGGCCGTTGGCTGTGAAATTGAATTGGTTGCTGTTGTTGCTGCCCATGATGGAGCCAATGGCGCTGCTTTTAGACTGAAGCCGCAACACGGTTTCTCCTGCATTCAAAGCGCTGTCGCCGTTGACGTCCTCAAACACAAACCAACCGCCAGCCCATCCATCGTCCAGACCATCGCCGTCAACATCAATCGTTTTGCCGGTGTTGCAAACGGGGTTGGATTCATCGTCGAGCTTGTTGACGCGGCACATCACCACTGAGGCACTTCGCCGCAGGGCCATGCTTCGGGCATAGCGCATGTCAGATAAAAAGCTGTTGACACTGGAGGACATCTGGGAAGAGCGCACGGTGCTGATGAAGGACGGCACGCCAAAGCCCAACAGCAGCGCTGTGATGGACAAAACGACCAACAATTCCAGCAAGGTGACGCCCCGATGTCTGTGCATGGGACCAAATTGTGGCGGCGAGTTATGGCAGTTTGTTTGAAGGCCGACTTATTTGCGCACTTCGTCCACCAGGGTTTTGAAGTCGTCAATATCTTCAAAACTCCGATACACGCTGGCAAAGCGCACATAGGCCACTTTGTCGAGCTTTTTCAGCTCACGCATCACCATTTCCCCCAAGCGGTGAGAGGGCACCTCGCGTTGCGCGAGGTTGATGAGCTTTTCTTCAATACGCTCTATGGCGCCGTCCACTTGCTCAGTGCTCACTGGGCGCTTGCGCAGGGCCAGGTTCATCGAGGCGCGCAGTTTGCTGCGGTCAAATTCAATTCGGCGACCGTCTTTTTTGACGATGGTCGGAAAACTTACCTCGGGCCGCTCGTAGGTGGTGAAGCGCTTTTCGCAAGCCCCGCATTGGCGGCGGCGGCGCACAAAGTCGCCTTCTTCTGATACCCGGGTCTCCATCACCTGGGTGTCCAGGTGGTTGCAAAACGGGCACTTCATGGGGTGCGGTCAGGGCACAGGAAGGTCAACCGTAGACCGGAAAACGAGCGGTTAGGGCATTCACCTTGGCGCGTACTGCCTCAATGTTGGCCGCATCGCGCGGGTTATCCAGCACATCGGCAATCAGGTGGGCGGTGGCCCGGGCTTCATCGTCTTTAAAGCCACGAGTGGTCATGGCAGGGGTGCCAATGCGAACACCGCTGGTGACCATGGGTTTTTCAGGGTCGTTAGGAATGGCGTTTTTGTTGATGGTCATGTGGGCAGAGCCCAAAACCGACTCAGCTTCTTTGCCGGTGATGCCTTTGGACCGCAGATCCACCAGCATCACATGGCTTTGAGTGCCGCCGCTCACGATTCGCAAGCCACGTTCAGTCAAGGTTTGCGCCACGATTTGCGCATTTCGAATCACTTGCTGTTGGTACACCTTGAATGAGGGTTCCAGGGCCTCCTTAAACGCCACAGCTTTTGCGGCAATCACATGCATCAAGGGACCGCCTTGCAGCCCTGGAAAAATGGCGCTGTTAATGGCTTTTTCGTGCTCTGACTTCATCAAAATGATGCCGCCACGGGGGCCGCGCAAGCTTTTATGGGTGGTGCTGGTCACCACGTCGGCATGGGGCACTGGGTTGGGGTAAACGCCAGCGGCAATCAGGCCGGCGTAGTGGGCCATATCCACCAGAAAAATGGCTCCTACGTCTTTGGATACCTTGGCAAAGCGTTCAAAGTCAATATGCAAGCTGTATGCGGATGCGCCGGCAATGATGAGCTTAGGCTTGCTTTCATGGGCCTTGCGCTCCATGGCGTCGTAGTCGATTTCTTCTTTGGCGTTCAGTCCATAGGACACCACGTTGAACCATTTGCCAGACATATTGAGTGGCATGCCGTGCGTGAGGTGGCCTCCCTCAGCCAGACTCATGCCCATGATGGTGTCTCCGGGCTTCAAAAACGCCAAAAACACCGCCTCATTGGCAGATGCGCCGCAGTGCGGCTGCACATTGGCGGCATCCGCACCAAACAGAGTTTTAGCTCGGTCAACAGCCAACTGCTCGGCCACGTCCACATGCTCGCAGCCGCCGTAGTAGCGTTTGCCAGGGTAACCCTCAGCGTATTTATTGGTCAGTTGGGTGCCTTGTGCCGCCATCACAGCAGGGGATGCATAGTTCTCGCTGGCAATCAGTTCAATATGGTGCTCTTGGCGTGCGTTTTCTGCCTGAATGGCGGCAAACAGTTCGGGATCGGTTTGTTCAATCAGGATTTGGCGTGAATACATGAGAAGGTAGAAAGTTAAAAAGAATTCAAGAATCTTGAGCCAAAGTTGTGACAGCGCGAACGTTATTTGGCGCGCTGGTAGAAAGGGCGTTGGCACTGTTAGGAGAGGAATAGGGGACCGATTGACCGTTGGCGACCTGTTGCAGTCGTCCATGTTCTGCCAGGACTTTGGCCACATATCCTCCGTCGTCCAACAGGTTGGCGGCACCTACATACAGGCGCAAACCCATTTCAAGAGAGCCACCGCGCTTGATGCACTCTTGCAGCACCTTCACGCCCACTCTCAGATTGGTTACGGGGTCAAAGGCTGTCAAATGGCCGCCGTAGGTCTCGTACTTGTCGCGGTGCACCTTGGTGACCACCTGCATCAGACCTTGTGCACCAACGGGGCTTTCAGCAAAGGGGTTAAAGCCAGATTCAATTGCCATGACCGCCAGAATCAGGGTGGGATCGAGGTTAGCTCTTTTGCCCACCTCGTGGGCTTCGGTAACCAGAGCGCTGAGCGGCTCTTTGGCCACTCGGTATTTTTTACTCAGCCAAAAGGCAAGCGCAGCTTGGGATTTGGACAGTTCACTGGGTGAACGGGCTGTGGCGCGATCCATGGGATCGACGCCGCCAGGCAGGATACCCTTGAGCTCAAACTGCCGCTGCTGCAACCAAGCCACTAGCTGAGTTTCGGCAGTTTCACGCAAGTCTGGGCGGGCTATCAGCGCAATGGCGCTGAAAAGCACGGCAATGCCTACCAAGGCAAAGCCGTTATGGATGAGCTCCGTGCAGGCTTCCACCACGTGATGAACCAAGTTTTGAAGGTTTTTGACGATTTTTTCAAAAGCAACCAAGGGAGATTCCTTTCTGCCTCATGTCGGATGAGGAGACCTTGCCATGATCAGCAGGTTGGATAAAACGATATGTTTGGTATTTTAAGTGCCCCTATATTACCGGTCAACCATAAGAAAGGTGTTTCATATATCTCAAGTGCAGGGACATGGTGTGAGCTGATGCGGCGACAATAGAGGGCTTTATACCTACCCGTGAACTCTACCGTGCCAGAAAATTTAGATGCTCAACAACTGGATGCCTTGACCTCAGGAGCCTTTTCCGCCCCCACATCTGGGGAACGCTCTGCTTTACTGCGTGACTTTTTAAGTACAGAACCTGCTCCAGAGCTGATTCAGGCTGTCTATAAAGAAATGAGCGTCAAGGACAAAGGCGCTGCCAAAATGTTGCGCGAGAAGCTGGAAGAGGTACGTCGCACTCGCGCCCAAGAGCAAATGGCCGCCGATTGGGCAGCCAAGGCACAAGCGCTGTTGGATGCGCCTCGTTTCAATTTGGCAGATGCCATGGCTT
>DDPM01000011.1:0-11245 GCA_002342165.1 Hylemonella sp. UBA2468
GATGTTTCTTGAGCAAAATCTGCATCCATGATTCGACCACGAGCTGCTTGCTGGTTTTCTGAGGCAGATTGCAAGAAGGACACCGTGTAATTGAAGCGGTTTTGAATAGCACCTAACGTTGCGCGGGAACTGTTGATTGCTGAAATTGCCGTACTAATTGCGTCAATTGCTGAAGCATTTGCGGATGTAGTGGTGGTGTTGAGAGCAGAAGCTCCAGACATACCTCCTACTCCCGCTGTGATACTTATATCTGAAGATGCGATGCTCACCGTTTGACCTGAGTTTGCACCAATTTGGAAACTAAACGCGGATGTAGCGTTGAGCAATGATGTGCTGTTGAACTGAACTGAGCTCATGGTTCGGTTAATCTCTGACCAGAGTTGCGAGTATTCTTGGTTGATTGCTGATAAATCACCTGAGGTGTTCGTGCCGTTAGTTGCTTGGACGGCCAATTCACGCATCCGCTGCATCATGTCGCCAATGACCGCCATGCCGCTTTCAGCGGTTTGAACAAGCGAAATACCGTCGTTAGAGTTACGAATCGCCACATTCATACCGCGGGCTTGTGAATCCATTTTGCTGGCTATAGCCAATCCTGCTGCATCGTCTTTGGCGCTATTGACACGCAAACCTGAAGACAAGCGCTGCAGCGACGTAGCCAAGGAATTGCTGTTGGCATCAGCATTTCGCTGCGCATTGATAGACAGCACGTTGGTGTTGATCGTCATTCCCATTTTGAAACTCCTAAAAAAATTAAGCTAAAAAAACCCGTTACCAAGTCAATCGGCTAGATGCTCCGTCTTGGCCACGAGCTCTTTAAGAAGCTCGTTGTTTTATTTATCGGTTGGCTTTTGAATTACTTAACTGCTAGAAGCGATTTTTTTGTGCTTTAAGCCATTAAGTTGTGCTTTTGCTAAAGCTAATAGATGGATGTAGGGCAAGCTCCTACACGCCGCACCGTTTGATCTGACAGGCGGATTGGCAAAACTCCAATTACCGAAATGATGGACTGTTTTCACAATCCATTTCATCGCTTCAAGACATATCGGCCTTGTTTGCGAGAACTTAAATACTTGTCCAACTCAGGAGCCCCGCCATGACCGAAGATCAAATCCGCAACGAAATTCGCGAAACCAACCTCACCTATTTGATGTTGGCCCAAACCCTGATTCGCCGCGACAAGGCCGACGCCCTGTTTCGCTTAGGGCTGTCTGAAGAGTCCGCCGACTTGCTGGGCACTTTGTCTCCAGCCCAGTTGATGAAAGTGGCCTCCGGCCCCATGTTGCTGTGCCGCTTCAGGGCTGATGACGACATGGTGTGGAGCTTGCTCACCAACCACCAAACCGGAAAAGTGGCCAACGATGCCACCACCAAGCTGCACGCGAGCATCTTGATGTCGGGCCGCTTTGCGGAATCCATGTAATTTTTACCCATTTAGGAGCACCCCATGGCCAGCAAAAGCGTACTTAATGATTCCAAGCAGGTGGAGCGTGCCGTTGCCCTGATTCAGTTGGGCGCTCGCCTGCAGGTGCTGGAGAGCGAAACCGACCTGTCTTACGAGCGCTTGTTGCGCTTGTATAAAGAAGTGGCGGGCAAATCGCCCTCTAAAGGGCAGTTGCCGTTTNNGGTTTTTGACCTGGCAGCCCAATATTCACGCCTCGTTGTTTGCCAACATCCACCGCTATGTGAGCAAAACCTCAGCACTCGAGGACATTGACACCGTGATGAAGGCTTACAAGCTGTATGTGGAGCAAATTGATTCTTGCGGTATGGAGCCCATCCTCACCCTAACCCGCGCTTGGCGCTTGGTGAAGTTCATGGACAACCACATGCTGTCATTTACCAAATGCTCCAAATGCGGCGGCCACTTTGTGACCGTGGCCTACGAAAACTCTCGTTACTACGAGTGCGGCCTATGCGCCCCACCTGCCCGCGCAGGCAAAGGCGCTGTGGCTGGGGGCATTTTGTTGCATTAACAATCTAGCTGGGGGCGTGCCAGTTTTCGGTCTGTAACGCCGGCACGCGTGCAAACTCACTGAGGTTGTTGGTCACCAGCACCAGCCCTTCGCTTCGAGCATGGGCTGCAATGTGCAGGTCGTTAACCCCTATGGGCGCGCCCTCCCTCTCAAGCGCGGCTCTGATATTTCCGTAGTGTTGAGCCGCCTTATAGGTGTAGGGCAGCACTTCAAGTCGACTGACAAAGTCTTCTACAACCGCCATGTTGGAGTCCACCCTGCTGCTTTTTTCTGCACCATGAATCAATTCAGCCAAGGTGATGGCTGAAATGCCCATTCGCCCAGCATGGCGATTGAACAGGTCGAGCACGACCAAAGGTCGGCGCTTGATGACATAAATAACGATGTTGGTATCCAGCAAGTAGCGCAGCATCAAAAACCCTCTCGGGGCTCTTGCTCTTGGCTGGCTCGCTCAGACATGAAGTCATCACTGACCTGAGCACCGTTCAAAAAAAACGTATCCCAGGCATTGTTCAAGGGAGAAATAATTCGATCTTGGCCTAGCGCTCTTACTTGAACTCTTTTGACGTTGTCGGGCAGGCGCAAATCTGCAGGTAAGCGAACAGCTTGTGTGCGGTTGTTTGTAAAAACGGTTGAAATGCCCATGCCACCCCCAAAGTATATAGCGCAAGTATATGGCAAATGGTTGACTCGGTTCATCTGGCCTGAAGCCGCAACTAAAGACACAAAAAGGGCTATTACAGAGTCCTTTTTAAATATTTGCCGTGAATCGCCGTATTTAGAATAGTGTGCGCTTGTACCTGCCTGCCGTTTGTGGCGGGTAGGCGCCTGAGCCTCACAAAAAGGCATCATCATGACGGTCATAGTTGGTTACGTGGTAGCGTTTGGCTGCATTTTTGGCGTGTATGTGGCTCACGGGGGCAATGTCTCGGTACTCCTGCATGCCCTGCCCTTTGAAATGATCACCATTTTTGGCGGCGCCCTGGGTGCATTTGCGGTTAACAACCAGCCCAAAGTGCTCAAGGCGACCTTGGCCTTGTTGCCCACGGTCGTTAAAGGATCCATCTACACCAAAGAACGTTACCTCGAACTCTTGGCCATGCTGTTTGAGGTGCTGCAAAAAGCCCGTAAAGAGGGTTTGATGGCCATTGAAAAAGACGTGGAAAACCCCCACGAATCGGCGATTTTTAAAAAATACCCCAATGTGGGCCACGACCACCATGTGCTCGAGTTCACCACCGATTACCTGCGCATGATGGTGTCGGGCAACCTCAATGCCCATGAAATTGAGTCCATCATGGACGCTGAAATCGAAACCCATCACGAAGAAGCCCACGCCCCCGTAGCGGCCCTGACCCGATTAGCCGGCGCCTTGCCCGCCTTTGGCATTGTGGCGGCCGTGTTGGGTGTGGTGAACACCATGGGCTCGGTGGGCCAGCCTCCGGCAGTGCTCGGCGGCATGATTGCATCGGCCCTGGTGGGCACGTTTCTGGGTATTTTGTTGGCCTATGCATTGGTGGAGCCTTTGGCGGGCGTGCTCGACCAAAAGGCCCAAGACGCCAGTAAAGAATTTATTTGCATCAAAACCACCTTGCTCGCCAGCATGCAGGGGTACAACCCTGCCACCGCGATTGAGTTTGGTCGCAAAGTGCTGTTCTCGACCGAGCGTCCCACCTTCACCGAACTGGAAACGCACGTCAAAGGCAAGAAGTAAGTTATGGCTTCCGACGCCAAAAAACTTCAACCGATCATTGTCAAAAAGGTCAAGAAGGGTGGCCACGGGGCCCATGGTGGCGCCTGGAAGATTGCTTACGCCGACTTCGTGACGGCCATGATGGCTTTCTTTTTGCTGATGTGGCTGCTGGGCTCCGTCACCTCGGGTGACAAAAAAGGCATTGCCGAATATTTTTTATCGCCATACAAGGTCAAGCTGCCCGGGGGTACAGGGTCAGGCGAAAACAGCGTGATCATGCCCGGTGGCGGTAAAACCTTTACCGAAAATGTGGGGCAATCGCCTCAAGGCAGCGAAGGCGACCCCAATACTAAAAAAGCAGCTGCAGAGGCCATTAAGGCTGAAGCCGCCAAAAAGGAAGCCCGAAAGCTGGCCGTCATGGCCGCCAAAATCAGTGCCATGATCGCCAATGACGTGCGGCTAAGTGAATTCAGCTCGCAAATCAAGCTTGAGGTCACGCCCGACGGACTGCTGATTCAAATCATGGACGACCAAAAGCGCCCCATGTTTGACCTGGGGAGCGCCGTGGTCAAACCCTACATGCGCGACATTTTGCGGGCCATTGGCTCTGCGTTGGAAGGCCTGGACAACCGCATCAGCCTGGATGGCCACACCGATATCACGCCTTTTGGCAATGGCGAGCGCGGCTACAGCAACTGGGATTTATCGGCCGATCGTGCCAATGCTTCGAGGCGCGAGCTGGTGTACGGAGGTTTGCCCGACACCAAACTGGTGCGCGTGGTGGGCATGGCGTCTAGCCTGCTTATGGAGCCGGAGAACCCCAAAAGCCCATCGAACCGGCGCATCAGCATTTTGGTGATGACCCAAGAAGCCCAGGAACGCATTTTGGGCGCCAGCAAAGCCTTAGGCGAAGCGTCAGCAGCGTCCAAAACCTGATAAAAATGCAAATTGATAACTCGTCAAACTTAGTTGCCATAATCGGGCATCTGTTCATAAAGAGTGATACATGGCAGCCAATCTTAGATTTCTTGTTGTTGACGACTTTTCCACCATGCGCCGCATTGTGCGCAACCTTCTCAAAGAAAGCGGTTTCACCGAGGCTGACGAAGCGGAAGACGGTGCAGCGGCCTTGCAAAAACTGCGAAACAGCACGTTTGACTTTGTGGTCACCGACATCAACATGCCCAACATGAATGGGTTTCAATTGTTGGGAGAAATCAAAAAAGACGACAAACTCAAGCACTTGCCTGTGCTGATGGTGACCGCCGAAGCCCGCAAGGAAGACATTGTGTTGGCCGCCCAAAATGGTGCGGCGGGCTATATCGTGAAACCCTTTACCAAGGCCACTTTGGAAGACAAAGTCAACAACATCATCAAGAAAATGGGGCTTCAGTAAGCATGGAGCAACCCCAACAAGAAGCGGCGACTGATGCTGCGGTCGTGGCTGATTTACACAACCGAATAGGCCAACTGACCCGACAACTCCACGACTCCCTGCGTGAACTGGGTTTGGCCGATAAGCTGCAAGGGACCGCCAAAGAGCTGCCCGATGCCAAAAGCCGCCTGACCTACATTGCCCGACTGACCGGCGAAGCTGCCGAAAAAGTTCTGAACACCGTGGATTTGGCCAAAAAAGACCGGGACGAGTTGGCTCTGGAGACCACCCGCATCACCGGTCTGCTCAAGCAAAACCCCGTGTCGGCGGTGGCCACAGGACAAGTGCTGAACTATTTGCTTGATGTCGACAAAAAGTCTGTGGCCTTGGATCAGCACCTGACCGACATCATGATGGCCCAAGACTTTCATGACCTTACCGGGCAGGTCATCAACCGCGTGGTGACTTTAGCCACCACCATAGAAACCCAACTGGTGGAGTTGCTGCTCCAAACAGCGCCTCCTGAGGCCTTGGCCAAGCAATCTGCACCCGCGAGCACATCCAGCTCAGGCAAAAGCCTGGAGCCGGCACTTCAAGGCCCGGTGATCAACCCCGAAGGCAACCCCGAGGTGGTGACGGACCAATCTCAGGTGGACGACCTGTTGGCCAGTCTTGGTTTTTAGGTCGAGGGTCGGAATTAGCGGGGCAAAACCGCCCCACTTTGCCCTTTAGAAAAGCGTCTCCCTCAGGACAATGGCGGTAATCAAGCTTTACCGCCATCATGGAATCTAGTCAGGATCGCAATTTACCCGCCTCGCAGCGCAAGCTCGACAAAGCCCGTGCTGATGGCCAAGTTGCACGTTCGCAATATTTGGGGCATTTGGCGGTTTTGGGGTCTGGCTCGGCACTGTTGATTGCTTTTGCTCCCACAGGTTTCGAGCAACTCAAGCTGGCATTGAGCCAACAACTGCATTTCAACTCCACCACCATTGAGCTGCCTGGCGACATGATTTTGCGCATGCAAGACTTGGTATCCACAGGCTTGATGATGGCGTTGATATTTGCAGCTGCGGCATTGGCAGCCTCTGTTTTTAGCAATATTTCCATTGGGGGCTGGGTCTTCAGCTTGAAGCCGGTCATGCCCGACTTGAACAAGCTCGACCCGCTGAATGGCTTGAGCAATATGTTTTCCAGGAAAAAGTTGTTCGACATTGGCAAAACCTCATTTTTGATGGTGGTGTTGCTGCTTGTGTCGGCCTATTTTTTGTACGGCAGCTTCGACTCTCTGGCATTGCTCATCATGCAGCCTTCAGCGGGGGCGCTGCCCCATCTGCTGGATTGGTTGATCAAAGGCATAGCTTTGTTGCTGGGGGTGGTGTTTGTGGTGGCACTCATCGATGTGCCCCTGCAGATTTTTTTGCACAAGTCCGAACTCAAAATGTCGCTGCAGGAAGTCAAGGACGAGGCCAAACAATCGGAGGGAAGCGCGGAGGTCAAGACCAAGCGGCGCGCCAAACAACGCGAGTTTGCGAAGCGCGCCAGCATTCGCAAGGTTCCCCAAGCGGATTTTGTGCTGATGAACCCGACCCACTACGCCGTAGCTGTGAAATACGACGATGCCACCATGGATGTGCCCATAGTCATTTCCAAAGGTGCCGACTTGCTGGCCATGAAAATCAAGGACATTGCCCGAAGCCACAAGATTCCGGTGATTGAATCCCCGAGCTTGGCCCGCGCGTTGTACGCGAACACCGAGTTGGATGCCGAAATCCCCACCAGCCTATTCACCGCTGTTGCGCAGATTTTGGCCTATGTGTACCGACTCAAAGCCAATTTGCGGGGTGAAGGCCCTGCACCTGGCGATGTGCCAAAGCCACACGTGCCGCCCGAGTTGGACCCCTTGACCAGTCCGCTGGTAAGTGGAGCCATGGCATGAACGAGCTGAAAAAAATCCAACAGTTTTTCGGTGGGCACGCCGCCCTGATTCAAGGTATGGCTGCTCCCCTGGTGGTGGTGCTGATTTTGGCCATGATGGTTTTGCCCATGCCGGCCTGGTTGTTGGATGTGTTCTTTACGATCAACATCGCCCTGGCATTGATGGTGATGATGGTGGCCGCCTACATGCTGCGCCCCCTGGACTTTGCGGCTTTTCCAACAGTGCTGCTCTTAACCACCTTGATGCGCTTGTCGCTCAATGTGGCTTCTACCCGCGTGGTGCTGCTGGAGGGCCACACAGGTCCAAGCGCAGCCGGTGCTGTGATTGAGGCGTTTGGCCACTTCTTGATTGGCGGCAACTTTGCTGTGGGACTGATAGTGTTTGCCATTTTGGTGGTCATCAACTTTATTGTGGTGACCAAAGGTGCCGAGCGTATTGCGGAAGTGTCCGCCCGCTTTGCCTTGGACGCCATGCCCGGCAAGCAAATGGCGGTAGACGCCGACCTGAGCGCCGGCACCATTGACGACAAGGAAGCCAAACGCCGCCGCGCCGAAATTGCCGAAGAAGCCGACTTTTTTGGCTCCATGGATGGTGCATCCAAGTTTGTTCGCGGCGACGCTATGGCCGGCATTTTGATTTTGATCATCAACATTCTGGGTGGCTTGGTGGTGGGCATGTTGCAACACAACCTCAGCATCGGCCAAGCCGCTGACAGCTACATTTTGTTGGCGGTGGGCGATGCCTTGGTGGCGCAAGTTCCGGGGCTGCTCATTTCCGTTGCTGCTGCCATGGTGGTGTCGCGCGTGGGCAAAGAGGAAGACTTGGGCAGCCAAATTGGCACCCAAGTGTTTTTGTCTCCCAAGGTGCTGGGCATTACCGCAGGTATTTTGGGTATTTTGGGCATCATCCCCGGCATGCCGCATGTGGTGTTTTTAACCATTGCCGCAGTTCTGGGCTACGCCAGCTGGATGCTGGCCAACCGGCCGCCCCCGGCAGATCCGTCCAGCGAGATCACCACCGCACCTGCTGACAGCGACGCCAGCTGGGACGACCTGCAACCCGTGGACCAACTGGGGCTGGAGCTGGGCTACCGCCTGATATCTTTGGTTGACAAAAACCGTCAGGGGGATTTGCTCATGCGCATCAAGGGCGTGCGACGCAAGTTTGCTCAAGAGGTGGGCTTTTTGCCCCCGCCCGTGCATGTGCGCGACAACTTGGAACTCAAGCCCAGCGGCTACCGTATCACTTTAAGCGGCGTGATTGTGGGCGAGGGCGAGGCGTTTCCGGGCATGTACCTGGCCATCAACCCCGGCGGCATCACCACGCCGCTGATAGGAACCGCTACCACCGACCCCGCATTTGGTCTGCCCGCACACTGGATTGACGAGCGCCAAAAAGAAGCCGCACAAATGGCCGGTTTTACGGTGGTTGATTCTGAGACCGTCATGGCGACCCATTTGTCACACTTGATGCAACAACACGCCGCCAAGTTGCTCAGTCGAACCGAAACGCAGCAGCTGGTGGACCATGTCAGTAAGCAAGCACCTAAATTGATTGAGGAAGTCGTGCCCAAAATGGTTTCGGTGTCAGTGTTCCAAAAAGTGCTTCAGCTGTTGCTGGAAGAGTCGGTGCACATCCGTGACATTCGCACCATCATCGAAGCCATTGCCGAACACGCCACCACCATCAGCGACCCAGCAGAACTGGCCAAACGAGTGCGTGTGGCCTTGAGTCCCGCCATCGTGCAGCAAATTTACGGTCCGCAAAAAGAACTGAATGTGATTGCCATTGACCCCCCCCTGGAGCGCATGTTGGTGCAAGCCTTGGGCAACAGCAGTGGCCCGGCACTGGACCCCGGTGTGGCCGACATGCTGAGCCAGCAGGCCGCCGAAGTGGCCATGCAACAAGAAGAAGTGGGGGTGCCCGCTTGCCTGCTGGTGCCCGATGTGATTCGCAATACCGTAGCACGCTTGGTCAGGCGCGTGGCCCCTAGGTTGCAAGTGTTGGCCCACAGCGAAATTCCTGATACCCACTCTATTCGAATCGGACCGATTCTTCGAGGCGCGACATGATGAACCTACAACGCTTTCACGCACCCACCGCACGGCAGGCATTGGCCAAAGCCAAAATGGCGTTTGGCGACAAGACCGTCATATTGTCCAACCGCACCACCCCCAACGGAGTGGAAGTGATGGCTGCCTCCTCTGATGAGGTGGACACCCTGGCCCAAGACAATGCCAACGAAGCGCAAGACCTTGACGCCGTTAACACCGCAACCAAGCAATCTTTCAGCTCCGCTTTAAGCTCTGCAGTTAAAGAAAGCGTAGAGGCGGACGCGCAGCAGCTGTCCATGAGCACCTTGTCCTTTCAAGACTTTGTGCGCGACCGCATGCTCAAGCGCCGCAAGGGTTTGATGACCATTCCAGCAGACATGGAAGATTCCGGTTCTGCATCAGACCGGGCCTCGGTGGGCACGGACTCCAAGCGCAAGGCCAAGGTGGGGATTCCGGTTCGGGAGTCAGCTGCTCCAACCGCGGCTCATACTGCAAATGCGCACACCCCAGCCACACACACTGCACCCGCTCAAATTCATGTGGGGTATTCAGATCTTTCGGCTCAAGCCTCGGCTGGTACCACCACACCCAAGGGCATCAGCGACGAGCTGCAGTCCATGAAGGCGCTGATTGAAGAGCGCTTCAGCACCCTCACGTGGTTGGGCGAAACCCGCAAAAGCCCGGTGCGCAACAACCTCATGACACAACTAATTGGCGCCGGCTACTCGCCTCACCTGTCGCGCGCCGTGCTGGATAAGCTGCCCCAAGACCAAGACGCCCAAGCTGCCAAAAAATGGGTCGCCCAAGTGTTGGAGCGCAACCTTAAAACCGATGGCAACACCCTGTCCATGATGCAGCAAGGCGGCGTGTTTGCCTTAATGGGTGCCACGGGGGTTGGAAAAACCACCACCTGCGCCAAACTGGCCGGTTGGTGCGCCCGCGAATTTGGCCCCGCCAGCGTGGGTCTGATTACCCTGGACACCTACCGTGTAGGCGCCCACGAACAACTGCGCGCCTACGGAAAAATGATGGGCGTGGTAGCGCATTTGGCTTATGACCAAGCAGCTTTGCAGGATTTGCTGGGGCTTTTGGTCAACAAAAAAATGGTGCTCATTGACACCACCGGCTTGGCGCCTCGCGATCCCCGCACGCGCGACCTGCTCAACACCCTGAACCTGCCCAAGCTGCAACGGGTGCTGGTGCTCAACGCCTGCAGCCAAGGCGAAATGCTGGATGAAGTGGTGCAGGCCTTTCGCACCACAGGTACCCAACAGGCCATCCTTACCAAAACAGACGAAGCCAGCAAACTGGGCCCGGCTTTGGATGCCGCCATACGGCACCAACTCATGCTGCGCGGGGTCACCACCGGTCAAAGGGTTCCCGAAGATTGGGAGCAGGCGCAACCCCATAAGTTGGTGAAGCAGTCCATGCACGCACCCAAAACGGCTTACACCACCACAGATTTAGACCTTGGGTTTTTCTTCAGCCACGGATCTACGGGCACCGCCCCTTCTTCTGAATTAGGAGCCTTACATGCCTGAAGCTGTTTTGCATCAAGCCTCCAGCCTGACCCAATGGAGCGGTGCTTTAACCCCCCAAGTGGTATTGCTGGCCAGCCATGGCGATATGAAAAGCGAGGCCGCCCTGCAAGACCAGTTGGTCAAGGCTTGGAGGCATTTGGGATATGCCTCAGTGTGTGTAGATGCCACCCGAGTGGTGCCGCCGCTGCAGCAGTCGCGTCTGCAGTTGCTGGAGCAACTGACCCAAGACCATGAGCCCCACGNNCCCACGATGTGATGCTGGTGTATGTGCCCATCTCCTGGCTGGTAGAAGACTTGGCTGACTTCGCAGCTGCGCCTCTGCTGGCTGTAGGCACCAACTCCACCTCAGTACTCACGGCTTACCAAGCTCTAAAGCAACTCACACTCAAAGGCCAACACCACCCCACCTTGGTGCCCGTGCTGGATACTTTGGATGCATCGGCTCTGCACACAGCTGAAAAACTCAGCCATTCCATTTCTGAGTGTGCTCAACAATTTTTAGGGCAGCGTCCTCACATGGTGCCCCCCATTGGTCTACTGGATGGACATGACATCAGCAGTACTCCATCCGAAGGTATGCTGTCTTTGGCTCTGAGGCTGATGGAGCCCGCCCCCCATACCGCCCCGTTTTGGAGCCACTGATGTACACCGCCAAGGGACAACTCGACCG
>DDPM01000011.1:11265-11603 GCA_002342165.1 Hylemonella sp. UBA2468
TTAATACGGCAGTACTCGCCCTTGGTGCGCCGCTTGGCCCACCACATGATGGCCAAACTGCCTGCCAGCGTGCAGGTGGAAGACCTGATTCAAGTGGGCTTGATTGGTCTGTCTGAAGCACTCACACGTTTTGAAGCCAATCAGGGCGTGCAGTTTGAAACCTTTGCCAGCCAACGCATACGCGGCGCCATGATTGACGAGCTGCGTGAAAACGATTGGATGTCTCGTGGCTCTCGCAAGAGCCAAAAAGAAATTGAAATGGCGGTTCACAACCTTGAAAACCTGCTGGGCCGCAGCCCCACCGAAACCGAAATTGCCAACGAGCTCGATTTGACGCT
>DDPM01000011.1:11653-11781 GCA_002342165.1 Hylemonella sp. UBA2468
GACAACAACTCCGACCCCATGCAGTTGTTGCGCAACCAGCGCCTGCGCAAAGCATTGGTGGAAGCCATCAAAACCCTGCCCGAACGCGAGCAATACATCATGAGCATGTACTACGAGCAAGACATGAA
>DDPM01000198.1 GCA_002342165.1 Hylemonella sp. UBA2468
GGGACCTTCCCAGCTTAAATTGCCCAGGTGTGCCAGGCCTTGCCAATCGGGGCGGGCTTTGTGGGGGGCTTGGGGGTCGGAGTTTTGAGCCAGCAAAGCGGTTTCGGCCAGCGGGCCTACCACTCCCAAGCCATGCCACTCCAAATCAAAAATGCGCAGGTGCTTGGGTCCCAATTCATCGCGAATAAACGTCAGCACCGGCTCGGTTCTGAAGGCAGCGGCAAAGCTGTAGGCCAAATAGCCCGCCACGGCCACCGAGTCTTCCGGGGTGAAGGGGCGCGGTTTGATGCCCAGCACATCAAATTCAATGGGCAAGGGCCGCGCAGCCTGAAATTGGTTGACGCCATCCAAATACGCTTCAAGGGCGCGCCATGTGGGGCTGTTGCGGTCCATCCTTTTGACATACTGCTCCGCATGCGGTCGCAACGACAGGGTGCGAAACAGCCGGTCGGTTTCCACCAGCCGTTCGCCGAAAATTTCCGCCAATTCGCCGCGCGCGATGCGTCGGGCCATTTCCATTTGAAACAAGCGGTCTTGCGCATGCACAAAGCCCAAGGCGCGGTAGAGGTCGGTTTCGTTTTTGGCGGTGATGTGCGGCACCCCGCGTTCGTCGTAATGCACCGTCACGGCGGCCTCCAGCTGGCTCAAGGCCAGGCTGCCATCGCGTTTGGGCAGTTTGGTGTAGAAGTGCCAGCCGCCCACGACCAAGGCCATGATCAAGGCGCACCCCAGCAAGGTGCACAAAATGATCAGGCTCAAACGGAGGTTTGAAAACGTCTTGGCGCTCATGGCTTTGATGGGGGCATTCGCAACAATTCAACAGCAACACCGGCACTGCGCACGGCGCCCTCAAGCGTAGCAGGGTAGGGGCCTTCTATGTAGTCTCCACACACCACCAAGGTGCTTGCAGCAATGCGCCATGCGTCGGACCTGGGCGGGGTGGACAAGGCTGGGGCAGATAAGGCCGGGGAGAAAGGTTGAGCCGCAGGCCGCACCAAACCAGCGGTACAGGAAAAAGTGGCACGTTTTTCCACAATGGTTTGCAGCACCTGCACATCGGGGCTGCCCAAATGGTTTTGTGCCAAATGGTTTTGTATTTGCGCCAAGACCATGTGTTCGAGTGCTTGGCGGTTCCCCTCAAAAGCACTCACCACCGCGGCCAGCAGGGTTGGAGAAGAGGTTGGTTGTGAGGGGTTGAGGGCGCCTTTGTCAAACACAAATTGTGCAGGGGCCTCCTTGGAACTCCTCAACTGCACCATGGGAGCCGCAAGTGGGGTTCGGGCCGTCAGGTACACCGTGGCAATGCCTTCGTAGCGCAGTTGACGCGTGGTGTGCACCCATGGGTTCAAGTCTGGATCACCCAGGCCCTCTATCAAGTCAGCTGCATCCCAAGGGGGAGTGGCCACCACCACCGCATCAAAAGGGTGGCCATTCACGCTCCAAGCTGGGTTTTGAGGTTGGCTGGACTCTGCACTACAGGGAGGTGCTACAACTTTCAAGGTCCTCACCCGCTGGCCCAAATGCACCACCGCGCCTTTGTGTTCGAGCCAGTTGCAAGCGGCTTCAGGAAACAAGGCGCTCAGATCCGTGCGCGGAATCAGCACGTCGGACCCGCCAGGCGTTGTGAAGAGCGCGTCGTGCATCACCCGCAAGAACACCCGGGCGCTGGCGCGTTGTATGGGGGTGTTGAGGGCAGATACGCACAGCGGCTCTATCAAATCCGAGATCACCTTAGGCCCGAGTTGGGCGCACAGTTGCTCTACCGTAAGGTGTTTAGGGCAGGAAAAACCAGCACCATGCCAGTGCAAAGCGACCCTCAGGAGTTGAAGCCGTTCAGACACTGGCCAAAGGGTGCTGCGCCAAATCGCCCAAGCCACTTTGGCAAGTTGTGCCGCGTGATGGTGCCCGTGCCCTTTGCGGTGCCCTTGGGATGGCATCTGCGCTTGCAAGTGGGCGCAGCTCACGGGCAGTTCAAAGCCACGGCATTGGGGGCTCTGCTCGGTCAGGGCTGGCGGGCCCAAGCGCAAAGGTGCTCTCAAAAAAGCAGCCTCTGTGTCCACACCCACCAAGCGCATCAGGTTCAGGCACTCGGCATAGGCACCCAAAAGAATATGTTGCCCGTTGTCCAGGGTAGGGTGCAGGGGCTGATTGGGACGAGAAAATGAAGCAACTTTGCGGGCGCGGCCGCCCAAGGTGCGAGAGGCTTCAAGCACCGTTACCTTAAAGCCCGCTTGGGTGGCCCGCACGGCAGCAGCCATGCCTGCCCAGCCGCCACCAATAACGGCCAGTCTCACATCAGGCCCAAAGCCTGAACCCTCCAGGCCAGCCAAAATTTTCGCAAAGGGGTCAGGCTGATGCGCTGGTGCAGCACCTTATAGCCATCGCGTTCAATCTCTTGCAGCAAGGTGCGGTAAATGCTGGCCATCATCAGACCGGGTTTTTGGCTGCGAGCGTCTGCCTTGGGCAACAGACCCAGAGCTTGGTCGTAGAGCTGCTGCGCCCGATGCACTTGAAATTGCATGAGCGCGGCAAAGCGGTCGGAGTAATGGCGGTTCAAAATTTCATGCGCTTTGACGTCAAATTGCTGCAGTTCATGCAGGGGCAAATAAATGCGCCCGCGCAGCGCGTCTTCCCCCACGTCCCGGATGATGTTGGTCATCTGAAAAGCCAAGCCCAAGGTGTGGGCATATTGAGTTGTGGCCTCTTGGGTTTTGCCAAAAATGTTGGCGGCCACTTCGCCCACC
>DDPM01000100.1:0-296 GCA_002342165.1 Hylemonella sp. UBA2468
GTGCTGGCGGGTCGCATTCAAATGTTTTCAGCAGGCACCCCTGCCTTGTTGCCCCATATCAAGAGTGGGACTTTGCGCGCCATTGCCGTGGGTACCCCCAAACGCATCGCGGTGTTGCCAGATGTACCCACTGTTTCCGAAAGTGGCTACAAGGGTTTTGAATCGGATCAGTGGTATGGCATATCGGCTCGTGCGGGCACCCCTGTAGAGATCATCAACAAGCTTCAGCAGGCCTGCGCTCAGGCCATGAAGTCACCCGACATTCAGGCCCGCTTTGAGGCCGAAAGCGCCGTGGG
>DDPM01000100.1:309-2929 GCA_002342165.1 Hylemonella sp. UBA2468
CTTACGGCGCCTTCATTGCCAAAGAACAAGCGCGCTGGAAAGAAGTGATTGAGCGTGCCGAAATCAAACCAGGTTGATGGCCACTAGGTAGCCACACAAGGTAGCCAGACCAGGTGGCTACTCCAATTACAGCGTCACGTTGATGTTTTTGATCTGCGTAAATTCCAGCAGCTCTTCAAAACATTCTTCGCGCCCAATGCCCGATTGCTTGTAGCCCCCAAAAGGGGCTGCAAAAAAGTGCTGGCTGGCATTGTTGATCCACACATACCCAGCCTGCGCTCGCGCCGCAGCGCGGTGTGCGGTTTTGAGGTCGCATGTCCAAATAGAGCATGTCAAACCGTAGTCCACACCATTGACGGCATCAAACAGCTGATCCTCATCGCTCCAGCGGAACACGCTCAAAATCGGGCCAAACACCTCTTCTTGAGCCAGCCGCATGCCGGGCTTAACCTCGCCAAACACCGTGGGCTCCACAAAATAACCCTCTTTTAAATGGGGCTCGGTGCAACGCTTTCCGCCCAACAACAGCTTGGCGCCGTCTTGCTTGCCCGCCTCGATGTAATGCAAGACCTTGTCAAGCTGAGCCTGGCTGACCACNNNCCCATGGTGGTGGCAAAGTCGGTAGGGATGCCCGGCTTGTGTTGTTCTTGTATGCGCTGAATCACCCGCGGCAAAACTTGGTCATACACCGAGTCGTGCAAGAACATGCGGCTGGTGGAGCCACAAGACTGGCCGGCCCAAGTGAAGTTCATGCCCTTGACGGCACCGGTCACCACCTGATCCAGGTCGGCATCGGGATAGACGATAAGCGCGTTTTTCCCGCCCAACTCCAGCAACACCGGCTTTAAGGTGTCGGCCGCGCTGCGCATGATGGCTTTGCCCGTGGGCACGCTGCCAATCAGAGTGACCTTGGCAATGTGCGGGTGGGTGCTTAAAGCTTGGCCACAGGCCTTACCCCCCGGCAGCACATTGAGCACACCAGGCGGAAACACGCTGCCGATAAGTTCGGCCATGCGCAAGGACGACAAAGGCGCCTGCTCAGGCGGCTTGACGATGACGGTATTGCCCGCCGCCAGGGGCGCGCCAATTTTGACGGCCGCAAACATCAGCGGGTGGTTGTAAGCCACGATACGCGCCACCACGCCCAAGGGCTCACGCCGCGTGTAGTTGAGCATGCCCTCCCCCATGGGAATGGTTTCACCCTTGATTTGGGTGATGAGTCCCGCAAAAAATTCCAAGCCAGTAGCGGCCACTTGGGNNGTGTTGAAGGCGTCGATCATGGCCAGTTCTTCAGCATGCTCACGCAGCACTTGGGCCGCCTGTCTCAGGTAGCGGGCGCGCTCTAAGGGCGGCAAGGCGCTCCAGCCGTGAAAAGCCTTGCGGGCTGCCGCCACGGCTTGGTCCACGTCTGCTGCAGACGCATTGGCCACGCTGGTCAGGGTTTGACCGTTAGCAGGGTTAAGCGTTTGCACATAAGCACCGTCCAAGGGCTCGCACCAAGCGCCGTCCATAAACAGGCTGCGGTGCCGGGGCATAACGCTTTCAAGGGTCATGGGGGTTTTGGAAGTTGAAGACATGGTGTGAGAGTTCAAAAAATAAATAGTAAAACTGCTGAAGGTTTATTGGGTTTATTTACTCAAGTCTTTAAGCGCATTGCCCACGGCACTGTCGTAGCCGGGCTCCACTTGAGCATCAATGACCACCACTTGGCCCTGACGAACGCGGGCAATGCCATCTTGAAGGGCTTGGGCCAAAGCGGTTCCGGTGGTCACGGGCCCAATGCCGTGCGCGCCTTGCGCGCGACCAATGGCGGCCAAGTCGATCAAAGGACCGCCAATGTGCATGCCAATGCGCTTGTTTTGAACCGGGCGCTTGCGCTGCATGGCCACACGCTCTTGATGGATTTCGTCGTTATAAAACGAGCGGTTGTTGCACACCACCACTAACAGAGGAATGCCATAGCGCACGGCGGTCCAAATGGCTTGGTTGCCCATCATGAAGTCACCGTCNNCCCAGCACGGCCACGGGCAAGCGGTCGGGATGGTGGTCACGCAGGGCCAAGGCAGCGCCCACTGCCATGCCCGGGCCTGCACCAATGGTGCCGCCGCCATCTGAGCCCAAATAGTTCAATGGGTCTTGAATCGGGTAATGCTCGGCCGACCAGCCCAAGGGCAAGCGGATCAGGCAAGGATGGGAAAGCTCTAGCTCATGGCGCATGCAACGCGCCAGGTCGCGCACGTTAAGGGGTACATTTTGCGGGGCTGCCAAAGGCTCAAAGCCTGTGACAGGGGCGCTCCATGCCGTGCTGTGCTTGGGCACGGAGGCGGTTTTAGCCAGCAACATGGCCACGGTTTGGTCGGGGTCAGCCAGCCAGTGCATCACCGTTTTAGGCAGGCCTTGGTGGTCCATGCTCCAGCCGCGGTGCAAATGTTGGTCCACCGACACGTGCACGATGGGTGGGGTTGCCCCCTTGCCCCAGGCGGCAGAAATGGCACCGGCCACGTCAATCCAATCCAAAGAAATCACCAAGTCGGCTTCGCGCAGTACCTCAGCACCTGCCCCAGCAAACAGCAACACGGGTTTAGCCGCATGCAAGGGGTGGTCGGTGGGAAAAGCCGCG
>DDPM01000100.1:2958-4307 GCA_002342165.1 Hylemonella sp. UBA2468
GGGCCCCAATCGGCAGGGTCTCGGCTGACGCGGCCCATCAAGATCAGGGGTTTGCGGGCCTGGCTCAGCAGATTGACCAAAGCATCCAGCTCATGTTCCGCCGGCACGCCCGCGGTTGGTGCGGCAAAGTCATCGCGTGTAGGCAAGGCCATGGTTTGGTCCACCTTGGCCTCTTGAACATCGTTGGGAAAGTTGATGTACACCGGCGCGCAAGGGGGGGTCATAGTGATCAAACGGGCGCGGTAAAGGGCCTCCGCCGCTGCGGGAACCGATGCGGGTTGGGCGTCCCACTTGGTGTAGTCGCGCACCAAAGCGCCTTGGTCTTGCGCGGTGTGAATCCACTCAATCCAAGGGCGACGCGTGGCAGCGTCCACGGTGCCGGTGGCACCAAAGACCATGAGCGGCACACGGTCGCACCATGCATTGAAGATGGCAGCCGAGGCGTGCATCAAGCCGACATTGCTGTGCACAAAAGCGCCCATAGGGCGACCGGTGACTTTGGCATAGCCATGGGCCATGGACACCGCGTGTTCCTCATGCAAACACAGCAGCATTTGCGGATTGCGATTGCCCAAAAAGTTCACCAAGCTGTCGTGCAGCCCTCTAAAGCTGGCGCCGGGATTGAGGGCGATGTAGCGCAGGTCGAGGTCTCGAATGACCTCGGCCAGGTAGTCGCTGCCCCACTCTTTAATTAAATGCTCATCTGCAATGGGAACATCAACGTCTTCTGGTTTTTGTATCTGAATTTGGTCTGAAGTCAAGATGGTTCCTGTGTAGTTTCAATCGGCTTTGATGTTGGCATCCCTAATGATCTTGCCCCAACGGGCGTAGTCATCTCGGATCATGCCTGACAAGGTTTCTGGACTGGAGCTCACCCCTTCAATCCCTTGCATGCTGAGGTTCTGAATCACGTCGGGCATTTGCAGCACTCTGGCAATGTCGGCTT
This sequence comes from Hylemonella sp. UBA2468, assembly GCA_002342165.1. GTDB lineage: Bacteria > Pseudomonadota > Gammaproteobacteria > Burkholderiales > Burkholderiaceae_C > Hylemonella. The sequence continues at coordinate 3,905 of DDPM01000100.1, forward strand.
GGGCTTTGGTGATGATGGGGCGGGGCGTGCCTGCCGGCATGAACACCCCCAACCACACATCCATCACCACGCCGGGCACGGTTTCGGCAATGGTGGGCACTTCGGGAAATGTACTCAGGCGCTTGGGGCCTGCTGTGGCCAAAAGGCGCAACTTGCCGTCTTTGATGTGCGGCAAAAGAGAATTGATGGCACCTACAAACACTTGGATGCGTCCAGCCAGCAAATCGGTGATGGCGGGCACGGCACCTTTGTAAGGCACTTGCGCCATTTTGATACCCGATGCGCTGCTGAGCAGTTCGGCAGCCAGGTGCTGTGGCGCGCCGTTGCCTGATGAACCGTAGTTGAGTGCATCAGGGTTCTTTTTGGCATATTCCACCAGCTCTGCCACGGACTTCACAGGCAG
>DDPM01000100.1:4354-4514 GCA_002342165.1 Hylemonella sp. UBA2468
GTGAGGTCTTTAAACACATCAAACGGCATCTTGCCTAGATGGGGGTTGAACACAAAAATATTGTTGGCCCCCAGCAGCCAGGTGTAGCCATCGGGCGGGCTCTTGGCCACCGCATCGGAGCCGACGTTCATATTGCCGCCTGGGCGGTTTTCCACCACCA
>DDPM01000177.1 GCA_002342165.1 Hylemonella sp. UBA2468
TGGCAGTAGGAAATGTGGTGGCCAGCTTCTGGCGCACTTGGTCGGGTGGAGAGCGAGTTCTACCAAAATTTTGGTCAATTCGCCTACGAACTGCCCACTGGAGCCACTATGTTCTTCTTCCGCACGGCGGCGGGAGCGATTTAAGCGCGGGCAGCGCGCAGCATCAGCGAAAAGTCGCGCAAGGCCGCAATTCCACTGGCTTCGGCGCGGTGGCACCAAGCTTGAAGATCGGCCAACAGCTGCTCACGTGACACGCTGGTGTTGAGCCACAGGTGACGCAGCTCTTCACGCATGGTGACCATTTTGTCCAATACAGGCGAAGCCGCGCGGGCTTTGGCAAGATCGGTTACAGCCGATTGAGGCACTTTGTCTTCATCGCGGTGCAACCACTTGTTGGCCGCTTTGATCACGGAGAGGTCGGCGCTGCGATCTTTAAGTGCTTGAATTTCGTCCTGAAACGCCTTTTGCATGCCCAGCGCATAACCGGCCATGATTTCATAGCGGTTGTTGATCAGCGCTTCAAGAGTGTGCGCGTCGGCCATGGGCTTGACTTGTCCCAAAGCCAACTTGGGCGGCGTCTTTTTAACCTTGGCCAAGCCAAAGGCCTGCAAAACAGAGATGTACAGCCAACCGATATCAAATTCGTAGGGTTTGACCGACAACTTGGCTGAAGTGGGGTAGGTGTGGTGGTTGTTGTGCAGCTCTTCACCGCCAATCAAAATACCCCACGGCACGATGTTGGTGCTGTGATCGGCTGCTTCAAAATTGCGATAGCCCCAGTAGTGGCCAATGCCGTTGATCACACCCGCCGCGGTAACAGGAATCCAGGCCATCTGCACTGCCCACACCACCGCACCAGCAGCGCCAAACAAGGCCAAATCTATGATCAACATCAGACCCACGCCTTGCCATTTGTAGATGGAGTACACATTGCGCTCAATCCAGTCGTTGGGTGTGCCGTGGCCGAAACGCGCCATGGTGTCCTGGTTGTGGGTTTCAGCGCTGTACAGCTCCGCACCTTCCCAAAACACTTTGCGAATGCCAAAAACCTGGGGGCTGTGGGGGTCTTCAGCGCTTTCGCACTTGGCGTGGTGTTTGCGGTGAATCGCTGCCCATTCCTTGGTCACCATACCGGTGGTCAACCACAACCAGAACCGGAAAAAATGCGCCACCCACTTGTTCAGGTCGAGGGAACGATGGGCCTGATGGCGGTGGAGAAAAATGGTGACCGACGCAATGGTGATGTGAGTGAACACCAACGCCATCAGCACCTGCTGCCACCAAGAGACCTGCCAAAGACCATGGGCCAGCCAGTCAATGATGGCGTTGAACACTGCCGAATCAGATATCCACATGTTTCAATACTTTCCGTAAATCGATAAAAATAAGGGTGGAACAGATCCACCCTTGAGAAGGCCAACTAAGACCATTCTACGTGCGTGCCCCTCAAACTCCTAATTTGGGCTTGATTTCGGTCAATAAGCCCCTTATTTCTTCTGCCAAACGGCAGCAAAAAAACCATCGGTTTGGTGCACATGGGGCCATAAACGCAAATAAGTAATACCTTCCTCGCCCAAACGGCACAGGCTGGAGGCCTCTGGCACCTTGAGGTCGGTCAACAAGGTTTGCACCGGCAGCGCCACAAAATCGGGGTGTGCATGGCTAAAGGCTTGGACCATAACTTCATTTTCCTGGCTTAGCAGGCTGCAGGTGGCGTACACCAAGCGCCCACCCGACTTGAGCAACTTGGCCGCACTGTCCAAAATGGCGCTTTGCTTGGCTGACATTTCTTCTACCGCTTTTAGGCTTTGGCGCCACTTGAGGTCGGGGTTACGGCGTAGGGTGCCCAGACCGCTGCAGGGTGCATCCACCAGCACACGGTCTAATTTACCCACCAGCCGCTTGATGCGATCGTCACGCTCGTGGGCAATAGCCGCGGGGTGTACGTTAGACAAACCACTGCGCGCCAACCTTGGTTTCAAGGCATCCAGCCGATGACCCGCCGTGTCAAAGGCATACAGCCTGCCGGTATTGCGCATGCAAGCACCAATGGCCAAGGTTTTGCCACCGGCACCGGCGCAAAAGTCCGCCACCATTTCACCGCGCTTGGCGTCAAGCAGCAGAGCCAACAATTGGGAGCCCTCGTCTTGCACTTCGAAGGCCCCCCGGTTAAAGGCCTCCAGCTTGTTCAAAGCGGGTTTGCCTTGCAGGCGCAGCCCCCAAGGTGAGTAGGGCGTAGCTTCAGCCCGCAAGCCCGCAGCCAACAGCTCTTTTAAAACAGACTCACGTTTTTCGTTGAGGATGTTGACGCGCACATCCAAACCTGCTGTTTGATTCAAGCTGTCGGCCAAAGCCCAAAACGCTGAATCAGGCAGCTGCGGCTTGAGACACGCCACCAGCCAATCGGGCAAGTTGTGGCGGTGGCGGTCCATCAAGTCTTGGGGGTTGACCTGATCGCACTGCTCCAGCCAGCGCAACTCCTGCGGGTTTAGGGCGCCTTTAAGGAAATCTCTTGGGGCTTGAAACCCCAGTATGGCCAAGCGGCGCTCCTTGGGGCCACTGCCTGATGGGGCCAAATGGTCAAACAACAGCTTTTTGCGCAACACTTCGTACACCGTTTCGGCCAAGGTGGCGCGCTCACGCGGTCCCAGGGCGCGGTGGTCGCGAAAAAAACGAGACACCACCGCATCGGCAGGGTGTTCAAATTTCAGGGTTAGGCGGACCAGTTCAGCGCTGAGGTCCAGCAGGGCTTTGGGGTGCATGAACTCTTATACAGCACCACGCAACAGCTTGGCGATGGCGCGCGGGTAAATCAGGTGCTCTTGCGTCAGCACTCTTGCCGCCAGGGTTTTGGCATCGTCACCAGGCAGCACGGGCACCACAGCCTGTTCAAGTATGGGGCCGTGGTCCAGCTCTGCCGTGACCCTGTGCACAGTGGCGCCCGCAAATTTGCAGCCCGCATCCAGCGCGCGCTGGTGGGTGTGCAAACCGGTAAACGCTGGCAACAGGGAGGGGTGAATGTTGACCAAGCGTCCTTCATAGTGCGAGACAAAACCGGGCGTCAAAATGCGCATGAATCCCGCCAACACCAACAATGCCGGGTTATGGGTATCGATGGAGCCCATCAGGGCTTGGTCAAATGACTCACGAGTGGGGTAAGAAAGGTGGTCAACGACTGCAGTTGCAACACCTTGAGCCTTGGCCAACTCCAATCCTTGGGCATCGGGCCGGTTGCTGATGACTGCAGACACTTGCGCACCCAAAGTATCAGCCCAGCGCTGGGTTTGAGCGGCTTTCAAAATGGCAGCCATATTGGAGCCGCCGCCGGAAATCAGAATGACAAGGTTCCTCATGCAAACCATTATCGGCGCGCACCAGCAGGTCTGGCATGACCTTGAACAAGCAAGCCGCGTAAAGCGGCAAGAACCGCCAATTGTTGGCTAGTTCAGCAGCCGTGAGTACTTGGGCACATGGGCCATCAGAAACTCCATCTGATCGGCCAAGATGCGGCGATTGCGCAAAATAAAGTCTTCCCACAAGCTGGGCACATAAGGCGTGTAAAGCAGGGGCATACCCGCTTGCTCGGGGGTACGGCTGCTCTTGCGGTGGTTGCATGCGCGACAGGCAGTGACCACATTCATCCAGGTGTCCACGCCTTTTTGGGCAAAGGGCACGATGTGTTCGCGGGTCAGTTCGGTTTCGTGATGGTGTTCACCGCAATAGGCGCAAACATTGCGGTCACGGGCAAACAGCTTGGTGTTGGTGAGACTAGGGCGGAGGTCAAAGGGGTTGATGTTGGGCACCCCTTTGGTGCCAATGATGCTGTTGACCCGAATGATGGACTGCAGTCCGGTGATGGCGTTGTGTCCGCCATGAAACACAGCGACTTCGCCACCGGACTCCCAACGAACTTCGTCCGCTGCGTAATGCAGCACCGCTTCTTCTAAGGTGATCCACGATTGCGGTAAACCTTGAGCCGACAGCTTCAATACTTTCAAAACGATCCTCCTGACAAGTCAGTCAACCATCCACTACAACGAAAGTGTGTACCAGCGGACGGCTGGGTCGTCGCCGCCTCGCCATTGCGTCACAATATACAGCCTTTCAGTGACATGCGGCTCTTGAGGGGCCTGCAAAAGGTCTATTTCAGGCCAACTGTCCCCACCGTCCATCCGTTTTGCATCATCTATTTCAACTTGCTCCATGAGAGTTTTCAGAGGGTTTCACCACCGCGGTATTGCCCCGGCCTGTGCCTTGACCATTGGTAATTTTGATGGGGTGCATCGGGGCCATCAGGCCATGATTGCCTTAATGCGCGGCGAAGCCGAACAACGCGGCGTGGCCAGTTGCGTGCTTACTTTTGAGCCGCATCCGCGCGATTTTTTTGCCCAGCGGGCCCAACGCCCCGAACTCGCCCCCAGCCGGGTAGCCACTTTGCGCGACAAACTGGCCGACCTGAAACGCTGCGGTGTTGAGCAAACCGTGATCTTGCCTTTTGATGCTCATATGTCCTCGCTAAGCCCACAAGCTTTTATTGAAGACGTGTTGGTACAGGGACTCAATGCTCGGTATGTACTGGTGGGCGACGACTTTAAGTTCGGCGCCCAAAGAGCAGGCGACTATGCGTTTTTGGATGCCGCCGCCAGCGCCCTGCCCGCCCAACAGCAGTTTGATGTGGCGCGCATGAACAGCTACGAGGTGCATGGGCTGCGCGTGTCCAGCTCCGCCGTGCGCCAAGCGCTGGCAGAAGGCCGCATGATGGACGCCGCCCGCCTGCTGGGTCATCCCTACCACGTCACTGGCCATGTGGTGCATGGCCGAAAACTCGGCCGCGAACTGGGCTTTAAAACCTTAAACCTGCGCATTGCCCACAACCAACCCGCCACCACAGGTATTTTTGTGGTGAGGGTCATGGGGCTTGGTGCAGAGCCCTTGGCCGGTGTGGCCAATTTAGGCCGCCGACCCAGCTTGGATGCCCAAGATGTGAACGGCGGCCGCGTGCTGCTGGAAACGCATTGCCTAGACTGGCCAAAAGATTTGGGCCCAGAAGGGGCCTACGGTAAGATCATTCGCGTGGAATTGCTGCACAAGCTGCACGACGAAATCAAGTACGACAGCCTTGAAGCCCTCAAGCAAGGCATTGCCCGTGACTGCGAAGCTGCAAGGGCGTTTTTCTAGCCCCATCTCCTTTTGCCCTATGACCTCCGAAGCACCCGACTACCGCGCTACCCTCAATTTACCGGACACCCCGTTTCCCATGCGAGGCGACCTGCCCAAACGCGAGCCCGTATGGGTCAAGACTTGGGAAGAGCAAGGCACCTATAAAAAGCTGCGCGACGCCCGCCGCGGTGCGCCCAAGTTTGTACTGCACGACGGCCCGCCCTACGCCAATGGCCAAATTCATATTGGCCACGCCGTGAACAAAATCCTCAAGGACATGATCGTCAAGTCGCGCCAGTTACAGGGCATGGATGCGCAGTTTGTACCCGGCTGGGACTGCCACGGCTTGCCCATTGAAAACGCCATTGAAAAACTCCACGGGCGCAACCTGCCCAGAGACGAGGTACAAGCCAAAAGCCGCGCCTTTGCCACAGAACAAATTGCCGGGCAAATGGCCGACTTCAAGCGTTTGGGCGTTTTGGGGGCGTGGGACCAGCCCTACCGCACCATGGACTTTGCCAACGAGGCAAACGAAATTCGTGCGCTTAAACGCATCATGGAGCGTGGTTTTGTGTACCGTGGGCTCAAGCCCGTTTACTGGTGTTTTGACTGCGCCAGTTCTTTGGCTGAATTTGAAATTGAGTACGCCGACAAAAAAAGCACCACGCTAGATGTGGCCTTTGAATGCGCCGAACCCGACAAATTGGCGGCCGCCTTTGGCCTGCCCGCACTAAGCGGCCCTGCCTACGCCGTGATCTGGACCACCACCGCTTGGACTCTTCCTGCCAACCAAGCCCTCAACCTGAACCCCGACATTGAATACGCGCTGGTTCAAACCGAACGGGGTTTGCTGGTGCTGGCAGCAGTTTTGGTGGAGTCTTGCATGGAGCGCTACCAGTTGAGCGGCGACCACAATGGCCATGTGTTGGCCACCACACTGGGCAAAAACTTGGCCCTCATCAACTTCAAGCACCCGCTTTACGATGTGGCTGACGCCAGTGGTCACTATGGATACCGCCGCTTCAGCCCTGTTTATTTGGCTGACTACGCCACCGCACAAGACGGTACCGGCTTGGTGCATTCGTCGCCCGCTTATGGGGTGGACGACTTCAACAGCTGCAAAGCCCACGGCCTCAACTACAACGACATACTGAACCCCGTAGGTTCCAATGGAGCTTACGCCGCAGAATTTGCGCTGTTTGGCGGGCACCACATCTGGAAAGCCGTGCCAGTGGTGATTGAGGCTTTGCGCCAAGCGGGCAGGCTTTTGGCCACGCAAGAAATTCAGCACAGCTACCCGCACTGCTGGCGTCACAAATCCCCCGTGATTTACCGAGCAGCAGCCCAATGGTTCATTCGCATGGATCAGGCTGACCAAGCGGGTGCTGAGGGTGTGTTCACCCAAGACAAAGCGCCCCAAACCCTGCGTCAATTGGCCCTAGCGGCGATTGAAGAAACCCAGTTTTACCCCGAGAACGGCAAAGCCCGCCTGCGCGACATGATTGCCAACCGGCCGGACTGGTGCATCAGCCGCCAGCGCAGCTGGGGCGTGCCCTTGCCCTTTTTTATTCATAAAGACTCTGGCGAACTCCATCCCCGCACCATGGAACTCATGGACCAAGCGGCCCAGATGGTGGAGCAAGGCGGCATTGAGGCCTGGAGCAAAGTGACCGCCGAGCAGATGCTGGGGGCGCAAGACGCCCAGCATTACAACAAGGTCAACGACATTTTGGACGTGTGGTTCGACTCTGGCACCACCCACTACCACGTGCTTCAACAAAGCCACGCCGAAGCCTCTGTTTGGCCTGCCGACTTGTATCTGGAAGGACATGACCAGCACCGCGGTTGGTTCCACAGCTCCTTGCTCACGGCCTGCGCCATGTACGACCATGCGCCTTACAAAGGGCTGCTCACTCACGGCTTTACCGTGGACGGCAAAGGCAGAAAAATGAGCAAGAGCGTGGGCAATGTGGTGGCACCGCAAGAGATCAGCAACAAATTGGGCGCTGAAATCATTCGCCTGTGGTGTGCCTCTACCGACTATTCGGGCGACCTGGGTGTGGACGACAAAATTTTGGCGCGCGTGGTGGATGCCTACCGCCGCATTCGCAACACCTTGCGTTTTTTGCTGGCCAATGTCAGCGACTTCAACCCTGCCACCGACGCTGTACCTTTAGACCAACTGCTCGAGGTGGACCGCTACGCTATCAGCCGCGCCGCCGAACTCCAAGCCGACATCTTGCGGCACTATGAGGTTTATGAATTTCACCCTGTGGTCTCCAAGCTGCAGGTGTACTGCTCGGAAGACTTGGGCGCTTTTTATTTAGATCTCCTCAAAGACCGCCTCTACACCACCGCCCCCAAGTCATTTGCAAGGCGCAGCGCCCAAACGGCCTTGTGGCATATCACCCACGCCATGCTGCGTTGGATGGCTCCGTTTTTAAGCTTCACCGCCGAAGAGGCTTGGGAAGTTTTTGGCTCGTCCGACTCCATTTTTTTAGAAACCTATGCCCAGTTGCCTGAGCCCGATACCCAGTTGCTAGCCAAGTGGTCCCGCATTCGCGAGATTCGCGATGCTGTCAACAAAGACATTGAAACACTGCGCGCCGCGGGCCATGTGGGGGCGTCTTTGCAAGCCCAAGTGCACATCACAGTCAACGCCGCCGACCACGCCCTGCTGAGCAGTTTGGGCGCAGACCTGAAGTACGTGTTGATTACCTCGGGCGTCACCCTGAACTTGGGCGATGCTCTGGCTGTGCGTACCCAAGTCTCGCAAGACCCCAAGTGCGACCGCTGCTGGCATTACGCCGCAGATGTGGGGCAGCATGCTGATCACCCCAGCTTGTGCGCTCGCTGCTTCAGCAGCTTGTTTGGCCAAGCCCACTACCCCAGCGCTCAAGAGCGCCGGTTTGCCTGATGGCCCAGCGCCGTTTCAGCGCCAAGTCTCAGCCAAGCCTTTTGCTGTGGCTAGGCTTGGCCGCCGTGGTGCTGTTGACCGATCAGTTCACCAAAATTTTGATTTTGGGTCACTACCAGCTGGGCGACAGCACAGTGGTAACGGATTTTTTTAACGTGGTGCGTGTCCACAATGCGGGTGCGGCTTTTTCGTTTTTGTCTGACGCCTCGGGGTGGCAGCGCTGGTTGTTTGTAGGTATTGGCGCTGTGGCCATGGTGTTGATCGTCTGGATGTTGCGCTCAAATCCCACTCAGCGCTTGTTCTCAGCNNGGACCGGTTGCTGTACGGCTACGTGGTGGACTTTATCGACGTGCATTGGGCGGGCTGGCACTTTCCCGCCTTCAATGTGGCCGACAGCGCCATCACTTTGGGCGCTGCGGCGCTCATTCTGGACGAACTCCTGAGAGTTCGCCGAGCCTCTTAAAGCGTCAAAATTGTGCAGCCCGTGGTTTTGCGGGCTTCCAAATCGAGGTGGGCCTGTTGAATCTGTTCCAGCGGGTAGGTTTGGTCAATGTTGATTTTGACCTTACCGCTCACCACCACGTCAAACAAATCATTGGCCATGGCTTGGGTGCTTTCGCGGCTGGAAATATGGGAGAACAGGGTTTGGCGTGTCACGTAAAGTGAGCCCTTGCCGGCCAGTGAGCCTGGCGCAAAAGGCGGAACGGGTCCAGACGCATTGCCAAAACTCGCCATCAATCCAAAGGGGCGCAAGCAGTCCAACGACTTGTCCCAAGTGTCTTTACCCACCGAGTCGTACACNNACCTTGACGCCCTTGCCACCGGTGATCTCTTTGACTCGCGCCGCAAAATCTTCTTTGCTGTAGTTGATGGCAAAGGCCGCCCCATTGGCTTTGGCCAAATCACATTTGGCGTCTGACCCTGCGGTACCAATCAATTGCAGGCCCAAGGCTTTGGCCCACTGGCACACAATTTGGCCCACGCCGCCTGCGGCGGCATGAAACAGCACATGGTCGCCAGGCTCCAAGCCTTCGACAGGGCGCACTCTTTTGAGCAAGTATTGGGCGGTTAAACCCTTGAGCATCATGGCCGCACC
>DDPM01000147.1:0-28492 GCA_002342165.1 Hylemonella sp. UBA2468
AGTGGCCATGCGGTGGTTGCGCATCCACACATACCAATCAGCCGGATTCAGCACATTGAAATTCATTTTTAAATCTGAAAATGGGTTAACTCATCAAGCCGGCTTTGCCAAAGAAGCCTTGGGGGCGCCACAACAGCACCAAGGCCATCAGCACAAAAATGGAGAGCTCTGCAAACTCAGGCGCTATCAGTGAGGTCATGGCAAACACCACGCCCACCAACAAACCCGCCAGCACAGCCCCTGGTAAAGAGCCCATGCCCCCGACCACGGTCACCACAAAGGATTCGGCAAGGATGGGAATGCCCATCTCAGGATTGACTGCACGGGTTGGCGACGCCAGCATGCCTGACAAACCTGCAATGGCAGTTCCAATACCAAACACCAACAACCACACCCGAGAAATATCGATGCCCAAGACTTTACAAATTTCGGGATCTCGAGAGCCGGCGCGAATAATGAGTCCGTAACGCGTTTTTTCGATAAAAAGCCATAAAGCGATAACGATGAGGGCGGTGGCCAAAATCAAAAAGAGTCGGTACAGAGGAAAGTGACCAAACCCCAGGAACACCGCACCGCGCAGTGACTCTGGTGTACTGGACGGTATACCTTCAATACCAAAGGTAAAGCGCACCACGTCCACCATGACGTAAGACAAACCAAAAGTGAGCAACAGTGGGTAATCAATGCCCCGACCATACAAAGGACGCACCAAGAACTTTTCGCAAACCAAACCAATGGCTCCGGTCATCAAGGGCACCAACAACAGGCTGAACCAAAAATTTCCGGTCAGGCCTAAGGAGTAAACGCCTAAAAATGCGCCCACCATGAAAAAGGCGCCGTGGGCAAAGTTGACCACCGTCAACATCCCGAAAATAAGCGACAGGCCAATGGCCAATAAAGCGTATACAGCCCCAAGGGCAATGCCCGTCATGAGCTGCAACGCAAAAAGTTGCGGTGAAATATCCAACATGGAAACAAAGTCCCGCCCCTTGAGGGGGCGGGTTTTAAGAGATCAGGTGGAAACTTTGTGGCCCAGCTCGTCGCAGGTCCTGAGGTTTTTCTCGTCAGCGTTTTCAATGTGAACCACATTGAACACATCGTTTTTATCTTTCATGCCTTTGGATTTGGACTCGACGATGATGACCGACTGAACCGACTGGTGGTCGCACTTGCGGTAGAACTGATCACCCTTGTACCAGTTGTAGCGCAATTGACGCAAGGCAATACTGACCTTCATGGACTCGGTGGACTTGGCATCCAACACGGCCTGCAACACACTGCGAACACCTGCATATCCCAAGGCACCGTAGTCAGAAGGTACTGCACCGCCGTAGGCTTTGCGGAATTTGTCATTGAACGCCTTGGCTGCGGGTACTTTGTCTTCCATGCCCCAGTAGTAGGAAGTGCCACCCACCACGCCGTCAAACACATCAGCACCTCCGGCGACACGGGCAGTAAACAGCAATACAGGTGAAATGATTTTGGTGGTGGCCTTCAAACCAAAGTCCGTGGCCTGCTTGATGGCATTGAGCTGGTCGCGGCCAAAGTTGCACATTACCAACACATCGGGCTTGAGCGATTGAATACGGGGCAGGAAGGCCGAAAAGTCGGAGGTGCCCAGCGGAAAGCGGATGTCTGCCAACATTTGGGTGCCCATGGCTTGCCCGGCCCTTTGGAAGCCGCGCACCATTTCATGGCCGTAGGCGTAGTCAGCGGTCAGGTACACCAATTTTTTACCGTACTTGGGAAAGGCATAGCGCGCCACAGCACCCGCTGTTAAATGAGGGTTCAGTGCTTCGTGAAAGGTGTACATGCTCCAGTCCTTGGCCTCGTTGATGGCATCGGACTGGCTGATGGAATTGAAAATGATTTTGCGGTCGCGACACACCGCATTGATGGACAACTGTGTAGCTGCCGAGAGTGAACCCACCACAAAGTCCACTTTGTCTTTTTCAATCAACTCCAAGGTGCGCGTGGCGGCTTCGCCGGGATTGAGCTTGTCGTCACGCACCAAGAGCTCTGCCTTACGACCGTTGAATCCACCCTTCTCGTTGAACTCTTTCACGGCCACTTCGGCAGCCTTGACTTGGTCTTGAGCTTCAGCCGAAAAGGCGCCGGTTAAAGGCACTGGGAAGCCGATTTTGATGGGCGTGTTTTGGGCGCGGGCCACTCCCATCCAGGCAGGTGCTACTGCAGCTGCAGCGCCGCCGAGCACAATGGAGCGGCGTCCGATATGTTTGTTGAATAATTGACTGCTCATAAGAGTCTCCTTGAGTTTTGGTTGGAAGCTAAGTGTGAATCAAAGGTCATGCCTGGATGGTTCCAGGTTCGAGTTGTAGGGAAATGGTTTGAGGCGCTGGTCTGGCCATAGGCCGAGCCTGCTCCAATTCATCCAGACTCATGTCGGATAAATCAATGGCGGTTTGCACCATGACGTCGTAATCGTCTCTGGCCACCGATTGGTTTTGCATGTAGGCACCTAAACGACGCGCACGGTTGACCACTGCCTTGCAAGGTCGCAAACGTGCTTGCTCATAGGCCAAGAGAGCTTGGGGCGTTGCACCATGTAGGCTCATGCCATCGGCCAGGGCCATGGCATCTTCCGCGGCTTTGGTCACACCCATGCCTACATGCGGACGGGCCACAAATGACGCATCCCCCATAAGGGCCACACGGTCGAAGGCTATTTGGTCACTGGCACAGTCGTAAATGGGTTGCAGAAAGGGCTGTGCTGTTTTTTCCAATATTTCGGCAAACTGGGGCGCCATTTTGTCGTGCGCGGCGCGGCGCACCGCAGCCACATGTTGGTAATGCACTTTATTTGGTGACAAACCATGTGGGTGATGAATACCGTCCGCATCGGTCATGAGCGACTGCAATGTGCCGTCATCTGCGGCAGGCCGGTACCACACAAAGTTATAGCGACGCTGGCCCTTGGCTACTGAATTTCCTGATCCGGCCACGGGGTAACCTATAAGTTGTTCGCGTTCAGGCAGACCAAAGCCAAAGGTTTCAAAGACAGTGTCTAAGGTGCGCTTGGACAGTACAGCTTCATCGCAGACGCCACGCCAAGCCACATAGCCCGCGTATTGCACCTGCACCTTAGGGGCCAACTGCTGGCGCACCATGGAACGTATGCCGTCTGAAGCCACAAGGACATCGCCATGGAAGTGACGGCCGTCTTCACAGCTCACAGTCACACGGTCTGAGGTTTGTTCCACCTCTTGCACTGTTGCGCCTTGGCAATAGCACTCTGCTGGCAGCACTGACACCAGCAGAGCATAGAGCCGACTCCAAGAGGTCAACACTTGATTTATGGGAGCATGCTCTGCAATATCGCCCGATGGGCTCAAGACCACCCGTTTGTTGATGGCCACACCCAGCGGCGTTTCGGGGGGAATGCCGCATCGCTCCAGAGCTTTCACCAGCAAGCGGTGCGTGACGATGCCAGCCCCCCGCCCATCCAGAGACCCCATGGCCTTCTCAAGCACCGTGACTTGATGGCCCGCACGGTGCAGCATGTTGGCGGCCATTAGCCCCCCTAAGGAGCCTCCGGCTACCAGTACATGAGACGACCGCGATATGCCCATCACACCAAAGCCTGATTTTGATTTTTCAAGTCCAAATCCGCCTTTTCCTTAGCGGGGTAATTCAGCTCTATGACCACACCACTGGGGTCATCCAAAAACAATTGATGCAATTTGATTTCAGGAACGGTCCGTTGGCGGCACGGGACTTGGAGCGCCTCCAGGTGGCTGAGCATGGCTTCCAAGCCCGTCGCAAACAAGGCAATATGGTCTACCGCACCAGAGCCCTTCAAACTGGCCAAGTCTCTGTCGCCCAGATATTGCTTAAGCCCCTCGGGGTCATTGGGGTCAATGCCTATCACGTGAACCATCGCGTTGAGCCAGTTGTCATGTGGGCCGTTGTAAAGCCAAAGCCCAGGAAAAGGAAAGGGTGGGCGCGGCCCCACGGTGAGCCCTAATACAGTTTCGTAAAAACGTTGCGTGGCGTCCATGTCGGTTGTGCGAATGGACAAGTGGTTCAGACTGAGCGTCATAGGGGCTCCTGCAATAAATTGGGCATGGCGTGGGTGTTGGGAGTGGTATTGGGCCAGGAGTTCAGGTAGCCCTGCACGCGATCAGTTACCAACACTTCAAGGTTGTCGTGGTGCATGGCAGATTCCAGGCCATACACAAAGCGTCTGATACCCATGTAAAAAATGCTCCCGTGTAAACCCAATATGGCCTCGCTTTCACGAACACTGGGTGCAGCGCTGATGTCCAGCCCTTTCCATTGGCGGGTAACTCGCAAGAGCCTCGGAAACAACTGGGTTTTGAGCAAATCAAAATAACGATCCGTGATGGACCGGTCACTCAGACCTGAATACACAAACACCCGCACCCATTCACGCTCCAAAATCACACTCGCGTATTGGACGTAAAAACGGACCAATTTTTCAGGCGCTTGGAGCGATTCGTCCTCCAGCAAGGTGTCCCATTCTGGCCTCCAACGTCCGGCAAACAAGTCTTCATAAACCCGATCAATCAAGGCTTGCTTGGTGGGAAAGTAGTGGTAGAGCAAAGTGTGGGTGATGCCCAAGGCTTGCGCCAATTCGCGCAACTGGCCATTAAGTCCATGCTCTGAAAAAAACTCGATGGCCCCTTGCACAATGTAGCGCTCACGGTCTTGCGGGGTCATTCGCTTGCGGCCGTGCGTCTTGGCGCGCAAACCAACAGCGTGCGATCTTCGAGACTCAACAGGGTTTTTACGGATGGAAGACAACATGGTGTTGGTGAATAGTTGTTGTCAATTTAACGCTTGGTCAATAAGCCACGAATCAGGACAAACCCCAAGACACGCCATGAAATCACCATCTTTTTCTTATGTGCGCCCCTCTCAACTCTCTGAGGTGTTGAGCTTGCTGCAAGCCCAGGGCGACCGCGTTCGCTTGCTGGCAGGCGGGCAAACCTTGTTAACCACCTTGAACATGAGGTTGTCAGAGCCCGAGCTGCTGATGGATCTGCAATCGGTTCCAGACCTCAAGGGCATCACGCTGACGGACCAACATTTGCGAATCGGGGCCATGGTGACCCATGATGAGGTGGCTCAGTCTGCCTTGGTGGCCCAACACGCCCCTTTACTGACCGATGCAGCGCCGCATATTGCCCATCAAGCCATTCGCAATTTAGGCACGTTTGGTGGCTCCATTGCCTATGGCGACCCCGCTGCGGAATGGCCAGCATGCTTGCTCGCACTCAATGGCGTGGTGGTTGCAGTAAGCGCACGCGGTACCCGCCGCATTGCAGCTGCAGATTTTTTTACGGGCCTCTACAGCACCGCCTTACAGGTTGATGAGCTGATTGTGGCCTGCGAAATTCCAACAGTTAGCGCTCAGTTATGGACGTCTTTTCAGGAGTTGGCCCGCCGGCATGGCGATTACGCGGTAGTGGGTTTGGCAGCCGCAGCGCGCGCCCACTCGACTGCTTTGCAAGAAGTTCGTTTGGCCTGGATTGGTGCCGGAGACCAACCTTTGCGATCCACTGCTACTGAACAAGTGCTTGAAAGCGCGCCCTTGTCAGAGCCACTGATTGCCAAGGCCATAGCGTGTTTAAAGACCGAACTGGCACCCCGAGCTGACATGACACACAGCATCCCGGCCAAATTGCATTTGTCAGCCGTTTTGCTGCAACGTGCCTTGAATGGTCTGCTGGCCAGTACATCTATTTCCCAAATGTCGAGGAACCTATGAGCAATGCTTTACACGTTCACATCACCGTCAATGGCCAGCGCCAAGCTCAGGCTGTTTTACCGCGCACCCACTTGGTCGATTTTTTAAGAGAGGACCTTGGGCTAAAAGGGTCTCATTTGGGTTGTGAGCATGGGGTGTGTGGGGCCTGCACCGTCAAGCTTGATGGAAAAGTCGTGCGTGGATGCCTGGTTTTGGCGGTTCAAGCGGATGGGCGTGAGGTTCAAACCATTGAGGGCCTTAGTGAAAGCGGTGAGATTCGCGATTTACAAAACGCTTTTATCCGGCATAACGCCTTGCAGTGTGGATACTGTACGCCTGGCATGCTGATGGCTGCCAGCGAGTTGCTGGAAACCAACCCCCACGCCGGCCGTGAGGAGGTACGTCAATGGATGTCGGGCAATTACTGCAGATGCACCGGGTATCAGGCCATTGTGGATGCGGTTTGCGAAGTTCTTGATGCTCGCTTGACAGCTGCTGATAAAGGAGCCTTGGCATGAATGCACCAGACCACCAAATGCTGATGCGCGCCCTCAAAGACAACGTTGCCGAGGCGCCCATTCCGCATGAAGCCCCCCCTTTGAGCGGTCCTTTAAAAGACGCACACCATATTGGCCAATCGATACCCAGACCCAACATTGAAAGACTGACCGAGGGACGCGGGCAGTTTATTGATGACATGGAGTTGCCACGTATGGCACACATTGTGTACTGGCGCTCTCCAGTGGCACATGCCCGCATTGTCAAAATTGAACGTGAGGCCGCGCGATCCATGCCCGGTGTGTTGGCGGTTTTGGATGGCCATGACATGGCGCAAGTGTGTCAACCTTGGGTAGGTACGCTCACGCACTTGGCAGGCATCAAATCGGCGCCCCAATACCCTATGGCCATGCACAAAGCTTCTTGGCAAGGCGAGCCCGTGGTGGCCGTCGTGGCTAAAACCCGAGCTCAAGCGGAAGATGCCTTGCAACACATTCAGGTTGAATGGGAAGACTTGCCTGCCGCCTTGGACATGAACACGGCCCTCTTGCCTCAGACGCCTGTGATCCATCCAGAATTGGGTGACAACCTTTGCTTTACCCGCTCTTTGGACACAGGCGGAGTGGATGAGGCTTTTGCCCAGGCCGATGTAGTGGCTCAAGCCACCTTTGACTTTGGAAGGCACACCGGTGTGACCTTGGAGCCACGTTGCCAAATTGCAGACTTCAACCCAGCCTCCAAACAGTTGACGGTGTACCACTCTCAGCAAGCACCTCACATGATGCAAGACTTGTATTCAAGGCAATTTCAATTGCCTGAGTCTTCCATACGGGTGATTTGTAAAGACGTGGGCGGCTCGTTTGGCATCAAGGTTCACGCCTATCCAGATGACTTCGCCACAGTGGCTGCTGCCGTATTGCTCAAGCGCCCCGTGAAGTTTGTCGCGGACCGCTTGGAGTCGTTTGTAAGCGACATCCACGCGCGGGAGCACCGTATCAAAGGACGCATTGCGGCCAAGAAGAATGGTGAGATTTTGGCTTTTGAAATTGATGATGTGACCGGCATTGGCCCGTTCTCGATGTTCCCACGCACCAGCGGTATCGAGGGCAACCAAGTCGTTAACCTGACCGGCGGCCCCTACAAACACAAAGCCTACCGAGCCAAGTTGAATGTGGTGTTTTTGAACAAAACGCCAACCTGCCAATACCGTGGGGTAGGACACCCGATTGCCTGTGCCGTCACCGAGGGTTTGGTGGACTTGGCAGCGGCACAACTGGGCATGGACCCCTTGGAAATGCGACGTCTCAATGTCATCCCTGACGATGCATACCCTGCCACAGGAGCTTCGGGCATCAAACTGGAAGTGCTGTCGCACCAGGCCTGTTTGCGAAAAATTGAGGCCATGATGGACTACCCTGCCCTGCGCGCCGAGCAGGCAGCCTTGCGCGCCAAAGGTGTCTACCGTGGCATTGGTTTTGCCACCTTGATTGAGCTGACCAACCCCAGTGCTGCTTTTTATGGTGTAGGGGGTGCGCGTATTTCTTCGCAGGATGGTGCCTCCATTCGCCTGGACCCCTTGGGTGGCATCGTGGTCATGGTCAGCGTGGGAGAACAAGGCCAAGGCAGTGAAGCCATCTTTGCGCAAATTGCGGCAGACGCGGTGGGTGTTGCCATGAGCTCGGTCAAGCTGGTGACGGGCGACACCGACACCACACCTTATGGCGGTGGCACATGGGCATCTCGAGGCGCAGGTGTCGGCGGTGAAGCTGTGCTGCAAGCCGGCCTTGCCTTGCGCAACAACATTTTGAAAGTGGCTGAAGTGATTTTGAAACGGCCGGGCCAAGAACTGCACATCCACAAAGGTGGTGTGTTGGACGCCGCCACCGGGCAAGAGTTGCTGACATTGACGGAACTGGGGCGCATTGCTTATTACCGCCCAGACACCCTGCCCGCTGGATTTACGCCAGAACTCATGGTGACCCGTCATTTTGCGCAAAAGGACTTTCCGTTCATCTTCACCAATGGTGTCCAAGCTTCCTACGTAGAAGTGGACACCGACACCGGATTTGTCAAACTGCTCAAACACTGGGCTGTTGAAGATTGCGGAAGAGTCGTCAACCCTATGCTTGTAGATGAGCAAATACGCGGCGCCATTGTGCAGGGCATAGGTGGCGCGCTGTTTGAAGAATGCCTTTACGACGATAACGGCCAGATGCTCAACGGCAACATGGCCGATTATTTGGTGCCCATGGCGGGTGAAATGCCCGATATTGAGGTGGCACATATTGAAACACCGACCCGGAGTTCCGTTTTGGGCGCCAAAGGCGCTGGAGAAGCTGGCACAGCTGGGGCACCTGGTGCTGTTGTCAACGCCATCAACGACGCCTTGCGACCACTCCAGGCGCAAGTTTGGTCCCAACCGGTTACACCCGAAAAAATACTAAGGGCATTGGGTCGAATCGGCGATGCAGCAGGCTGATCCAGACAGCCCTCCTAAAATCTTGGGGTGAACGCACCACCAACGCAATTGCCCCGGCGCCCCATAAGGGATCTGCCCGATGAACTGATCAGCCAAATTGCGGCTGGAGAGGTGGTGGAGCGACCTGCCTCAGTGGTGCGTGAGCTTGTGGACAACGCCCTGGACGCGGGCGCCACACAAATCCAATTGCGCCTTTTGGCCGGTGGCGTGCGCCTCATCAGCGTGGAGGACGACGGCATGGGCATCTTGCGTGAGGAGCTGCCTTTAGCCCTGCGCCGACATGCCACCAGCAAGATTGCCAACCTACAAGAATTGGAGTCGGTGGGCACCATGGGTTTCAGAGGCGAGGCCTTGGCTGCCATCAATGCCATTGCCGATTGCGCGATTTTGTCCAGGGCTCAAGGACAAAGCCAAGCTTGGATGTTGGACGGACGCAGCGGAGAGCTCAAACCCGTTGCCCGCGCCACTGGAACTACGGTAGAAGTGAAGGAGCTCTTTTTCAGCACTCCAGCACGGCGTAAATTTTTAAAAACCGACACTACCGAGCTGGCCCATTGTGTTGAGGCAGTCAGGCGCCATGCCTTGGCCAGACCCGACGTGGATTTTTCGATTTGGCACGAAGGCAAGTTGGTGGAGCAATGGCGCGCCTGCAATGCGCATGCAAATCAAGATGACCCTGAAAAAGTTGAACTTGAAACTGCAGTCAAGACCCGATTAGAAGACGTGTTGGGTGCGGAATTCATTCAACAGTCGGTGGCGGTTACTGCCACCTCATCTGCCGGAGTGCGTGTGTGGGGCCGTGCGGGCTTGCCCGATGCAGCAAGATCTAGACCAGACCAACAGTTTTGTTATGTGAACGGACGCTATGTGCGTGACAAAGTGTTGACCCATGCAGCGCGCAGTGCTTACGAGGATGTGCTTCATGGTCACCGGCAGCCGGTTTATGCCTTGTTTATAGAGATGGATCCCACCCGCGTGGATGTGAATGTGCACCCCACCAAAATTGAAGTGCGCTTTAGGGATGGACGTGAAGTGCACCAAGCTTTGCGCGCAGCACTGGAGCAGGCCTTGGCGGCGCCTAGGGCCCAGGCTCTAGCCCACCACGCCAACATCAACGTCAACGCCAGCGAAAGCTTGGCCGCCAGCCAGCCTTTCAACACCGCTAAGGTTATGGGGTATCAAACCCCTATGTCTTTTGCGCCGAGCATATTCAACCGGGTTGAGGAACCAGCTCATGACTTCATAAGTCACAGCAGCTTTGAATCTCATACCCCAGCAAATGAGGCTGAAGACTGGCCGCTTGGAAGGGCATTGGCTCAACTTCAGGGCATTTACATACTGGCTGAAAACAAACAGGGTCTCATAGTGGTGGACATGCACGCGGCGCATGAGCGGATTGTTTACGAGCGGCTCAAGAGCCAGATGGATGCTACTCAGGAGGCTGGTGAGCAAGGTACATACTCAATACCCAGCCAACCTTTGCTGATACCCGCCACCTTTGCTGCAACTGCCCAAGAAGTCACTGCCGCTGAAACACATGTTGAGTCCTTGGCCCAGCTGGGGCTGGAAATTACCCCGTTTTCACCCCAAACGCTGGCAGTACGGTCTGTACCCACTTCTTTGACACAAGGCGATGTGGTGGAGCTGGCTCGCAGTGTGTTGGCTGAGTTGATGCAGCACGATGCGAGCAATGTGATTCAAAGAGCACGCAACGAACTGCTGGCCACCATGGCTTGTCATGCTGCGGTGCGGGCTAACCGAAAGCTCACCCTTGAAGAAATGAATGCTTTGTTGCGGGACATGGAACGCACAGAACGCTCGGACCAGTGCAACCATGGCCGCCCCACCTGGCGAGCCGTCACCATCAAGGACCTTGACACCTTGTTCATGCGCGGGCGTTAAGCGATGACGCCCTATTTGATGCTTGCAGGTCCTACAGCCAGTGGCAAAACCGCTACTGTATTGGCCATTGCTGAGCGGATGGACCGCTTGGGCTTAGGCGTGGAAATCATCAGCGTGGATTCAGCACTGGTGTACCGGCACATGAACATTGGCACTGCCAAGCCCAGCCCCCAGGAATTGGCAGCGGTACCCCACCATTTGATTGATATTTTGGAGCCCACACAAGCCTACAGCGCCGCAGCTTTTGTAAAAGATGTGGCGCATTTGTTGCAAGATATTCAGGGGCGTGGAAAGTTGCCTATATTGACGGGCGGCACCATGATGTACTTCAAAGCTTGGCTAGAAGGCATGGACGAGATGCCGGCATCTGACCCGCAAGTGAGAGCGGCCATTGAGGCGCAAGCCCAAACCAAGGGTTGGCCAGCACTGCACGCTGAGCTGGCCAAGGTGGACCCAGTGACAGCGCAAAGGCTGGAGCCTCACGATGCCCAGCGCATCCAAAGGGCTCTTGAAGTCTTTGAAATTTCGGGGCAACCTCTGTCCAGCTTTCACAATAGGCGTATGGCATCGGCCATGCCGGCTCCCATGATTTCTCTGGAACCGGAACACCGCGCATGGTTGCATGAACGCATTGCGCAAAGGTTTGATGCCATGTTGGCCCAAGGCCTGATGGAAGAAATTTCAACGCTGAGATTGCGAGGTGACTTAACCCCCAACCTGCCCTCTATGCGATGTGTGGGTTACCGGCAAGGCTGGGAAGCATTGGATGGCCTTTGGCCTATGGCCGAACTGCGTGAGCGTGGCATTGCAGCCACGAGGCAATTGGCCAAGCGTCAAATCACTTGGCTGAGGTCCATGCCCGAGCGGCGGGTGGTGCACTGTGATGCGCCGGATGCACTTGGGCAAGTATTAAGGTTGGTGGACGAGTTGTTGTAAAAATGTGCCCTATGACTACCGATTTACCTACCTCATCTTCCCCCATGGCTTTACAAGGGCTTCGGGTTATTGAAATGGGTCAGCTCATAGCCGGCCCGTTTTGTGGCAAAACCTTGGCCGACTTTGGCGCCGATGTCATCAAAATTGAACCCCCCGGCACCGGCGACCCATTGCGGCAATGGCGCCTGATTCAAAAGGGCACGTCGGTGTGGTGGCAAGTGCAGTCGCGCAATAAAAAATCTATTGCGCTGGATTTGCGTGAACCTCAAGGGCAGAGTCTGGCGCGACAGCTGATTCAAGAAGCCGATGTGCTGATTGAAAACTTTAGACCCGGCACCCTTGAAGGCTGGGGCATGGGTTGGGAAGACTTGCAAAAAATCAACCCTGGCTTGGTGATGTTGCGCATTTCTGGGTATGGGCAAACGGGGCCTTATAGAGACATGCCCGGATTTGGCGTGATTGGTGAGGCCATGGGCGGTTTGCGGCACCTTACGGCTGAGCCTGGTCGTGTGCCGGTCCGTGTGGGCGTGTCCATTGGTGACACTTTGGCCGCCTTGCACGGCGTGATCGGTATTTTGATGGCGCTTTACCACCGCAAAGTGCATGGAGGCACTGGCCAAGTGATTGATGTGGCCTTGCATGAATCGGTGTTCAACGTCATGGAAAGTTTGCTGCCGGAGTACAGCGCGTTTGGCGTGGTGAGAGAAGCCGCTGGCAGCGCCCTTCCTGGTGTGGCCCCCACCAATGCATACCCCTGTGCAGATGGCTATGTGTTGGTTGCAGGTAATGGAGACAGCATTTTCAAAAGGTTGATGGCCTCCATTGGCCGAGATGATTTGGCGCAAGACACAGACTTGTCTAGTAACGCGGGTCGCGTCAAACGGGTAGAAGAAATAGACGGCGCTATTGCGCAATGGACCCAAAGCCGGTCCATACAAGTGGTACTTGAAGTATTAAATAAAGCGAAGGTGCCCGCTGGACGGGTGTACACCGTGAAAGATATTTTTGAAGACCCGCATTACCGTGCGCGCGACATGATTTTGAAACAGCGCACGCGCGATGGCGATGAAGTGGATGTGCCGGGCATCGTGCCCAAAATGTCACTCACACCAGGGCAGTTGCGAACCCCGGCACCACATTTAGGCGAAGACACGCAGCAAGTGCTGCTCGATATGGGATTGACCAGCGATCAAATTGCCGAGTTGCGCAGCAAAGGCATAGTGGCCTGAAGCAAAAGCACTGAAACTGGGCAAATCGATAGAGAAAGAGGCCAATGGCCTTTTATTTGACGATTTAAATGGAGTGAACCCTCATAGGATGCACCCATGAATCAATTGAAATGCTCCATGAAACATTCCATGACGCGTTGGCTTGGACTTTTGCTGTTGCCCTTGGGGTTGGTGCTGGTGATCAGTGGTTGCGCCAAAATCAACAACTATGGGCAAGAGACTTTTTCGTCGACCACGCAAGCCGCAGCCATCATCAATGGCAGTTTGCTGCAAGGTAAGCTGCGTTTTTACACTGACAGAACAGGTACTGTGAGTTTGGAGTCTGCCGATGAACCGGCCCTGACGTGCTTCGCCAATTTGCGCTTTACAGCTTCACGAAATGGCGTGATGAGCTTCAAATGCAGTGATGGCAGCGATGTGCAACTGAGCTTTGTGATGATCAATGAAATAAGCGGCCATGCACGCGGACAAAGCTCAAAGGGCCCTGTGAGCTTGGCCTACGGTATGAAGGGCACAGAGGCCCTGGCCTACTTGACCGCCCCTAAGGGGAAGACCTTGGCGGCCTCCCCCGACGGGCAGCTGAGTATGGAGTAATCCGACTATCTGCTTGGCTTGGCCGCCCGCTTTTTAAAGTCTCGGGGCACAAACACCTTACCAGCTGGCTTAGGACCCGCATATTCAGATCTGGGAGCGTCTTGGCCAAAGCTTTGAGCGCCCACTTGGCGGGGACCACGAGCAGGCTTGGCGCCCAATGGCGGGCGGTCAGAGAATGACCTAGGCGCCGCTGGGCGACCCGAAGCACGGCCTTCAAATCCAAGGCCTTCAGGAGAAGGACCACGACCCCCAAAACGAGAATCTCTTGGAGCGCCGCGACCACGTGAAGCGCCGCGGTCGTCTTGAGGACGTGTTTGCGGGAAACGTTGCTTAGGCTCTAAGCCTGGAATGACTTCAGCTTTAAAGGGTTGCTTGCTGTAGAACTCAATGTCGCTGATACGACGGCGGTCTCGGAACTCGGCAAAGGTCACGGCCAAACCGTCACGCCCTGCTCGGCCGGTGCGGCCAATACGGTGGGTGTAATCCTCAGCCTTCATGGGCAACCCAAAGTTGAACACATGGGTGATGGTGGGTACATCGATACCACGTGCAGCCACATCGGTCGCTACCAATATTTGTACCTGCCCTTGGCGCAAGGCCATCAAACGGCGGTTGCGCAGGCCTTGGCTTAACGCACCATGCAGCGCAACAGCGGAAAAGCCATCTTGCTGCAAGTCATTGGCCAGACTATCGCACTCCACTTGGGTGCTGGCGAACACAATGGCTTGGTCAATATTGCTGTCGCGAAGCCAATGGTCGAGCAGCAAGCGCTTGTGCTGCGGATTATCTGCCCAGAACAGCACTTGCTTGATATTGCTGTGTTTTTCTTGGGGGTTGTCAATTTGAATGCGTTTAACAGACGCACCGTTGTCGTGCATGACGCGCATGGCCAATTGCTGGATGCGCGGTGCAAAGGTGGCGCTGAACATCATGGTTTGGCGGCGTTGTTCGGTCAGGTGGTTGATGTCGGCCAGATCATCAGAGAAACCCAGATCCAACATGCGGTCGGCTTCGTCCACCACCAAAAACTGCACCTTACTCAGGTCGATTTGCCCGGAACGCTGAAGGTCCAGCAAACGGCCGGGTGTGGCCACCACGAGGTTGGCGTTTTGAAGCTTGGCAATTTGCAATTGGTAAGGCATACCGCCCACCACATTGGCAATTCTTAAACCGCGGCAATGTTTGACCAGATCAATTCCATCATGCGCGACCTGCTGGGCCAACTCGCGCGTTGGGCACAGCACCAATGCACCGGGGGTCGCGGGTTTGAAATGCCTGGCGTTGGTGGGATCTTTGCGCTTGGGGCGCTTGGGTGGCGCTTCGCCCTTGGCTGCGGCTTCTTGGGCTGCACGTTCAAAAGCCAAGCGCTCTTGTGCAACTGCCTGCTGTTGCTGCGTCAGCAAGGTATGCAACACCGGCAACAAAAAGGCTGCAGTCTTGCCACTACCTGTTTGGCTGGACACCATCAGGTCAATAAAGCGTTGCTTGCCGGCATCTAGGGCTTGGTCGTTGCCCATTTCCGGCAAAGCCAACGGAATAGCGCGTTCTTGAACAGCTGTAGGCTGTGTAAAGCCCAAGTCTTCAACAGCCTGCACCAGTTCTGGCGCCAAACCCAACAGCACAAAACCGTTGGGTAAGGCAGATTCTGACGGGGCTGCATCCATGGCAATGTCTGCCGCTTGTAAATCCAAAGAGGAAGAAGACAACAAGTCTTCCGTTACATCAAAGGTATCGGTCATTTTGAGTACTCACATAGGCGAACCCCGAGCTTGCGGGGCATCGCTGATGGCGGGAAAACATCCACCATCAAACGAAACCTAGATCGGCTGAGCCGAAATCGGGGACTGAATTCAGGTCTTTTGACCAAAGTCCGGTGTGTGAGGGGAGATGCGCGAAAACTCTTGTTTGAAGAGTTAACTTATTATGACACAGCTTGACTAAATGAACATCTTTTCTAAGGGTTAGCCCTTGCCACCTGAGCCCTATCAAGGCTTAGTTGAGCTTTAAAAAATGCTCTCGGTAATGTACGAGCTCGTCAATGGACTCGTGCACATCGGCCAAAGCCGTGTGTTTTTGTTGCTTTTTAAAGCTGCTGTACACATCCGGTCGCCAGCGCTTGGCCAACTCTTTGAAAGTGCTGACGTCCACATTTCGATAATGAAAAAAGGCCTCCAACTTAGGCATGTACTTGACCAAAAAGCGTCGGTCTTGACCAATGCTGTTGCCACACAAGGGAGAAGTGCCTTTGGGTACGTAGGCCGATAAAAAAGAAATGAGCAGGTCTTCGGCATCTGCCTCCTTAATGGTGGAAGCTTTGACCCGATCCACAAGACCGCTTTTCCCGTGCGTGCCTTTGTTCCAGGCATCCATTTGATTGAGCACTGCATCGGTTTGGTAAATGGCAAAAACAGGCCCTTCTATTCGGGTTTGAAGTTGAGGGCATGTCACGATGACGGCAATTTCTATGATCCGCTCAACCTCAGGGTCTAGCCCCGTCATTTCGCAATCCAACCAAACCATATTGAGATCAGATTTAGAGAGTGCAAGTGCTTGAGGGTTGGCGTCTGCCTTAGTGGGGGTGATCATGAACAGATTGAGATGATGAAGAGTCTTTATCCTACACTTCGGATGCGTTGACTCCATGAACCCCTTTTGCTGACAATTCCCTATGATGTTTGAGTCCCTTGACCACCAACCGGCACATTGGTTCACATTGGTTTTTTGTGCCCTGTTGATCCTCAATTTAGGTATCAAAACTTGGTTGGCCAGCCGGCATATCAAACACGTGGCACTCAATCGTCCAACCGTGCCAGCCGCTTTTTCGGCCCAAGTGTCACAAGAAGCCCACCACAAGGCCGCCGACTACACCCTGAGCAAGGCCCGCTTTGGCTTGCTGGACATGGCTTGGAGCTCTGCCATTTTGCTGGGCTGGACTTTGTTTGGCGGACTTGACGCAGCAAACGAATGGTCAACGGGTGTGACGCAGTCATTGGGCTGGACAGCCCCCAACGGCATTGCGGCTCAATTGATACTGCTTACAAGCTTTATGGTGATCAGCAGTTTGCTTGAGCTGCCTGTATCGGCCTACCAAACTTTTGTAATTGAGCAGCGATTTGGCTTTAACACCATGAACCTGCAGCTGTGGCTGACCGATTTGGCCAAATCCACGCTCATTGGCGCCGTGGTGGGTTTGCCCATTGCCGCACTGGTTCTATGGGTCATGGGCGCCGCCGGAACCTTCTGGTGGCTTTGGGCTTGGGGCCTTTGGATGGGGCTCAATTTGTTGTTACTCTTGATTTACCCTACCGTGATTGCACCCTGGTTCAATAAATTTAAAGACTTGGATGACGAAGCCCTAAAAGCACGCGTCACCGCTTTGATGCAAAGGTGTGGTTTTACTTCCAAAGGGCTGTATGTGATGGATGGCAGCCGCAGAAGCGCTCACGCCAACGCTTACTTTACGGGCTTTGGTGCATCCAAACGTGTGGTGTTTTTTGACACCTTGCTGCAAAAGCTCAGCCCCACTGAAGTGGAGGCTGTGTTGGCCCATGAGCTGGGGCACTTCAAGCACAAGCACATCATCAAACGCTTGGTCACCATGTTGGCTTCCAGCTTGCTGGGCTTTGCATTGCTGGGTTGGTTGGCTGGCCAAACTTGGTTTTATATGGGCTTGGGCGTTGCACCCAACTTGGGGGCGCCCAACGATGCACTGGCCCTGTTGCTTTTTGTCATGGTGATTCCACTGTTTACTTTTTTTGTGTCGCCGGTGATGTCTTATTTTTCGCGCCAGCATGAATTTGAGGCAGATGCTTACGCCAAGCAACAAACCAATGCGCACGATTTGAGCAGCGCCTTGCTCAAACTCTACGAAGACAATGCCGCGACGCTGACTCCAGATCCCGTATTTGTCGCGTTCTATTACTCGCACCCGCCAGCCTCGCAAAGGCTGGCCAAGTTGCAGGCGTAAAGCAGCGGTTTCGCAAATCCTTCTTCTCATCAATACCCCTATGCAAGCCCGTTCTTTGCTCTCACCCACTGATCTGCTGACAGGTTTGGCCCAATTAGATGGCTGGACCTTGGATGGCGACGGCGCAGATTTGGCCATTACCAAGAAATTTGGTTTTTCGAATTTTTATGAAACCATGGCTTTTGTGAACGCCTTGGCGTTTGTGGCCAACCAACAAGACCATCACCCCGATTTGCAAGTGTCCTATGGGCATTGCGTGGTGTGTTGGCGCACGCACGATGCCGGCGGCATAACGGCATGGGATTTGCACTGCGCCACACTGACCGACCTTCTGATGTCTCAAAGTTCAGGACCCGCCAGATGAGCCCTCAGGTCCAGTCCTAATATGCCCCAAACCGGATTGAGTTGGGGGCGGGTTGTGGCCGGTCATGGCCGACATGTTTTGGTTGAAACCCATCAAGGACAAAGGGTGATTTGTCACCCCAGGGGAAAGCAAAACCTTGCTGTGGTGGGAGATGAGGTTCAGTGGCTGCCCAGCACAGATGAAGGCACCATTGAAGCCATAGAACCCAGGCGGAATTTGCTTTTTCGCCAAGATGAATTGCGAACCAAGTCTTTTGCGGCCAACCTAGACTTGGTCTTGATTTGGCTTGCTGCTGAGCCCGAGTTTTCGGAGCATCAATTGGCAAGAGCCTTAATTGCCTCGGAAGCCGCAGGTATTGGGGCAGCCATTATGTTGAACAAGAGCGATTTAAAAGAATCCTTTAACCGCGCTTGGAATCGACTGGCGCCTTACAGGCAAATGGGGTATGAGGTGAGCCCCATGAGCTTGAAGCCCCATGACATCAGGCATCCAGATGCGCCCCCATTAGATTCTGCGCCAGACCTTGCCAGCCCTCCTCTGAGTTTGCTGTTGGGTAAGGTCACGCTGCTTCTTGGGCCCTCGGGGGCAGGTAAAAGCACGTTGGTGAATGGTTTGGTACCCAACGCTCAAGCGCTTACTGGAGAAATTTCAAAAGCATTGAACTCGGGCAAACACACCACCACACACACACGATGGTATTGGCTTGCACACCCTTTCGACCTTGAGGTGAAATCCGCGCTGATTGACTCCCCGGGGTTTCAAGAATTTGGGCTACAACACCTCAACCCAATGCAATTGACAGGCTTGATGCCCGACATTAAGGCCCATGCCCAAGAGTGCAAGTTTTACAACTGCACCCATCTTCATGAACCAGGATGTGCAGTTATAGCGTCCGTTGGAACGGCTTCGGCTAAAACAGCGAATTCAGATTCACCACCACTGAGTTCAGACCAAATTCACCCGCTGCGCTACAAAATCTACAAAGATTTATTCGAGGAACTTTCCGTCAAAAGGTACTAACGCTTGCCAATATTGCACTTTCTGATATTGGCCAGATCAGCCCAGCAGTCTGGCCAAAGTCAGCAAGGCAATCAAGACCATCCACATGACAACAGAGCGCCACACCAAGCCTACGACGCTTCGAAGATGCTCGAATTCTGGCTCACTTTGAGCAGCTACATCCTCATTGAATTCCAGTGGTTTCAAGCGCACGTCTATAGCCCCGGAGGTGGAGGCCAGTATGATGCTTTCGTTGGTGCATTCCGGGTCTGAAGACTGATGACGCCAACCCTCAATCGCCTCTTCAAAACTGCCCACTACAGCAAATCCCAAGGCAGTAATGCGTGCTGGAAACCAGTCCACCAATTGCCAAGCATATATCGCCGCCTCGCATGCTGCTTCACTTACAGGTAATTTGTGTTGCTCCAAAAACTTTGGCCAAACGTGCGCTGCCATATCGGACAAACGGTAAAACAATGCGCCAGCTGGTCCTAAACCCAAGGCTGCCAGTATGGAATACCAAGCCAGCACACCAAATACATGGCGGTGCGCAGCCAAAATGGATTCTTCAATCACCAGCCTCAGGATTTCGCTCCTGGGCAAACGACTGGCATCCATATGCCGCCACTCCGACATGAGTTGACGAGCCAAGGTTTCGTCACCCACATCTAGGGCATCTCGAATTTCAGTGAAGTGATGGCTGAACTGCCTGAAGCCCAGGGTGAGGTACAGCATCAGGGTGCTGAATAACATCGCCAAAGGCCATCCCACCCAGATCATGAGGACCCAGTAGATACCCAAAATCATTGCTGAAGGCAGCAAGGTGACCACCAGCCAAGCCAACCAAGCTTGCGTTTTCTGCCCTGCATCCAGATTGCGAACGATCCATCGCATCCAGGCCTGAAGCGCACGCTGCCACCAGCCTTGATGGGACATGGGGCGGGCCTGCTCCACTAAAAGCGCCACCAAAATTGCAAAGAAACTCATGAATGCATCATAGACAACCGTTGCGTCTAGGCCATTAGAAAGCGGTAGAAGTTACGCAACATTCCCGCTGTAGCCCCCCAAATGAAACGCTCGACAGCTTCATCTTGGTATGGCATAGAAAACCAGGTACGCCTGACCCCATCAGACCAATATTCATGCCGTCGGTGGTTGGCTGGATTCATTAAGAAGGACAAAGGCACCTCAAACACATCGGCCACTTCACCGGGGTTGAGCTGCAACTGAAAGCCAGCCTCCACCAATGCCACTACAGGCGTCACCTCAAAAGCGCTCCCAGTGGTGTAAGGGGCTAAAGTGCCCAACACTTGGACGAAACTGCGATGCAGCCCCACCTCTTCTTCGGCCTCTCGCAAAGCAGCTTCGATGGCGTTGGCATCATGCGCGTCAATCTTCCCCCCTGGAAATGCAATTTGTCCGGAGTGATGAGCCAAGTGCGCCGTTCTTTGGGTGAGCAAGACCATGAGTTCTGCCCGCCGCACCAAGGGTATCAAGACAGCGGCTGGCAAAACCCTCCTCGAAGAGATAGGAGGTTCCCGATGGATTTCGGGCTCCCAATAAGGCGTGGCGTTAAACCTGACCTTTAACGCCTCGGGCGACAAATGTTTTACAGCCACGGCAGGCAAGTGGTCGTCGACACCCAAAACAGGCACCTTTTTGGGGTCGAAATTTGGCAGCTTGGATAGTGGGATCAGGCTCATGAAGGCATCATAAAAAAACCGCCTCAGTGATGAAACTGGGCGGTTTTTGGGTCCGAAATGAATCGGCACCGATTCTTGATTGAAGTTTATTCGGCTGGAGTGACAGGAGCTGCGACAGCTGCAGCAGAAGTCTTAGAGACCAACTTT
Source organism: Hylemonella sp. UBA2468 (assembly GCA_002342165.1). Lineage (GTDB taxonomy): Bacteria > Pseudomonadota > Gammaproteobacteria > Burkholderiales > Burkholderiaceae_C > Hylemonella. Next base: position 20,550 of record DDPM01000147.1, read on the forward strand.
TCCTTAATGCGTGCAGATTTACCGCTGCGATCACGCAAGTAATAAAGCTTGGCACGGCGGACATCACCACGGCGCTTGACTTCGATACTGGCAATCAAAGGGCTGTAGGTTTGGAACGTACGCTCCACACCTTCACCACTGGAGATTTTGCGAACAATAAAGCCGCTGTTAAGGCCACGGTTGCGCTTGGCAATGACCACGCCTTCGTATGCCTGAACACGCTTGCGAGTGCCTTCAACCACGTTGACATTCACAATCACGGTGTCGCCAGGGGCAAACTCGGGGATTTTTTTATCGAGACGGGCAATTTCTTCCTGTTCGAGCGTTTGAATCAAATTCATAGTGACCTCGTAAGGATCTTGCAAGCACCCTACATCGGAATGATGTTTAAGCAAAAAGTAATTTTTTGCGGTCTGGCAGAGGATCAAAAAGCTTTTGATTATACGAGAGAGTTAAAAAAGCTGATTCAAAAGCTTTTCGTCTGAGGCTGTAAGGCGGCCCGCACTTCTTGCTTTTTCTATCAAATCGGGCCGCAAGCTGGCAGAGAGCAACAAACGCTGCTCTCTGCGCCATTGCTCAATTTGGGCATGGTGCCCTGAGAGCAACACTTCAGGAACCGTCTCGCCCAGCCAGCTTTCAGGGCGGGTGTAATGAGGGCAGTCCAACAGGCCATCTAAAACAGGATTGAAGCTGTCGAGCTGATGGCTGTCTTCGTCGCCCAAGACCCCCGGCTGCAGCCGGGCCACGGCATCAAGCAGGGTCATGGCAGGCAGTTCCCCTCCGGAAAGCACAAAGTCTCCTAGGCTGTACTCTTCATCCACGCAGGCGTTGATAAAACGCTGATCAATGCCCTCGTAACGGCCACAAATCAGCACGGCACCCTGGCTTTGTGCCCAATGCTCCACCATGGCATGCGTGAAAGGTTTGCCCGTGGGAGTGAACAGCAATACGGGCGCGGGTTGCGAGCGTTGGTTCTGAGCTGCTTGCAAGGCGGCAAACAAGGGTTCAGGCATCATCACCATACCTGGTCCGCCCCCAAACGGACGATCATCCACACGCTTGTAGTTGCCCTCAGCAAAATCTCTAGGGTTGTGCAGGAGCACTTCGACCAAGCCCATTTCATAGGCGCGCCGCGTGATCCCATTTTTAAAAAAAGGCTCAAACAGTTCGGGGAACAGGGTCAGAACGTCAAAACGCATGATATTTGGGTTGGGAGATGGGGCGTCCTCAACTTCAAAAGTCGGGCTGCCAATCCACTTTAATGGTGCGTGTGGGCAAATCCACGTCGTCCACAAATGCCGCCACAAAGGGAATCATGCGCTCAACAGGTTTGGGATTGGCTTGTTCGTGAACCACCAGCACTGTTTGGGGACCCGTAGACATCAGGTCTACCACTGTACCCAGGAGCTGTTGTTGCCGGTTGATCACTTGAAGTCCCATAAGATCAACCCAGTAATACTCATCTTTGGCAGCCGTAGGAAAGCTGGATCTGGCCACAAAGATGCGAGCGCCCTTAAGGCCCTCTGCAGCCGTTCTGTCAAGGATGTCATGGGAAGATGCCACGATGGTATCTGCGTGGTCTTTGGCTTGCGAAATGGGGAGCAGCAAGGTGCCCTCAAAAGATTTGGCTCCCCGCTCAGAGGGCTTTATGTACCAACGCTTAGATGAAAAAAGGGCCTCAGGTTGGGCGCTGTAAGGCAGCACCTTGATCCAACCCTTGACCCCCCATGCATCCAGAATACGCCCGACTTCTATGGCGTCTTCTGGAAGTTCTACGGCTTCTAGCGCCAGAATCAGACCGCCTTAGCTGCGGCCTGCTTGATCAGGCGTTCTACAGTAGGGGAAGCTTGCGCACCCACCCCTCTCCAGTAGCTCAAACGGTCCTGAGCAATGCGAATGCTTTCTTCACCGCCAGTTGCAATGGGGTTGTAAAAGCCGATGCGCTCAATAAAGCGCCCATCACGACGATTGCGCTTGTCAGCAACCACAATGTTAAAAAACGGACGGGCCTTTGCGCCGCCGCGTGAGAGTCGAATAACGACCATATTGGATCCTTTGGGTGGTAAATGCTCTCAATATTGAAAGCATTTGTATAGGCTCGGTGTTGAGACACGCGCTAAGGCCACCCGGCCAGCGACACACCGAAAGGGGCAAATTATAGCCACTCTGCAAATGATGGGACATCCGTAAGACAATCCAACACATGAAAAACAAAACTCTAGCCACCTGTTTGGCCTTTTTAACGGGGCCTTTGGGCTTACACCGGTTTTATTTGTATGGATTTCAAGACAACCTAGGGTGGTTTCTGCCCATACCCACGGCACTGGGTTGGTATGGGGTAGAACGCATGCGTGATTTGGGACAAGACGACCCTATAAGCTGGGTGCTGATTCCCTTGCTGGGCTTTACTATTTCAGCATGCGCATTGAACGCCATCGTTTATGGGCTGATGGACAAAACCAAATGGAATTCCAGGTTCAACCCTACAGAACCCAGTGAGTCACCTGCCGGGCAAACCAATTGGTTGACCATCACCGTTGTTGCCTTAAGCCTTTTGGTGGGCACCACGGTGTTGATGTCCAGCCTGGCTTTCAGCTTCCAACGCTACTTTGAGTGGCAAGTGGAGGAGGCCAGGCTGATCAGCCAATAAACCTCAGGTTGTGACAACTGCCTGGGCGGCCTCTTTGTACTCCTCGATTTGATCGAAGTTCATGTACTTGTAGATCTTGTCGCCTTGGGCATTCAGGTCAGCCATATCGCCTAAATATTCCTCACGGGTCGGAATGCGGCCCAGCTTGGAACACACTGCCGCGAGCTCTGCAGAGCCGAGATACACATTGGTATTTTTTCCCAAACGGTTAGGGAAGTTGCGTGTGCTGGTGGACATGACCGTAGCACCTTCTTTGACCTGTGCTTGATTGCCCATGCACAAAGAGCAACCCGGCATTTCCATACGTGCCCCTGCGGCTCCAAAAACGCTGTAGTGACCTTCTTCGTTAAGTTGATGGGCATCCATTTTGGTAGGAGGAGCCATCCACAACTTGACTGGAATATCACGCTTACCTTCAAGCAGCTTGGAGGCTGCGCGGAAATGACCAATATTGGTCATGCAAGAGCCAATAAAGACTTCATCAATTTTGGAGCCAGCCACATCCGACAAGGTTTTGGCGTCGTCAGGGTCATTGGGGCAACACACAATCGGCTCTGTGATTTGAGACAAATCAATCTCGAGCACAGCCGCGTACTCGGCATTGGCGTCAGGCGCAAGCAAATCAGGATTGGCCAACCAGGCTTCCATGGCCTTGATACGGCGGGTGATCGTGCGGGCATCTTGGTACCCCTGAGCGATCATGTTTTTGAGCAGCACAATGTTGGAATTGATGTATTCGATCACCGGCTCCTTGTTCAGGCGCACGGTGCATCCCGCTGCAGAACGCTCCGCAGACGCATCGGACAGTTCAAACGCTTGCTCCACTTTGAGATCGGGCAAACCTTCAATTTCAAGAATTCGGCCAGAGAAAATATTTTTCTTGCCTTTTTTCTCAACGGTCAACAGACCCTGCTTGATGGCATAGAGCGGAATCGCATGCACCAAATCACGCAGCGTCACGCCAGGTTGCATTTGGCCTTTGAAACGCACCAAGACACTTTCAGGCATATCCAAGGGCATCACGCCCGTGGCAGCTGCAAAGGCAACCAAACCGGAACCGGCAGGAAAGCTGATACCAATCGGAAAGCGGGTGTGGCTGTCGCCACCTGTACCCACGGTGTCAGGCAACAACATGCGATTGAGCCAGCTGTGGATGATGCCGTCGCCCGGACGCAAAGAAATACCGCCACGGTTACTCATGAACTCCGGAAGTTCGTGGTGCATTTTCACGTCCACGGGCTTGGGATAGGCCGCAGTGTGACAGAAAGACTGCATCACCAAATCAGATGAAAAACCAAGGCAAGCCAAGTCTTTGAGTTCGTCTCGAGTCATGGTGCCGGTGGTGTCTTGCGAACCCACACTGGCCATTTTGGGTTCGCAATAGGTGCCTGGGCGCACGCCTTTGCCCGCTGGCAAGCCGCATGCACGGCCCACCATTTTTTGCGCCAAAGTGAAGCCAGCTTGGGAATCGACTGGGCTGTCAGGCAGGCGGAACAGGGTAGAGGGTGGCAAACCCAATGCATCGCGGGCTTTGGAAGTCAAGCCGCGCCCCACAATTAAGGGAATACGGCCCCCAGCTCGAACTTCATCAAGCAACACATCGCTTTTGAGAGTGAACTCGGCAATCACCTGGCCGTTTTTGAGGGCCTTGCCTTCGTAGGGACGCAACTCGATTTCGTCTCCCATGTTCATCTGGCTGACATCAAGCTCAATTGGCAGCGCCCCTGCGTCCTCCATGGTGTTGTAAAAGATAGGCGCGATCTTGGAGCCCAAGCACACACCCCCATATCGCTTGTTAGGCACGAAGGGAATGTCTTCGCCTGTGAACCACAACACACTGTTGGTGGCCGACTTGCGGGAAGAACCTGTGCCGACCACATCGCCTACGTAGGCCACCAGGTTGCCACGGGCGCGTAGATCCTCAATGAACTTGATAGGTCCGCGCTTGCCGTCTTCTTCAGGTGTGATGCCATCGCGTTTGTTTTTGAGCATCGCCAATGCATGCAAGGGAATATCGGGTCGGCTCCAGGCATCAGGCGCTGGGGACAAGTCATCGGTGTTGGTCTCGCCAGTGACTTTGAATACAGTGAGCCTCAAGCTATGGGGTACTTCAGGGCGGGAGGTAAACCACTCGGCATCAGCCCAGCTTTGAATCACTGCTTTGGCAAACGCATTGCCTTTTTGTGATTTTTCCTGCACGTCATGAAACTGATCGAACATGAGCAAAGTTTTCTTGAGGCCCTCTGCTGCCACAGAAGCCACTTCAGAATCGTCCAACAAATCAATTAAGGGGGTCAGGTTGTACCCGCCCAACATGGTGCCCAGCAACTCGGTGGCTTTGGCGCGGCTGATCAGAGAGCAAACCTCAGTGCCGTGGGCGACCGCTGCCAAGTAGCTGGCTTTGACCTTGGCTGCATCGTCCACGCCAGCAGGCACGCGGTGCGTGATCAGATCGAGCAAAAAGGATGCCTCACCCTGGGGTGGGTTTTTAAGCAATTCAATCAACTCAGAGGTCTGCTTGGCTGATAAGGGCAAGGCAGGAATGCCCAAAGCAGCGCGTTCGGCAACATGGGTACGGTAGGTTTGCAACATGAGAACTCCTTTGAATGACTTAATAAAAGCGGGGGTTAATTGGGTGAATCTTGTTGAGCAAAAGAATTCTGCAAAATTTTGGGAGTCGGCATCGGCTCTAGCAATGAAGGGGGCGGATTTTTTTCCATGGCACGGGCCACTTGAGTTTGCGATGGACTCATGCACTCGTCCACCACCCTCTTGCCCAATTGGCTGTTCATCATCATGGATTTATTGGCAAGCTGAAGCCATACTGCACCTGTTCTGGGATCTTCTAGCCTCAAAGCGCCTGTGGAGGTTTCCACCGGGGCCAACACAAAACGCTGCTTACCGAAGTGGATTTGAAAATAACCCGCAGCCTGAGGCAAAGCTTGAACCAACACCGAGGCACCCAACTCGCAAGGCATTTGGCCAAGTAGAACCTGCTGCGCAAGTTCCAGTTGCATAGGGGTAAGCGTCGGTAGATTGGCAAAATGGGCCGCATCATGAAGGCCAGCAGTTTTGTTTGCCTGTGGATTTTTTGCGCCACCACCTTTGTTGCGTTTAGCAACCTCAGCGGACTTGCCCATTGACTTTACTTGGGGCGAGGTGTTTGAGGTTTGAGCATGCGTCTGTAAAGCTGTCAAGCCGATCGTCAAGCCCAACACCAATCCAAACAGCGTGCTCACCCAAGAAACAAAGGCACCACGATAAACAGTTGGATCACCCAATGAACGCACAGAAAAAAAACGTTGCATGCTGGCTCCTTTAATGGGTCGGATTGGATGGGGCATTGAAGTAGGCCAACATAGAGGTGGGCAACATGCATCCTGTTGAGTGCGCACGTTCTAGAATATGCCAAAAATATCGGTAACTGGCCCGGTCATGCAATTGATTTTGATAGTTCACGGGCGCCCAGTGAGCCGATGCAGCGGCTTCAATGATGGCAGCAGCCTGTTCAACATCTGCTTCCGAGGGGGCCATGGCCTCCAAAATAGGACGAATTTGGCTGGGGTGGATGCTCCACATGCGGGTGTAGCCAAACTCTTTGCAAGCCCGCTGAGCAGCCAAGCGCATAGCCTGAACGTCGGCAAATTCAGTCACCACGCAATGAGAAGGCACCTTGCCGTGCGCGTGACACGCCGCTGCAATTTCCAATTTGGCTCGAACCACCAAGGGATGGCTGAATTGTCCCAACTCTTGGGATGAATTTTGGCTCTCCACCCGCATCGCCGAGTCAGGAATAGCACCACCATGGGAAGACACAAAGTCCATCAACCCGAAACTGATGGACTGAACCCTGGGGTGCTGCGCAATATCAAACGCTCGATGCACCGCGGCCGAGGACTCCAGCAAGACATGTAAGGGCAACACATCCTTGCGCACTTGATGGCCCCGAACCAAAGCGGAATCTATCGCCTGAACAGCCCGGTCGACATCGGTCACTGACTCCACTTTGGGCACCATCACATGGCAGAGCAGCCCACCCACAGAGCCCGCAATGGTCTCCACATCTGAATCAAAAGCAGGGTGATCCACAGGGTGAACTCGAACACCAGTTCTGCGCCAGCCAGTATCAACGTAGGCTGCTTGATTTTGTCGATCTTGCTCGTAGATTTCCTGAATAAGACCCGCCACCATTTGGGCATGGTCCAGCTCTCCACCGACCGGAGAGCCGTCTTCGCAATCTAAGGTGGCATCGAAAACACAAGTCCCAAATTCGGCCATGAGCTCGGCTTGCAGCTGCAGGCTTTTGCGAATTCTGGGCTCAACGCCACTGTAGTGGTCACACACAGGAAGAACACCAGTCGCAGCCTGAGCGCCCAGCAACACTTGTCGCGGGTGGACGCCAGTCATGTGGTGATGCTCACCCATGTGGAAAGATCAATTGGTGTTGATGTTTACAGCAAGTGGTTCACACCTGCCTGCTCGTCCAACAACTCTTTAAGGGTTTTATCAATACAAGATTGGCTGAATTCATCAATGGACAAGCCCTCCACCACTTTGTATTCGCCACCTTCGCAAACCACGGGAAAGCCAAACATCACGTCTTTGGGAATGCCATACAAGCCGCTTGAGGGGATACCCATGGTGACCCACTTGCCGTTGGTGCCCAATGCCCAGTCGCGCATGTGATCAATAGCGGCATTGGCAGCCGATGCCGCTGAAGATAAACCACGCGCTTCAATAATGGCCGCTCCACGCTTGCCTACGGTAGGCAAAAAGGTATTGGCGTTCCAATCTTGGTCGATGATCATGTCTTTCACGCTGGCGCCGCCGATGGTTGCAAATCGATAGTCGGCATACATGGTTGGAGAATGGTTACCCCAAACGCACAGTTTTTCTATGTCAGCCACTGGTTTACCTGTTTTGGCCGCAATTTGGCTGGCTGCGCGGTTGTGGTCGAGGCGCAGCATGGCTGTGAAGTTTCTACTGGGAAGGTCTGGCGCACTCTTCATGGCAATGTAAGCATTGGTGTTGGCAGGGTTGCCCACCACCAAAACCCGGACGTCACGGCTGGCCACAGCATTGAGGGCCTTGCCCTGACCAATGAAAATTTGACCATTGATCGAGAGCAATTCAGCACGCTCCATACCCGCCTTACGGGGCATAGAACCCACCAACAACGCGTAATCGGCGTCTTTGAAAGCGGTCATGGGATCACCATGGGCCTCCATACCTGCCAGCAGAGGAAAAGCACAGTCTTCCAATTCCATCATCACGCCCTTGAGCGCCTTTTGTG
>DDPM01000147.1:28573-28699 GCA_002342165.1 Hylemonella sp. UBA2468
CCCAGCATTTCGCCTGAGGCTATACGAAACAACAGGGCATATCCAATTTGACCCGCGGCACCAGTAACCGCCACGCGAACAGGTTTCTTGCTCATTGAAAACTCCAAAGGGTGGGGAAAAAATCGA
>DDPM01000147.1:28763-28912 GCA_002342165.1 Hylemonella sp. UBA2468
TGTCTTATGTCTTATATAAGATAACATCCTGACATAAATTATTCACATTCCCAAGCTGTCTTGCATATGCTCACCCCGGCTTTCAGCCCGCTTTATTCGCAAATCAAGAATTTGATTTTGCAAAGTCTCCAATCTGCGGAATGGAAGCC
>DDPM01000147.1:28923-35585 GCA_002342165.1 Hylemonella sp. UBA2468
GGGGAAATGATTCCAAGTGAAATCGTATTGGCCAAACGCTACCAAGTGAGCCAAGGCACGGTGCGCAAAGCTTTAGATGTCTTGACCAAAGACAACCACCTCGTACGCCGCCAAGGCAAAGGGACTTTTGTGGCCACGCATGCGGAACAGCATGTTCAGTTCCGTTTTTTAAAGCTGGTGGCCNNCCGACCCCGCCGAAAGCACGGCTGACTCAAAAATCGGTACCCAAAGGCAGGTGTTGGTTTGCAAAAAACAGCGAGCTCCATCTGGAATAGCCAAAGTCCTTGGACTGAAGTCTTCTGACCAGGTGTTTTACATACAGCGGGTTCTGAGCCTGGCGAATTCATCTAACAAGAGCCCCCCCACCATTTTGGAAGACATTTGGCTACCCGCCTTCGCATTCAAGGGGTTGAGTTTGCAAACCCTGCAAAACTCAAATGCTCCCATGTATGCCATGTTTGAAACCGTATTCGGCGTGCATATGGTACGTGCGGTAGAACACATCCGAGCTGTAATGCCCAACCCCGCCCAAGCTGATCTGCTCAAAGTGGAAGCCAACACCCCGCTGTTGAGCGTCGAGCGCACCTCCTTCAGTTATCAAGACTTTCCGATGGAATTCAGGCAAGGCTATTACCTCACTCAAAAACACCATTACCGAAACGAACTGGGATGAAACAAGTCACAACCACCCTCAGATTGCCCGTCTATAGTTAACCCCTACACAATATTTGCTGCATTGCAATAGAATCTTTTGTGTCGCTGGATTCAATTGCATTAAGCACAGATGTTTAGGCTTGGATAGCACCCACATTCGGTTTATTCATGTCAGGTTTGCTAGTGGTTACCCCCTAAAGAAAGACCCTATTCATGTCAGAAGTTGCCTCCCCCGTCCGGCCCACAAAGCCTGAATTTCGAAACATCAACGCCTTCAAAGATTTACCCACTTATCGCCTTCCACCGGCAGGCTGGGTTTCGATTCTTCATCGCGTCAGCGGTGCCGTGATGTTCTTGCTGTTGCCCTTCATCATCTGGATGTTTGACACTTCGATTTCCTCTGAATATTCCTACGCCAAGTTCACCTATGTTTTCAATGCAGGCTTGGGCTGGGTACCAGGTTGGTTTTTTAGGTTGGTGGCTCTGGCCCTGATATGGGCCTATTTGCACCACATCACAGCAGGTTTGCGCCATCTATGGATGGATGCACGTCACGCTGTGAGCAAAGAGTTCGGTCGCATTTCAGCCATTGGCACCTTGTTGGTGAGCTTGTTGCTCACTGCGGCTTTGGGCGCCAAGTTGTTTGGTCTTTATTAAATTAGGAGCACATCATGTCGGTCAATTTCGGCTCCAAACGTGTGGTTGTTGGCGCGCACTATGGTTTGCGCGACTGGCTCAGCCAACGCATCACTGCGGTGTTGATGGTCCTCTTCACATTTTTATTACTGGCTCAAGTTCTTTTGATCTCAGGGCCCATCACTTATGAAGCTTGGGCAGGCATCTTTGCCAAGCAGTGGATGAAAGTCATCACCTTTACTGTCATCATTGCACTGGGCTACCACGTCTGGGTGGGCATGCGAGATATCTGGATGGACTACATCAAACCCATTTCCATTCGCCTGTCGCTGCAGGTATTCACCATCGTCTGGTTGGTCGCATGCACCGGTTGGGCCATTCAAGTTCTCTGGAGGCTCTGATTTATGTCTTACCCCGTCACTACCCGTAAGTTTGACGTTGTCATCGTTGGCGCAGGAGGTTCCGGCATGCGTGCCAGCCTGCAGCTGGCACGCGCGGGCCTCAATGTTGCGGTACTTTCCAAAGTATTCCCCACACGCTCACATACTGTGGCAGCCCAAGGGGGTATCGGTGCTTCTTTGGGCAATATGTCTGAGGATAACTGGCACTATCACTTTTACGACACCATCAAGGGCTCTGACTGGCTGGGCGATCAAGACGCTATTGAGTTCATGTGTCGAGAAGCCCCCAAGGTGGTTTACGACCTAGAGCACATGGGTATGCCTTTTGACCGCAATCCCGATGGCACCATTTATCAGCGTCCATTTGGTGGCCACACGGCCAACTACGGCGAAAAACCTGTGCAGCGTGCGTGTGCTGCTGCTGACCGAACAGGTCACGCCATGCTGCACACTCTGTACCAGCAAAACGTCCAGCACAAAACCAACTTCTTTGTAGAGTGGATGGCCTTAGACCTCATTCGCGACGCTGAGGGAGACGTGGTGGGCGTGACCGCCCTTGAAATGGAAACAGGTGATCTGCATGTGCTTCATGCCAAAACCGTAATGCTGGCTACTGGTGGTGCTGGACGAATTTTTGCAGCCTCTACCAACGCCTTTATCAATACAGGCGACGGCATGGGCATGGCAGCGCGCGCTGGCATTCCATTAGAAGACATGGAGTTCTGGCAGTTCCACCCTACGGGCGTTGCTGGCGCAGGCGTGCTGCTGACCGAAGGTTGTCGCGGCGAAGGCGCCATCCTTCTCAATTCCAATGGCGAACGTTTCATGGAGCGTTATGCACCCACTCTGAAAGACCTGGCACCGCGCGACTTCGTGTCACGTTCTATGGATCAAGAGATCAAAGAGGGTCGAGGCTGTGGACCCAACAAAGACTATGTGCTTCTCAAGCTGGATCACCTGGGTGCTGAGACCATCCACAAGCGCTTGCCCTCTGTGTTTGAAATTGGCGTCAACTTCGCCAATGTAGACATCACTAAAGAGGCCATTCCGGTGGTGCCGACCATTCATTACCAGATGGGCGGTATTCCTACCAATGTGCATGGGCAAGTGGTCATACAAACCGCTACCGACCACAACGCAGTTGTCAACGGCTTGTACGCCGTAGGAGAGTGTTCTTGCGTAAGCGTCCACGGTGCAAACCGCCTAGGCACCAACTCATTGTTGGATTTGTTGGTGTTTGGACGCGCTGCTGGTAACCATGTGGTGGAATTTGCGAGCCGCACCAAATCACACAAACCGCTTCCAAAAGACGCTGCGGATCAAACCTTGGCACGTCTAGCGCGCTTGGACTCAGCCGTGTCGGGCGAATACTCACAGCATGTGGCCAACGACATGCGAGCTGCCATGCAGTTGCATGCAGGTGTGTTCCGCACTCAAGCCAGCATGGATGAAGGCGTGAAGAAAATTGCCGATTTGCGTGAGCGGGTGAATCACATTGGCCTGAAAGACAACTCCAAAGTGTTTAACACTGCTCGGATTGAGGCTTTGGAGGTTGACAACCTCATCGAATGCGCCCAGGCCACCATGGAATCAGCCGCTGCTCGTAAAGAATGCCGCGGTGCGCACACCGTAAGCGACTACGAGCGCCCTGCTGATGATCCGCACACGCCGCTGGGCCGTAACGACGCTGAGTGGATGAAACACTCGCTTTGGCACAGCAAAAACAACAGCTTGACCTACAAGCCAGTCAACCTCAAGCCGTTGACCGTGGACTCTATTCCGCCCAAAGTTCGCACTTTTTAAATTCGCTTACTTCAATTTAAGCCTTCACGAGGTCACATCATGCAAAAACGCACCTTCCAGATCTACCGTTACGACCCTGAGAAAGACGCAAAGCCTTACATGCAAACCATCGAGCTCGAACTCGAAGGCAATGAGCGCATGTTGTTGGATGCACTCATCAAACTCAAATCGGTTGATCCCAGCATCTCTTACCGCCGCTCTTGCCGTGAAGGCGTTTGCGGATCGGACGCCATGAACATCAATGGTAAAAATGGCTTGGCTTGCCTGACCAATTTGCTCACGCTTCCCCAAACCATTGTGCTCAAGCCCTTGCCGGGCCTGCCTGTGGTAAGGGACCTGATTGTGGACATGACCCAGTTTTTCAAGCAGTACCACTCCATTAAACCCTACCTGGTCAACGACAACGTCCCTCCCGAAAAAGAACGTTTGCAAAGCCCGGAAGAACGAGAAGAGCTCAACGGCTTGTACGAATGCATTCTTTGCGCCAGCTGCTCGACCAGTTGCCCCAGTTTTTGGTGGAACCCGGATAAGTTTGTCGGCCCTGCTGGTCTGTTGCAAGCCTATCGCTTTATTGCCGACAGCCGTGACCAAGCCACCGGCGAGCGTTTGGACAATCTAGAAGATCCATACCGCCTCTTCCGTTGCCACACCATCATGAATTGCGTGGACGTGTGCCCCAAGGGACTCAACCCTACCAAAGCCATCGGAAAAATCAAGGAAATGATGGTAGCGAGAGCCGTTTGAAGTCTTGCCAAAACATTCAACTTGTGAACACTGACAATCTAATTGATGCACCCAGCCTGAGCAAGTTGAAATGGCGTTGTCGTCGTGGTCTGTTAGAAAACGACCTGTTCATCGAACGTTTTTTTAAGCGCCATGAAGCTTCCTTGACGATCCGTCAGTCCGTAGCTTTGCTTAATCTGATGGATTTGAGTGACAACGATTTGCTGGATCTCCATTTGGGCCGCAAGTCGCTTTTGGAAATTGAAGCTCAGGGGCATCCGAATCTTGATGATGATGCTGCCTACGAAGTGTTGGAAATGTTAAGAAACAAATGAAAGGGCCATGATGAAACTCGCAGACTACAAAGCCACCCTGTCGTTCAGCAACAACTCCCCCAGCATGGAGATGCCTGTTTATGAGGGCAACATTGGACCCGATGTGATCGACATTCGTAAGTTGTACGGTCAGACCGGAATGTTCACTTACGACCCAGGATTTTTGTCCACTGCGTCTTGCCAGTCCGCCATCACCTACATCGATGGCGACAAAGGCGAGCTGCTTTACCGCGGCTACCCCATAGAACAATTGGCGACCCAATGCGACTTCATGGAAACTTGCCATTTGCTCTTGTACGGAGATTTGCCCGACGCCAAGAAAAAAACAGAGTTCACCCGTTTGGTCAGCATTCATACCATGGTGCACGAGCAAATGCAATTTTTCTTAAGGGGCTTCCGACGCGATGCCCACCCGATGGCGGTGCTGACTGGTTTGATTGGCGGCATGTCCGCGTTCTACCATGACAGCACAGACATCACCAACGCGCAGCATCGGGATATTTCGGCCATCAGGCTCATAGCCAAGCTTCCGACTTTGGTGGCCATGGCCTACAAATATGGCATTGGTCAGCCCTTCATGTACCCACAAAACAAGCTGAGTTACTCAGGCAACTTTTTGCGCATGATGTTTGGCAACCCTTGCGAAGATTACGAAGTCAACCCTGTTTTAGAACGTGCACTGGACCGAATCTTCATTTTGCATGCTGACCATGAGCAAAATGCCTCCACTTCCACCGTGCGTCTCTGTGGATCCTCTGGCACCAACCCATTTGCAGCCATTGCCGCGGGGGTGGCTTGCCTTTGGGGGCCTGCTCACGGAGGTGCAAATGAGGCTTGCCTGAATATGCTCGAAGAAATTCAAGCCAGCGGCGGCCTGAATAAAGTGGGCGAGTTCATGAATCAAGTGAAGGACAAAAACTCTGGGGTGCGCTTGATGGGTTTTGGACACCGCGTTTACAAAAACTACGACCCCCGAGCCAAACTGATGCAGGAAACCTGCAAAGAGGTTTTGGCTGAACTGGGCCTTGAAAACGATCCGCTGTTCAAACTCTCCATGGCCTTGGAAAAAATTGCTCTCGAAGATGATTACTTTGTGCAGCGCAAGCTTTACCCCAACGTCGACTTTTACTCCGGTATCGTGCAACGCGCCATTGGCATTCCAGTGAACTTGTTTACCGGAATATTTGCCTTGGCCAGAACCGTGGGTTGGATTGCACAACTCAATGAGATGATTGGCGACCCTGAATACAAAATTGGTCGTCCACGTCAGTTGTTTACAGGCTCTGTTCGTCGAGACGTGCCCCCCATCAACCAGCGTTAATCATTTTTTTAATCCCCCAACTCCCGTCGAACGGCTACGTTGGCGGGGTTTTTTGATGAAACGTATCCAGACCGCAGCAGAACTGCAAGCACTGCTGGCCTCATCACCTCCACCCACCAACTGCAGGTGCAGCCTTGGGGCTTGTGCTGGATGGGAAAGTTTGAGCGAATACCGCTGGCCTCAAGATGCCGAACAGATCGCCACCCTACGCGATCCAGAACTTTACGAACCGACTTTTGAGGAACTGCACCCTCAAGGCACCCGTTACGACGCTCAGGACGCACCGGTGGCGGTAAGTTTTTTCCCCTACAACCGCTGCGATCTCTGGAAATGCAACACCTGCCATCGCCACCTGTTGCGGTACACCGAATATGGGGGTTACAACGTGGACCCAAGGGTCAGAACCTTGGGGCCTAACCTCAACATTCTGGATTGAACCTTAGCCAAGCGAGAACAATAGGCACAATCAGGAGCCTTCAGGCCCACTAGCCTGCGCATAAAATGCCCCATCGCTTAGGAACACACATGGGACGCACGCTTTACGACAAAATTTGGGACGAACACATCGTCCATACCGAAGAAGACGGTACCGCAATCCTTTATATAGACCGCCATTTGNNCCGCCGACCACAACACGCCCACCACTGGTTGGGAGCTGGGGTATGACGGCATCACCGACTCCGTCAGCAAGGAACAAATCACCACTTTGGACGCCAACATCAAAGCCTTTGGTGCGGCGGCTTACTTTCCGTTTATGTCCAAACGACAAGGCATCGTGCATGTGATTGG